>NZ_BAAAZH010000001.1:193474-350881 GCF_039536805.1 Nocardioides fonticola | reverse complement strand
CGGGCCGGCCGCTCGGTGCGCTCGCCGCGCTCCTCGCGAGGAGCGCGCTCGACGGGGCGCTCAGCCTTGATGCGGCCCTTCGTGCCGGCCGGGATGCCCAGGTCGGTGACGAGGTGCTCGGAGGTCGAGTAGGTCTCCTGCGGCTCGTCGAACGGCAGGTCGAGCGCCTTGTTGATGAGCTTCCAGCGGTGCAGGTCGGCCCAGTCGACGAAGGTGATCGCCGTGCCCGTGGCGCCGGCACGACCGGTGCGACCGATGCGGTGCACGTAGGTCTTGTCGTCCTCGGGGCAGGTGTGGTTGATGACGTGGCTGACGTTGCGGACGTCGATGCCGCGGGCCGCGACGTCGGTGGCCACGAGCACCTTCAGCTTGTCCTCGCGGAAGCGGGTCAGCGCCTTCTCGCGGGCCACCTGCGCCATGTCGCCGTGCAGGGCGCTGGCGCTGAAGCCGCGCTCGACGAGGTCGTCGGCCACCCGCTGCGCCTGGCGCTTGGTGCGCGTGAAGACGATGACCTTCTCGACGTCGTCGGCCTGGAGGATGCGGCCGATGATCTCGGGCTTGTCGAGGTCGTGGGCCTGGTAGATGAACTGCGCCGTGGCCGGCACGGTGGCGTTCTCGTAGGAGGACTCCGCGCGGATGTTCATCGGGTGGCGCATGTGCATGCGCGCCAGCGCCACGATGGCCGAGGGCATCGTGGCCGAGAACAGCATGGTCTGGCGCGTCTCGGGCGTCATGCGCAGCAGCTTCTCGACGTCGGGCAGGAAGCCGAGGTCGAGCATCTCGTCGGCCTCGTCGAGCACGAGCGCGTGCACGTGGGAGAGGTCGAGGGCGCGCTTGTTGGCCAGGTCGATGAGGCGACCCGGCGTGCCGACGACGACGTCGACACCGGCCTCGAGGGCCTCGAGCTGGCCCTCGTAGCCCACGCCGCCGTAGACGGTGAGGACGCGCAGGCCGCGGTCGGCGCCGGCGATCTCGAGGTCGCTGGCGACCTGGATCGTCAGCTCGCGGGTCGGCGTGACGATGAGCGCCTGCGGCTTGCCCTGGGGCAGGTCGACGTAGTCGGGGTCCTTCGGTGCGACCGAGCGCTGCAGCACCGGGATGCCGAAGGCGAGGGTCTTGCCGGTGCCGGTGCGGGCCTGGCCGATGAGGTCGGTGCCCATGAGGGCCACCGAGAGGGTCATCTCCTGGATGGCGAACGGGGTGGTGATGCCGGCGCGCTCGAGCGCGTCGCAAATCTCGGGGAGGACCCCGAGCTCTCGGAACGTGGTCAGTGGTCTATCGCTTTCGTGAGGTTCGGCGTGCCGATTCATCGGAATGCGGCGGGCCGGAACGAGTCACGACTGCGTGAGGTCGGGTGGCCTGCCGCGCACATACGTGGCCGCGCCCATCCGCTCGTCGGTGCCGAGACGGCGGCCGGTGGTGGCCGCCCAGGTAGGGCGGTGGGTGCGACCGGACGACATCAGTCTACCTGCGACCTGCGGATACAGTGCGCTCATGGCCCCTGTTGCCCCCGACGACGGCGAACCGATCGGCACCGCGGTCACCGCCACGGCCCTCGACGAGACCCCGATCGCGTTCGCCGATCCGGCCTATCGCGAGGCGGTGGTCGACCTGCTGGGCGTCATCGCCTACGGCGAGATCTCCGCCTTCGAGCGGCTGGCCGAGGACGCCAAGCTCGCGCCGTCCCTGGAGGACAAGGTCGCGATCGCGCGGATGGCCTCGGCGGAGTTCGCCAAGGTCGGGCCCCTGCACGACCGCCTCACCGCGCTGGGCGCCGACCCCTACGCCGCGATGCGGCCCTTCCGGGAGGCCATCGACTCCTTCCACGACCGCACCGACCCCGCCGACTGGTGGGAGGGCCTGGTGAAGGCCTACGTCGGCGACGGGCTGGCCGACGACTTCTACCGCGAGATCGCCGCGTTCCTCGACGCCGACACCCGCGACCTCATCGTGGCCTCGCTGGAGGACACCGGCCACGCCGCCTTCGCCGTCGACCGCGTGCGGGCGGCCATCGCCGCCGACCCGCGCCTGGGCGGGCGGCTCGCCCTGTGGGGACGCCGCCTGATGGGCGAGGCCCTCACCCAGGCGCAGCGGGTGGCCGCCGAGCGCGACGCGCTGTCCTCGCTGCTCGCCGGCGGCGTCGACCGGCCCGGCCTCGACCTGGCCGCGATTGGGCGCATGTTCACCCGCCTCACCGAGCGGCACACGGCCCGGATGGCCGAGCTCGGCCTGGAGTCCTGAGGGCTCCCTCCCGCAGACGCAGGAGCCGCCCCACCCCGGCCGGGGAGGAGCGGCTCCGTGTGCGTCGGGCTCGGGCCAGGGCGGGGTCAGCGCAGGAAGCCGACCGACCCCACGGTGCTGCTGCCGATCTCGACGTAGGCGAGCTTGGCGGCGGGCACGAAGACCTGGCGGCCCTTGGTGTCGGTGAGGGCGACGACGCCGTCCGACGCGAGCGCGTCGGCGACGAGCTTCCCGACCTCCTCGGCGGAGTGGTCGACGTCGAGCACCAGTTCCCGCGCAGCCTGCTGGATGCCGATCTTGACCTCCACGGCGTACCTCCTCGATCGATCTGACGATGGACGCCGTCGGCGTCGGCCCGAGCCTACGGGGCGGGCCGCGAGGAGCGGGGGAGAGGTCCGCGCGGAGGTCTGGTCAGCCGGCCCGGCCCCGCCTGGATCAGGCGGGGTCCTCGGCCTTCGGGTAGCCGCGGATGCCGCGCCAGGCCAGCCCGGCGACCAGGGCCGCGGCCTGCGGGCGCTCGATGCCGCCGCCCTCGGAGAGCCAGAACCGCGCGCTCACCTGGGCCATGCCGACCAGCGAGACCGCGAGCAGCCGCGAGGCGGGGTCGGGGAGCCCGGTGTCGTCGCGGATGACCTCGGCGATGAGGGCGGCGCACTCGTGGGTGACCCGGTCGACCTGCTCGCGCACCGCGGGCTCGTTGGTGAGGTCGGATTCGAAGACCAGGCGGAACGCGCCGGTGTCGTTGGCGACGTACTCGTAGAAGGCGTCGATGGTCGCCGCCACGCGCAGCTTGTTGTCGTCGGTCGACTCCAGCGCCGCACGGCAGTTGGCGATGACGGCGTCGCACGAGGAGTCGAGCAGTGCGAGGTAGAGGTCGAGCTTGCCGGGGAAGTGCTGGTAGAGCACGGGCTTGGAGACGCCGGCCCGGTCAGCGATGTCGTCCATGGCGGCCGCGTGGTAGCCCTGGGCGACGAAGACCTCCAGCGCCGACTCCAGGAGCTGGGCCCGCCGTTCGCGCCGGGGCATGCGGCCCCCGCGCGGTCGCTGCTCGGCGTCGGGCTCCGTGGCGCCCGTGTACTGCCCAGTGGTCACGATGCTGCTCCTTCGCATGATGCGCGGGCCCGTGTGGGTGGCGGGCTCCGGAGCCGCAGCCTACTCGCTGGTAGCCCCGGGTCCGGATGACGGGACGTCGTCGGCGCCGACGCGGCGTCCCTGTGACGATGGACCCGCATCCCGCCGTCCGATCGGGCGCGGGGAACACCCCGGGCGCGGACGGCGTTGAGCGTCCCGTCCACCGCCACCACACGCACACCCGAGGAGCACGGCCGTGACCTTCCCAGCACTCGTGGAGCCGGCAGCCGAGCTGACCGTCGACGAGGTCCGCCGCTACAGCCGCCACCTGATCATCCCCGACGTGGGCATGACGGGTCAGAAGCGCCTGAAGAACGCCAAGGTGCTCGTCATCGGCGCCGGCGGCCTGGGCAGCCCCGCGCTCATGTACCTCGCCGCCGCCGGCGTGGGCACCCTCGGCATCGTCGAGTTCGACGAGGTCGACGAGTCCAACCTCCAGCGCCAGATCATCCACGGCCAGTCCGACGTCGGCCGGCCCAAGGCGGTCTCGGCGAAGGAGTCCGTCGCCGAGATCAACCCCCTGATCGACGTCGTCGTCTACGAGGAGCGCCTCGACAACGACAACGTGATGCGCATCTTCGAGGGCTGGGACCTCATCGTCGACGGCACCGACAACTTCGCGACGCGCTACATGGTCAACGACGCCGCGTACTTCCTGAAGATCCCCTACGTCTGGGGCTCGATCTACCGCTTCGACGGCCAGGCCTCGGTCTTCTGGCCGCACGCGGTCGACACCGACGGCAACCGCGTCGACGCGCCCTGCTACCGCTGCCTCTACCCCGAGCCGCCCCCGCCGGGCATGGTCCCGAGCTGCGCCGAGGGCGGCGTCCTCGGCGTCCTGTGCGCCAGCATCGGCTCGATCCAGGTCAACGAGGCCATCAAGGTCCTCACCGGCGCCGGCGACCCGGCCGTCGGCCAGCTCGTCATCTACGACGCCCTCGAGCTGACCTGGCGCAAGCTGAAGGTGCGCAAGGACCCCAACTGCGCCCTGTGCGGGGAGAACCCGACCGTCACCGGCCTCATCGACTACGAGACCTTCTGCGGTGCGATCTCCGACGAGGCCGCCGACGCCGCCGCCGGCTCCACGATCTCGGTCGTGCAGCTCGAGCACATGCTCAAGGAGCGCGAGGAGGGCACCCGCGACTTCGTCCTCGTCGACGTCCGCGAGCCCAACGAGTACGAGATCAACCGCATCCCCGGCTCGGTGCTGATCCCCAAGGGCGAGTTCCTCAACGGCAACGCCCTGGCCCAGCTGCCCAGCGTCGACTCCGGCACCCAGGTCGTCCTGCACTGCAAGTCGGGCGTCCGCTCGGCCGAGGCGCTGGCGGTCATCAAGGGCGCCGGCTACGACGACGCCGTGCACGTGGGCGGCGGCGTGGTCGCCTGGGTCAACCAGATCGACCCCAGCCAGCCGTCGTACTGATCCCGACAGTCGAGATCGGGGCCCCGGACCGTGACGGTCCGGGGCTCTGCTCGTTGGAGAGGCATGCGGCTCTCCTCTCGGACCTTGGTCCTCCCCATGCTCCTGCTCACCCTCGTCGCGCTGCTGATGGCCAGCATCGCCCCGCAGGCCGACGCCGCCCGCGGCAAGGGCAAGCAGCCCACCGTCAAGGCGAAGCGCTTCGCGGCCTGGGCGCCGGCCGACTCGGCCACGCTCACCCCGGGCACGCAGATGTACACGAAGGGCTCGCAGTGCACGAGCAACTTCGTGTTCACCGACTCCGTCGGCAACGTCTACATCGGCTACGCCGCCCACTGCGCCGGCAAGGGCGCGGCCACCGACACCGACGGCTGCACCACCGAGTCCGAGCCGGTCGGCACCCCCGTCACCTTCAACGAGGGCGGCAGCCTCATCGACGAGGGCACCGTGATCGGCAAGGGCACCCTCGTGTACTCCTCCTGGATCACGATGCAGGAGCTCGGCACCAAGGACGCCAACACCTGCGCCTACAACGACTTCGCGCTGGTCAAGGTGGCCGCGGCCGACGTCGCGAAGGTCAACCCGAGCGTTCCGTTCTGGGGCGGTCCGACCGGCCTGTCGACGTCCACGCTCGGCCTCTTCGACAACATCTACAGCTACGGCAACTCCAGCCTGCGCGGCGGCCTGACCCTGCTCTCGCCCAAGGCGGGCGTGGGTCTGGGCGACTCCGAGGCCGACGGCGGGTGGAGCCACCCGCTCTACACCCTCACGCCCGGCATCCCCGGCGACTCCGGCTCGGGCTTCCTCGACGCCGACGGCAAGGCGATCGGCGTCCTCTCGACCGTCTCGATCGCCCCGCTGCCGCTGTCGAACAGCATCGGCGACCTCTCCCGCGAGCTCGCCTTCGCCCAGGCGCACTCCGGGATCAGCGGCCTCAAGCTGGCGCTGGGCACCGAGCCGTTCAGCGGCATCCTCTGATACGGAGCCGAGCCGGCTCCGAGGCAGTTCAAGAGGCAGCTCAGGAGGCAGCTCGACGGCAGTTCCGAGCCACACCCCGAGCCCCTGCGCGACGCACGGCCCCCTCCCATGCTGGGATGGGGCCGTGCGGCATCCGGAGGAGTTCGTCGAGGCGGTCCTCTCCTGCGTCGAGGAGATCCCGTCCGGTCGCGTGACGACCTACGGCGCGATCGCGGCGGCCATCGGGTCGTTCGGGCCCCGGCGGGTCGGCAACGTCATGGCCCAGCACGGCGGCGGGGTGCCGTGGTGGCGGGTGGTCCGCGCCGACGGCTCCCTCCCGCCCAGCCACCTCGACGAGGCCCGACAGCACTACCTCGCGGAGGGCACGCCGCTGCGCGCCGGAGGCTCGGTCGACCTGCGCGAGGCCCTCTGGACGCCGTCCGGCGGACACCGCCTCGGTTGACCGACCGGTAACCGGCAGACTCGGTGACCATGGCCGAGGATCCGCTCTACCGCCTGCTGCACCCGGTGCTCCCGCCGCTGGCCCGGGCCGTGTGGCGGCCGCGCGTCGAGGGCCTGCACCACGTGCCCGCCACCGGCGGGGTGCTGCTCGCCAGCAACCACCTCAGCTTCGTCGACTCCGTGGTCATCCCGGTCGTCGTCCCACGCAAGGTGGTCTTCCTCGCCAAGTCCGACTACTTCACCGGCAGCGGCCTCGGCGGCGCCGTCAGCCGGGCCTGGTTCTCCGGCCTCGGCATGCTCCCCGTCGACCGCGACGACCCCCGCGCGGCGTTGAGCAGCCTCGACACGGCGCTGGGCGTGCTGGCCCGCGGGGAGGCCTTCGGTCTCTACCCCGAGGGCACGCGATCGCGCGACGGGCGGCTCTACCGCGGCCGCACGGGGGTCGCCCACCTCGCGCTGACGGCCGGCGTCCCGGTCGTGCCCGTCGGGCTCATCGGCACCGAACGGCTCCAGCCGATCGGCTCACGGGTGCCGCGCCTGGCCCGGGTGACGGTGCGCTTCGGCGCGCCGATCCACGTCACCGGCCCGTCGGCGGAGACGTCCTACGACGGCGTCCCGCTCGGTCGTGCGCGCCGCGAGGTCACCGACCGCATCATGACGGCGATCCAGGCGCTCACCGGTCAGCAGGAGGCCGGGGTCTACAACGAACGGGCCGCGGACGCCTGACCCCGCGGGGTCGGCGTCCGCGGCCCGTTCGTGGTCGCGCGGGAGCGGCGGTCCCGAGCTCAGCTGAGCAGGCCGCCGAGGGTGCCGCCGCCGCTGTTGCTCGACTGGGTCGGGAGCTTGGGCACCAGCCAGCCGAGGAACGCATCGGTGCTCCGGGTCTGGAGGTAGATGCGGCCCGGGCCGGTCAGGTCGCAGACCAGACCCTCGCCGGAGAAGAACGTGGACTTCCAGTTGCCGACCTTGCGGACGTTGTACTGGATGCCCTCGGTCCAGGCGACCATGTGGCCGGTGTCGACCGTGTAGGTCTGGCCCGGCTGGAGGTCGATGGCGTGGATCGCGCCGTAGCTGCTCAGCACGAGCTCGCCCTGACCGGAGATGCGCAGCATGAACAGACCCTCGCTGGAGAAGAAGGTCTTGCCGCCGCCCCACTGGGTGTCGACGGTGATCGGCGCCGAGCAGGCCAGGAACGAGCCGGACTGCACGTAGAGGGTGCCGTTGATGGGCCAGGCGACGACGTCGCCGGGCAGCGAGGGGGCGACGTAGAGCTCGGCGCCGTCCTGCTGGGCGGTGAAGGTGTTCATGAAGAAGGACTCCCCGCCGAGGACGGCGCGCTTGAGTCCCTTGAGGACGCCACCTTGCGTGGACGTCTCCATGGAGATGCCGGGGGACATGGCCAGCATGGCCCCGGATTCGGCGCGGACGGCCTCGCCGGCCGCGAGGGTGAGCTTGGCCGTGGCGTACGCCGGGCTGTAGAGGACCTCGGTCTGCATGCGTCGAGCCTAGGGCCTCCGCGGCGCGCCGGACCCCGGGACAGCCCGGCGGGTCGGTCCCGCCGAAGTGTCGGAGCCGGATGGTCGAATGGTCCCGATGTCGACCACCACGCCTCCCGCCGCCGCGTCCGGACGCAGCCGGCGATCCGCCCGGCCCGACGCGGCCCCCGCGCCGGTCCTCCGCGCGCCCGCACCCGCGCCGGCCCCGCCCGTCCTCGACGAGCACCAGCGGCGCGTCGTGGAGCATCCCGGCGGTCCGATGCTGGTGCTGGCCGGGCCCGGCACGGGCAAGACCACCACGCTGGTCGAGACCATCGTCGAGAGGGTGGAGGCCCGCGGCGTCGACCCCGCCTCGATCCTGGCCCTGACCTTCTCCCGCAAGGCGGCCGAGCAGCTGCGCGACCGCGTCACCGCCCGCCTGGGCCGCACGCTCGGGTCCCCGATGGCGGCCACCTTCCACTCCTTCGCCTACGGGCTCATCCGCCGGTACGCACCGGCCGACCTCTACGAGGGGCCGCTGCGGCTGCTGAGCGCTCCCGAGCAGGACGTCGTCCTGCGCGACCTGCTCACCGACGCCCCCGAGTCCGTCAGCTGGCCCCCCGGCCTGGGCCGTGCCCTCGGCACCCGCGGCTTCGCCCGCGAGGTCGGCGCCGTCCTGGCGCGGGCCCGGGAGAAGGGGCTCGACGGCGAGCAGCTGGCCGCGCTCGGGCGCGAGCACGCCCTGCCTGAGTTCGTGGCCGCCGGACTCTTCCTCGACCAGTACCTCACCGTGCTCGACCTCCAGGGCGCCACCGACTACGCCGACCTCATCCGTCGCGCCGTCCTCGAGGCCGAGGCCCACCGTGCCGAGCTGCGCGCGGAGATCAGCCACGTCTTCGTCGACGAGTACCAGGACACCGATCCCGGTCAGGTCGCGCTCCTGCGGGCCATCGCCGGCGACGGCCGCGACCTCGTCGTCGTCGGCGACCCCCACCAGTCCATCTACGGCTTCCGCGGCGCCGAGGTGCGCGGCATCCTCGAGTTCCCGGCCGCCTTCCCGCACGCCGACGGGCGGCCCGCCGACGTCGTGGCCCTGCGCACCACCCGGCGGTTCGGGCCGCGGGTGCTGGTGGCCGCCCAGCGGGTGGCCGGGCGTCTCGGACTGCCCGGCAGCATCCCGGAGGAGGCACGCGTCGCGTTCCTCTCCCCGGTCGCCGACCCGCCGCCGGGTGCCGGTGCGGGGCGGGTGGTCGTGCGCACCTTCGACACCGAGCGCGCCGAGGCCGAGCATCTCGCCGACCTCCTGCGCCGCGCCCACCTCGAGGACGGCATCGCCTGGCACGACATGGCGGTGCTGGTGCGCTCGGGGCGCAGCTCCATCCCCCCGCTGCGGCGCGCGCTCGGGGCCGCCGGCGTCCCGGTCGAGGTGGCCGCCGACGAGGTCCCGCTCGTGCGCGATCCCGCCGTCCTGCCGTTGCTCGAGGCGCTGCGGGCGGTCGTGCGGCGTCCGGTGTCCGACGAGGCGCCGGGCGTCGCGGAGGCCGACGGGGGAGCAGGCGTCACCGCAGCCGCGGCGGGGGAGCCCGACGACCTCGCTCTGACCTCCGTCGACGGCGGGCGCGCCGAGGCGATGCTGCTCGGGCCGTTGGGCGGCATGGACGCCTCCGAGCTGCGGCGTCTGGCGCGGCTGCTGCGCGCCCGTGAGCGCGACGAGGCCCTCGAGCAGGAGCGCTCGCCACGCCCCTCCCGCGAGCTCGTGCAGGCCTGCCTCGCCGTGCCGGGCTTCCTCGACGGGCTGCCGGGCCCGGAAGCGGCGCGGGCCCGCGCACTGGCCACGCTCCTCGCCACCGCTCGTGCCGACCTCGATCGCGGCGCCTCGCCCGAGGAGGTCCTGTGGACCCTCTGGTCCGGCTCCACGTGGTCGACCCGGCTGCGTCGGGCCGTCGACGCGGGCGGGTCGGCGGCGCGCCGGGCCCACCGCGACCTCGACGCCGTGTGCGCCCTGTTCGACCTCGCGGCCCGGGCCGCCGAGCGGCGACACCACCTGGGGGTGCGGGCCTTCCTCGACACCCTCCTCGAGCAGCAGATCCCGGCCGACACCCTCGCCGAGCGCGGCACCCGCGGGTCGGCGGTCCGCCTGCTCACCGCCCACCGCTCCAAGGGCCTGGAGTGGCGGCTGGTCGTCGTCGCGCACGTGCAGCAGGAGACCTGGCCCGACCTGCGCCGCCGCACCGGTCTCCTGGGCGCCGACCGCATCGGGGAGCACGGCCTGGTGCCGCCGATCAGCACCCGCGACCTCCTCGTCGAGGAGCGTCGGCTCTTCTACGTGGCCTGCACCCGGGCGCGCGAGCGGCTCGTCGTCACGGCGGTGGCCTCGCCCGACGACGACGGCGAGCAGCCCTCGCGCTTCCTCGACGAGCTCGGCGTCACCGTCGAGAGCATCCAGGGCCGCCCGCGGCGACCGCTCTCCATGGACGGCGTCGTGGCCGAGCTGCGCCGCACCCTCGCCGATCCCGACGCCGCGCCGGGGCTGCGCGACGCCGCGGCCCGCCGGCTCGCCGTCCTGGCCCGCGAGGTGCCCCAGGCCGATCCGGCCACCTGGTGGGGCACCCGCGCGGCCAGCCGATCGGCCGCGCCCGTGCGCGAACCCGATCGGCCGATCGCGGTCTCGGCGACCCTCCTGGAGGGCCTCCAGCTGTGCCCGACCCGCTGGTTCCTCGAGCGCGAGGCCGGCGGGGTGGCCCGGGCGCACCAGGCCGCCAACCTGGGCCGCGTCGTCCATGCCCTGGCCGAGCGGGTCGCCCGGGGCGAGCTCGAGGCCGCGGCCGACGAGGCCGGCGTCGAGGCGCTCATGCACGAGGTCGACGCCGTCTGGGACCGGCTCGAGTTCCGCACCCCCTGGTCGAAGGCCCGCGAGTACGACCGCGTGCAGGCCGCGCTCGCACGCTTCCTGCGCTGGCACCACGACAACCCGCGGCGCCTGGTGGCCGTCGAGGCCGCCTTCGAGACCGTCGTCCCGCTGCCGAGCGGCGAGCGGGTGCGGCTGCGGGGGTACGCCGACCGGCTCGAGCTGGTCGCGTCGGAGGAGGGCTCCGAGGGTCCTCCCGGCCCGGAGCGGGTGGTCGTCGTCGACCTGAAGACGGGTCGCTCGAAGCCGACCGGCCCGGCCGTCGAGCGGCATCTGCAGTTGGCGCTCTACCAGTACGCCGTCGACCACGGCGCGCTCGCCGCGGTCGAGGGGGTGCCGGCCGACGTCGTCGCCGAGGGGGCCGAGCTCGTGCAGCTCGGTCTGCCGGACGAGTCCGAGGTCGCGGTCGTGCAGGCCCAGGCCGCGCACGACGAGGGCGGCCCCGAGCGCGTCGAGCTGCTGCGCCTGCTCGACGACGCCTCGGCGATGCTGCGCAGCGAGGTGTTCCCGGCCCGGGCCGGCGAGCACTGCCGCGACTGCGGGTTCGTGTCCCTGTGTCCGGTGCGCAGCGCGGGTCCGGTGATCGCATGAGCACCGTCGAGGCGCAGGTCGAGCTGCGCGGAGCCGCTCCCGGGTGGCAGCCGCGGCCCATCGCCGACGCCGAGGAGCTGCGCCGCGTCATGGGCACCGAGTACGCCCCGAGCCCCCAGCAGTGGGCGGCGATCAGCGCCCCGCTCGAACCCAGTGTCGTCATCGCGGGCGCGGGCTCGGGCAAGACGACCCTGATGGCGGCGCGGGTCGTCTACCTCGTGGTCACCGGTCAGGTGCGCCCCGAGGAGGTCCTCGGACTCACCTTCACCACCAAGGCGGCGGCTGAGCTGCGCCACCGCATCCGCGCCGCGCTGACCGCGGCCGGCGTCCTGCTGCCCACGGGCGGCGAGACCCGCAGCGACGACGACGCCGAGATCCTCGAGCCCAGCGTCCTGACCTACAACGCCTACGCCGCCCAGCTGCTGACCGACCACGGACTGCGTATCGGCCACGAGCCCGACACCCGGGTCATCACCGACGCCGCGCGCTACCAGCTGGGCGCGCGGGTGGTCGACCAGCACACCGGCGTCGTCCGCCATCTCACCGACCATCCGGCCACGGCGATCCAGAACCTCCTCGCGCTCGACTCGGCGATGAGCGAGCACCTCGTCCCCCTCGACCGGGTGGCGGCCTTCGACGCCGACGAGCGACGGGCCTTCCAGCGCGAGCTGGACGCCGAGCGCGCCGGGCGCGACCGCAAGACCTACCGCGAGGAGATCGAGAAGGCGCTCTTCGCCATCGATCGGCGCACCGAGCTGCTCGGGCTGGTCGCCGGCTACCGCCGCCTCAAGCGCGATCTCGGCCTCATGGACTTCTCCGACCAGATCGAGCTGGCGGCGCGCCTCGCGGTCGAGCACGCCGACGTCGGCGCCGTCGAGCGGTCCCGCTTCCGCGTCGTCCTCCTCGACGAGTACCAGGACACCTCGGTGGCCCAGGCGATCCTGCTCTCCCGGCTTTTCTCGGGGCCCGATCCCGCCGGCGGGCGGGGGCACGCGGTCACCGCGGTCGGCGACCCGAACCAGGCGATCTACGGCTGGCGCGGTGCGTCGGTCTCCAACATCCTCAACTTCGGCGACACCTTCCCGGCCGCCGGCGCCGAGGAGGTGCCGATCCGGCGGCTCACCGTCAACCGGCGTTCCGACGCCCTCATCCTCGACCTCGCCAACCGGCTCGCTGCACCGTTGCTCGACGCCTACCCGCAGGTCGCGCCGCTCGAGGCCGCGCCCGGCGCCGCGCCCGGCATCGTCGAGACGGCGGTCTTCGAGACCCACGCCGAGGAGCTGGAGCATCTGGCGAGCGAGGTCGTGGCGGCGCACGAGGGGAGCGCGGGGGAGCCGATCGCCTGGTCCGACATCGGCGTCCTGGTCCGCGACAACGCCCATGCCGCGGAGGTCTTCGACACGCTGAGCGCGGCCGGGGTGCCGGTCGAGATCGTCGGCCTCTCCGGGCTGCTCCGGCTGCCCGAGGTCGCCGAGATCGTCGCGACCCTGCACCTGCTGCACGACGTCACCGCCAACGCGGCGCTGGTGACGCTGCTGGCCGGTCCGCGCTGGGCGATCGGCCCCCGCGACCTGCGCCTGCTGGGCCGCCGGGCCGAGGAGCTCGCCGGACGCCAGGGCCGTCCCGCCGACGACGCCGCCACGGTGGCCGAGCATCTCCTCGAGATCGTCGACGGCGTCGACCCCGCCGAGATCCCCGCGCTCGACGACGCCCTCCACGATCCCGGGGAGCATCCCTACTCGCCGGAGGCCCTCGAGCGGTTCGCGCTGCTGGCCGGCGAGCTGCGGATGCTGCGCTCCCACGTCGGCGAGCCGCTGCTCGACCTCGTGCGGCGCATCGTCGAGGTCACGGGCGTCGACGTCGAACTCGCCTCCGCGGTGAGCCCGGCGGCCGCGGCCCGCCGCGACAACCTCGACCTGTTCCTCCAGGCGGTCGCCGACTTCCAGGCCGTCGACGGCGAGGTCAGCATCGCGGCGCTGCTGGCCTACCTCACCGCCGAGGACGACCAGGGCAACGGCCTCGACCTGGCCACCCCGAGCCTCGCCGACTCGGTCAAGCTGCTCACGGTGCACCGCTCCAAGGGGTTGGAGTGGCACACCGTCTTCGTCGTCGGCGTCTGCGAGACCCGCTTCCCCAGCAACCGCTCCCGCACGCTGTGGACCTCCTCGCCGGCCGTGCTGCCCGCCGCCCTGCGCGGCGACGCGGCCGATCTGCCGCAGCTGGCGGGCCACGACAAGGCCGCCCTCGCCGACTATCGCGACCGCTGCAAGCGCCACGACGCCGAGGAGGAGCTGCGGCTCGGCTACGTCGCCCTCACCCGGGCCGCGCACCGGCTCGTGGTGACCTCCTACTGCTGGAGCACGCGGGCCACGCCCTACGGGCCCTCGGAGTACCAGCGCGTCGTCCGCGAACTGCTCGACGATCACGACCTCCCGGTGCTGGCGTGGCGCGAGCGCCCCGCCAAGGGGGAGCCGAACCCGATGGCCGCTGTCGACCCGACCCGGCCGTGGCCGCTCACCGAGGCGGGCCGGGAGGCCCTGCTGCGGCGGGACGCCGCCGCCGCGGTGCTCGCCGCCGACCCCGACGCCCCCGACACCGGCCTCGACATGGTCGAGGTCGCCCAGGTCGCCGAGTGGGACGCCGAGATCGAGCGCCTGCTCGCCGAACGTCGCCGCGATCGCGACGCCGCCGGCAGTCTGCCCCTGCCCGACAGCCTCTCGGCCACCGGCCTGATGCGGCTGGCCTCCGACCCCGAGGGCTTCGCCCGCGAGCTGGCCCGGCCGATGCCGCGTCCGCCGTCGGCGGCGGCGCGCTTCGGCAGCCGGTTCCACGCGTGGGTCGAGGCTCGCTTCGGCCAGCAGGGTCTCTTCGGCGACGACGAGCTCCCGGGGCGGGCCGACGCCGACCTCGACACCGGTGCGACCGCCGCCGAGCTCGACGAGCTGACGGCCTCCTTCGAGGCCGGTCCGTTCGGCGACCGGGTGCCGCACCGGGTCGAGGCGCCGTTCGCCCTGGTGCTGGGCGGCCAGGTGATCCGCGGGCGCATCGACGCCGTCTACACCGACGGCGTCCTCGACGACGGTACCCAGCGCTACCTGCTGGTCGACTGGAAGACCCACCGCGCCCACGACGCCGACGCGCTGCAGCTCGCGGTGTACCGGCAGGCCTGGGCGGAGCTCGCCGGCGTCCCGACCGACGCGGTGCGCGCCGGGTTCTTCTACGTGCGTTCCGGTGAGCTCGTCGAGCCCGACGATCTGCCCGGACGGGCCGAGCTCGAGGCGATCCTGCACGCGGCTACGGTGAGGGGGTGAGCCTCCCCGACCGTTTCGCCCACGAGGTCCTGGCCGACGACCCGCACGACCGCAGCGCCCATCGGCGTCGCGACGACGCGTGGCTCGAGGAGAGGTGGGCCGACGCGGCCACCCGGGTGCTGGTGATGGCCGGCCCGCGGGTGCGGCCCGTGTCCGGCGAGATCGCGTGGGTGTCGCCGCAGGAGGCGCCGGCCGGGGTGCGGGTGTTCCTGGGCGAGCAGCGCGATCGGGCGTGGTTCGCGGTGGTGGCCGACGACCCTGCGGCGCTGATCGGCGACGACGAGCGCGCGTGGATGCCGCTGCGCGGCGTCCTGCCCCTGCTCGCGGGCGAGGGATCGGCCGAGGCGCCCTTGGTCTTCCATGCCTTCGGCATCGCCGAGTGGCTGAGCGCCACCGTGCACTGTCCGCGCTGCGGCGGCCGCCTCGAGGCGCGGGCGGCCGGTCACGAGCTGGTCTGTCTCGACTGCGGTCGGCCGCAGTTCCCCCGCACCGACCCCGCGGTCATCATGATCGTCACCGCCGGCGAACCCGGCACGCCCGAGGAGCGGTGCCTGCTGGGGCGCCAGTCGGTGTGGCCCGCGGGCTGGTTCTCCACCCTCGCCGGCTTCTGCGAGCCGGGGGAGACCCTCGAGGACGCCGTGCGCCGCGAGGTCGCCGAGGAGACCGGCGTGCGGGTGGGCGAGGTCGAGTACTTCGGCAATCAGCCCTGGCCGCTTCCCGCCAGCCTCATGCTCGGCTTCGTCGGCCGCGCCTCCAGCGAGCAGATCGACGTCGACCGCGACGAGATCGAGGAGGCGCGCTGGTTCACGCGCGCCCAGCTGCGCGAGCAGGCGGAGGCCGGCGAGGTGCGCCTGCCCGGCGGGGTCTCCATCAGCCGTGCTCTCATCGAGCACTGGTACGGCGGACCGCTGCCGGGGGAGTGGCGCTGAGCCCGGAATCACCGGTTCCCAGCGGACCCGGTGCGGCCTCGGTCGGCGTCAGCCGGCCAGCGAGGCCAGCTTCTCCTTGACCTGCGCCAGCGACGGGTTCGTCTGGGCGGTGCCGTCGCTGTAGACCAGGGTCGGCACGGTCTGGTTGCCGTTGTTGACCGACTCGACCAGCTTGGCGGCCTCGGGCTGCTGCTCGATGTCGACGATCTCGAAGGGGATGCCTTCACGGTCGAGCTGGGACTTCAGCCGGTGGCAGTAGCCGCACCACGGGGTGGAGTACATCGTGAAGGTCGCGCTCATCGGGAAGTGTCCCCTCCGGCATCTAGGGTGTGTGGCGAACGCCGATCCAACCAGAATCGCCGAGGAGTTGTTCCCATGCCCGCCCCCGACGCCCTCCTCGAGGCCCTCGACCCCGAGCAGCGGCGGGTCGCCGAGACACTGCGCGGGCCGGTGCGAGTGCTGGCCGGAGCGGGCACCGGCAAGACCCGGGCGATCACCCACCGCATCGCCTACGGCGTCGCCACCGGCGTGTACGCGCCCACCGAGGTCCTCGCCGTCACCTTCACCACCCGGGCGGCCGGCGAGATGCGGGGGCGCCTGCGGGGGCTGGGCGCGGGCGGGGTCCAGGCGCGCACCTTCCACGCCGCCGCCCTGCGCCAGCTGCGCTACTTCTGGCCCCACGTGCACGGCACCGAGCTGCCCCGGCTGACGGAGTCGAAGATCCCGCTGCTGGTCGCCGCCAGCCGCCAGCAGCGGTTGCGCGCCGACCAGGCGCTCCTGCGCGACCTCGCGGCCGAGGTCGAGTGGGCCAAGGTGAGCAACGTCCATCCCGACGACTACGCGCGCATCGCCGCCGAGCGCGGCCGCTCGGTGGCCGGCCACGACCTCGAGACCGTCGGGCGCGTCTTCGGCAGCTACGAGGACGTCAAGCGCGGCGAGGGCCGCATGGACATGGAGGACATCCTCCTGCTCACCGCCGGACTGCTCGCCGACGACGAGCGGGTCGCCGCCCAGGTGCGCCGCCAGTACAAGTGGTTCGTCGTCGACGAGTTCCAAGACGTCTCCCCGCTCCAGTCGGCGCTGCTCGATCTCTGGCTCGGCGGACGTGACGAGATCTGCGTGGTCGGCGATCCCGCTCAGACGATCTACTCCTTCGCCGGCGCGAGCGCCAGCTACCTCCAGCGCTTCCCTGAGCGCTATCCGCGAGCCACCTCCATCGAGCTGGTCCGCAACTACCGTTCGACCCCGCAGATCGTCGAGGCCGCCAACACCCTGCTGGCCGGCACCGTCAGCCAGGGCGTGGCCCTGCGGGCCCAACGTGGCGCCGGCGCCCACGTCACCTACTCCCCGCGCCCCGACGAGGTCGCCGAGGCCGAGGCGGTGGCGGCCTCGATCGTCGCGGCCCGCGATCGCGGCACGTCGCTGGCCGAGGTCGCCGTCCTGTTCCGCATCAACGCCCAGTCCGAGGCGTTCGAGGAGGCGCTGGCCGCCCGCGGCATCCCCTACGTGGTCCGCGGTGCCGCGCGGTTCTTCGAGCGCGCCGAGGTGCGCGAGGCCGTCACCCGTCTGCGCGGCGCGGCCCGTGGCGGGGAGGGTCCGCGCACTGGCGAGGAGTTGGTCGAGATCGTGTGCGGCACGCTGGCCGGCATGGGCTGGACCTCCCAGCCGCCGACCGCCCGCGGGCAGACCCGCGACCGCTGGGAGTCCTGGCAGGCGCTCGTCGACCAGGCGAAGGCCTGGGGAGAGACCCTCGACGCCTTCGTCGACGACCTCGACCGGCGGGCGAGCGAGCAGCACGCCCCCGTCGCCGAGGGGGTCACGCTGGCCACCTTCCACGCCGCCAAGGGCCTGGAATGGGACGTCGTGTTCTGCTGCGGCCTGCACGACGGCACCCTGCCGATCACCTACGCCGAGACGCCGGCCCAGATCGAGGAGGAGCGCCGGCTGCTCTACGTCGGCGTCACCCGCGCCCGTACCGACCTCCACCTCTCCTGGGCGGCGGCCCGCCAGCCCGGCGGTCGCGGCAACCGGCCGCCGTCGCGGTTCCTCGCGCCGCTCCTGCCCGACGACGTCCGTGCCCCCGCCGCGGCCGGCCGCAGCCGCAAGGCGATGACCTGCCGCGAGTGCGGGCGGCCGCTGGCGAGCGCGGTGGAGAAGAAGCGCGGGCGGTGCGAGGACTGCCCGGCCTCCTACGACGAGGAGCTGTTCGAGCGGTTGCGCACCTGGCGCAAGGAGCGGGCGGGGGAGGAGAGCGTGCCGGCGTTCGTCATCTTCACCGACGCCACCCTCCAGTCGATCGCCGAGCACAAGCCGCGCACCCCCGACGCGCTGCTGCGCATCGCCGGGGTGGGGCGCTCCAAGCTCGACCGGTACGGCGACGACGTCCTCTCGCTCGTCGGTTGAGCCCCGTTTCCCACCCCGTCGAATGATTTTCTCGACATGAGCAAGAAAATGATTTGCTCCTTACATCCGACTGCGGTTAGCGTTCACGTATTCATTCACCCGCGCATCACGGGACTGGCAATCCCGGCGCCTGACGCCTTGAAGGAGGTGGCCCGCATGAACACCACGATGACCTGGACGACGGATATCAACCCGTCGCACATCGGCATGTCCTTTCCCGGCGCCTCCGCTCGCATGCGCGTGAACACGCACGCGTGCGTCGCCCAGGCCGCCGTCATCGGTCGCCTCGGCAAGCGCGAGGCGTCCTACCCGGGGACCACCGCCTGGAGACCACCGACCTGGTGACACACGTCATCGGCAGCCTCCAGGCCGCGGAACCCGATCAGGGATCCGCGGCCTTCGTGTTTCTCCGGGCCAGGTATCCCCCCAGCACCACCCGACCACGACCGACACGAGCATCAGGAGGAGGTGATCACATGACCGTCACCGTCGCCGACGTCCTCGACGCACCCGACCTCGTCGCGGAGCGCATGCCCTGCCGGGTGTTCGACCCCGAGCTCTGGTTCGCCGAGTCGCCCAGCGATGTCGAGTTCGCCAAGGCCCTCTGTCAGGACTGTCCCGTCCGGGGCCTGTGTCTCGATGGCGCCCTCGAGCGTCGCGAGCCCTGGGGAGTCTGGGGAGGCGAACTGTTCCTGCAGGGCGTCGTCATCCCGCGCAAGCGCCCCCGTGGCCGGCCCCGCAAGGACGCCGCCTGAGCCGCATCGCAGCACATCAGCAGCACACCAGCACAGCAGCACCGATCCAGCCGACAGCAGCACCCGATCATCGAAGGAGAGCCCCATGTCCAGCTTCTACGAGGACCTGGCCCGCAGCCAGGTCCGTGCGCGTCTGGCCGACGCCGAGGTACGTCGCCTCCAGCGTCGCGCCCGCGCCCAGCGCCTCGTCCGCCGCGCGGAGGCCGAGTCCCTCCGTGCCAGCCGGGCCCTCGCCCGCGGTCTGTGACCTGCACGAGGACGACGCCATGACCCCGACCATCACCGGCCCCGCGACCGTCGCGGAGCCGACCACCGAGCCCACCAGCACCGGCGCCCTCGGCGCCATCGAGAACGGAACCCACGAGATGCAACTCATCCACGAAGAACTCGCCCGCGCGCAAATGGCCGCGCGCCTGGGAGAGGCGCAGACCATCCGGCGTGAGCGTCAGCTCGCCCGGGCCATCCGCCTCAGCCGCAAGGCCGAGGCCGTCGCCCAGCAGGCTCGCCTGGCCATCGCCAGGACCCTCTGATCCTGCTCGGCATCCGTTTCGTCCACATCGACCACCGCGACCCGGATCGGGACCCACGTCCCGGCCCGGGTCGCGGCGCGTTCGGACCCCTGCGCGGCTGGTTCGGGCCTAGGCTGGTCCGCGTGAGCGATGCGCGCACCTGCCACCACTGCGGCCGCCTCGAGGACGACGCAGCGGCGCTGCTCGCCTGGACCGTCTCGGTCGAGCGCGGCCGCCGGGTCTCGACCTGCACCGACTGCTCGCGCACCCACCTGCGCGCCATGGAGGGGAAGCTCGACAGCGAGTACTGGTGAGCCGGGTCGGCCGTGATGCTCAGTCGGCCGGCCACGCATCCCACGCGCAGCCGCACGCCGGGTGGCGCAGCCAGCGCGCGTCGTCCTCGGGATGGGCGGTGCCCTCCATGCGCACCGGCCGGCTGCTCGACCAGGTGAGCGGGACGTCACCCTCGACAGCCCGCACGAGGTCGGCGGCCGCGATCGCCAGCGCCTCCTGGAGCAGCGCCGGGTCGGGCCGCAGGGCGGCCGGGCGCAGGCGCGCGACCTGGGCCGCGGTCAGCGGCCATCGCGGGTCGCGGTCGGTGCGGTGGGCGAGCACGCAGTGCAGGCAGGCCGTCAGGCCGGGGTGCACGTAGGGGCCGACGACGCATCCGTCGGGTTCGATGAGGACGACGAGGTGCTCCAGCCCGGCGGCCACCCAGGGTGCGGCCTCCTCGGCGGCCGTGGCCGCGTGGGCCAGCAGGAGGGTCGGGTCGGCGTCGGTCGCGACGGGATCGGCCTGCGCCGGGACGATCGCCGCGGCGAGCCCGGCGCGGAGCAGCGCGTCGCGGGCCGGTTCGGCGAGGTCGTCGAGCCCGCCGGCCGCGCGGACGGCGATGGAGGCCTCGCGCCGGCCTGCCAGGCGTCGCGCGGCGTCCAGACCGCCGCGCGCGGTGATCGCGACCTCGTCCGCTGCGTCGGTGCCCAGCAGCGCGCCGTCGACCACGAGATCGTGGGCGAGCAGGCGGTCGAGCACCCGGGTCTGCGGCCCGCCGAGCGCGGGACGCCGGTGCTCGCGCAGCGCGTCGAGCACGTCGCGGACCTCGGGCCGGTCGGGGAGCACCGCGACGCGGCGCAGGCCCAGCCGCACCTCCAGCCAGGCGGCGTCGCGGCGCACGACGACGGCACCGGGGGCGAGGGCGGGTGCGGCAGGCAGCATGCGGGGCTCCTACCCGCTCGCGAGCGTCCGGGCGGCGGCGTCCACAGGCGCGGACGCAGGGAGCCGGGAACGACAGATCCCGCCGCCTCCCCCGAGGGGAGACGACGGGATCGTGTCAGTGGGGCGTGGGACGCCCGTTCGGAAGGCTCAGGCCTTGCCGAGGATGCGGTTGAGGTTGGTGCCGCACTGCGGGCACACGGCCTTGGCCATGCGGGTGCCCTTGTCGTTCACCTTGACCTCGCCCTCAGCCTGACGCTTGTCCTTGCACTTGACGCAGTAGAACTCGCCGCTCCAGGTCTCCGCCATGACGGCCTCCTTGCTCTTGGTACTCACGTGTGGTCGTCGCGACGGGGATGGTGCTGCAGGGAAGCCCGTCGGGGCGTCGGGACCCGCAGGCCCGCTCAGCCGGGGATGACCCTACGCCACGCCTGACGGCCCGCCTAACAGGCGTGCCCCCGCGTGGCGCGGCGCGTCGCCGGACCGGTCCGAGCGCGCCACTAGGGTGCGGCCATGGAGCTGACCGACCTGCGCCTCGAGCGCCCCCGCGACGGCGTCGCGCTGCTCGTGCTCGACGACCCCGACCGCCGCAACGCGATGTCCCCGGAGATGACCGACTCCTGGGTCCGCGCGGTCGACGCGCTCGTCGGCGACCCGACGGTGCGGTGCGTGGTCGTGACGGGCGAGGGCAGCGCCTTCACCTCCGGCGGCAACACCTCCTGGCTGGCCTCCGAGCCCGACGCCAGCGTCGACGAGCTGCGCACCCGGATGATCGCCTTCTACCGGGCCTGGCTCGCGATCCGGCGGCTGGAGGTGCCCACGATCGCCGCGATCAACGGCCCGGCCATCGGTGCCGGGCTGTGCCTGGCCCTGGCCTGCGACCTGCGCCTCGCCGCACGAGGTGCCCGGATGGGCGCACCGTTCGTGAAGCTCGGCCTCCACCCCGGCATGGCCGGCACCTTCCTCCTCCCGGACGCCGTGGGGGCCGCCGCCGCGCGCGACCTGCTGCTGACCGGCCGGCTGGTGGCCGACGAGGAGGCGCTCGGTCTGGGGCTGGTCTCGCGGGTCCTCGAGCCGGCGACGTTCCGCGAGGAGGTGCTGGAGGTGGCGGCCGGGATCGCGGCCACCGCGCCGATCGCCAGCCGGCTGACGAAGCTGGCGCTCGCCCGAGGCGGGCACGCCGACATCGAGACGGCCCTGCAGTGGGAGGCCCTGGCCCAGCCGGTGACGATGGCCACCGCCGACCTCCAGGAGGGCATCCGCGCGGTCGAGGAGCGGCGCGCGCCGCGGTTCACCGGCCGCTGACCCGGCTGCTGACCGGGCTGCTGACGTGGCGAGGCCCCCGGCCGGACACGTCACCCGCCTTCCCCTTGCGGATGTCGCCCCGGGCCCGGGGGCCTCGTCGAGGCGACACGCTAGGAGGCGTCCCGGCCGGGGTCAACGCATCGCGCCCCCACCCTGTGGACGACGCTGTGGATGAAGCTGTGGGGGAACCGCCCGGCCCGTGGAGACACGCCGTCGGACCCGGGGGAGACCTGTGGATGAACCGGCCTGGCATGCTCGACACCGCAGCATCCGCGTGCCGCTGACCTGCGCGAACGCCGTCCGTGCGTCCTCCACCGGGTGTGGAGGAAATTCCCTGGAGCGAGGAGTCGAAGGATGTCCGGACCGGAGCCGTACGCCGACGGCCCGGTGGCCGCGCTGCGCCGGATCGCCTTCCTGCTCGAGCGGGGTCGCGAGGACACCTACAAGGTCAAGGCCTTCCGCGCCGCCGCCGCCACGCTGCTGCCGATGGACCCCGCGGACGTCGCCGCGGCGACCGCCGCGGGCACCCTGACCGAGCTGCCCGGCATCGGCGCCAGCACCGCCGCCGTCATCGCCGAGGCGGTGCGCGGGGAGACCCCCGCCCGCCTGGCGCGCGCCGAGGCCGAGCACGGCGGCCCGCTCGTGCAGGGCGGCGAGGAGCTGATGGCCGCGATCCGCGGTGACCTGCACAGCCACTCCGACTGGTCCGACGGCGGCTCGCCGATCGAGGAGATGGCCTTCACCGCGATCGAGCTCGGCCGCGAGTACCAGGTGCTCACCGACCACTCGCCGCGCCTCAAGGTCGCCCGCGGGCTGTCGGCCGAGCGTCTCGCCCGCCAGCTCGACGTCGTCGACGCCGTGAACGCCCACCTCGCCGACACGGGGTTCACGCTGCTGAAGGGCATCGAGGTCGACATCCTCGACGACGGCGGCCTGGACCAGACCAAGGAGATGCTGGCCCGCCTCGACGTCCGGGTGGCCAGCGTGCACTCGAAGCTGGCCATGGAGCCCGCGGCGATGACGCGCCGCATGGTCGCTGCCGTCGCCAACCCCTTCACCAACGTGCTCGGCCACTGCACCGGCCGGTTGGTCACCGGCGGTCGCGGCACCCGCCCGGAATCGCGCTTCGACGCCCGCCGGGTCTTCGAGGCGTGCGCCGAGCACGGGGTCGCCGTCGAGATCAACGCGCGCCCGGAGCGGCGCGATCCGCCGACCCGGCTCCTCGAGCTCGCCCGCGACGTCGGCTGCCTGTTCAGCATCGACTCCGACGCCCACGCGCCCGGCCAGCTCGACTTCCTGCCCTACGGTGCCGCCCGTGCCGCCGAGGCGGGGATCGACCCCGATCGGATCGTCAACACGTGGCCGCGGGAGCGCCTGCTGGCCTGGGCGAGCCGTTAGTTTGCCGTCATGGATGCGGGGGAGCCGACGGCGGAGGTCGAGGTGCGACGCTCGACGCGTCGCGTCCGCACCGTGTCGGCCTACCGCGAGGGCGAGCGCATCGTCGTCCTCATCCCCGACTCGCTCAGCAGCTCGGAGGAGCAGCACTGGGTCGAGGTGATGGTCGCCCGTCTGGAGAAGGCCGAGCGACGCAAGCGGCCCTCTGACGCCGAGCTGCTGCAGCGCGCGATCGGGTTGAGCGACCGCTACCTCGGCGGCATCGCGATCCCCGAGTCGGTGCGGTGGGTCGACAACCAGAACACCCGGTGGGGTTCCTGCACGCCCGGCGACCGCACGATCCGGCTGTCGACGCGGTTGCAGGGCATGCCGTCGTGGGTCGTCGACTACGTGATCGTGCACGAGCTGGCCCACCTCTTCGAGTCCAGCCACAACGCCCGCTTCTGGAGCTGGGTCGACCGCTACCCGCAGGCGGAGCGGGCCAAGGGCTACCTGCTGGGCTGGTCGGCGGCCTCGAAGGTCGATCCGCCGCCGAGCGAGGTCGACTGACGCTCCCGCGCGATCGCCACCAGATCGTGCATGCGGGGCTCGAGGTCGTCGGGCAGCGCGTCGACGGGCCACCAGCGCACGTCGAGGGACTCCTCGCTGACGGCGATCTGCGTGCCGGCGGGCACCCAGGCGACGTAGCGGACGTCGAGGTGCTCGACCTCGCCGGCGTCGCCGCAGAACGGGACGACGTGGGAGTCGAGCTGGGCCGGCACCGGATCGAGCGTCAGGTCGGCGATGCCCGATTCCTCCCGCCCCTCGCGCAGCGCGGCCCCTGCCAGCGTGGCGTCGCCCGCCTCGAGGTGGCCGCCGAAATGGAACCAGCGGCGGGCCTTGCGGTGCAGGTTGAGCAGCACGTGCTCGCCCGTGCCGTCGATGACCAGCACCCCGGCGGTGATGTGCGCGGGGCGGCACGCGCGCTCCAGCCCGTCGGGGTGGGCGCGCAGGTGCTCGACGTAGCGCTGCCGCAGGGTGTCCTGCTCGGGGTCGGGGGTGGTCCAGCCGGTGAGGGTCGCGAGCGCGTCGGCGTGCAGGCTCACGCGGACGGCGTCCCCTCGCCGCCGTCGCCCTCGCCGGTCTCGCCGGTCTCGCCGTCGAGCAGGCGGGCCAGCTCGGCGTCGAAGTCGTCGGCCGACAGCTCGGCCGGGGCGGCGGCGTCCTCGCGGAAGCCGAGCGGGTCGTCGAGGTCGGCGGCGGTGGGCAGCAGGTCGGGGTGGGTCCAGACGCCGTCGCGGGCCTCGGTGCCCTGGCGGGTGCGCAGCGAGCCCCACAGGGTGGAGGCGTCGCGCAGCCGGCGCGGGCGCAGTTCGAGGCCGACGAGCGCGGCGAAGGCGGCCTCGGCCGGCCCGCCCGCGGCGCGCCGGCGCCGGATGGCCTCCTGGAGGCGCCCGGCGGTGGGCATCCGCTCGGCGGTGGCCTGCCCGACGACCTCGTCGACCCAGCCCTCGACCAGCGCGAGCGCGGTCTCCAGGCGCTGGAGGGCGGCCTCCTGCGCCGGCGTGCGGGGGAGGTCGAACATGCCCTCCTCGAGCAGCCCCTGGACGGCGGCGGGGTCGCTGGGGTCGATGCCGCGCAGCTGCTCCTCGACCCGCTGCTGCATGGCCTCGGCGTTGATCGTGATGCCGCGGGCGTAGTCGGTGACCGCGCCGAGCAGGTGCTCGCGCAGCCACGGCACGTGGGCGAAGAGCCGCTGGTGGGCGGCCTCGCGCAACGCCAGGTAGAGCAGGACGTCGTCGTGGCCGACGCCGAGGCCGGCTGCGAACTCCTCGATCGCGGCGGGCAGCAGCACCGCACGGCCCGCGGGCGCCAGCGGCAGCCCGACGTCGGAGACCGTGAGGACGTCGCCGGCGAGCTGGCCGATGCCGGAGCCGACCTGGTGGGCGAGCATGCCGCCGATGGCCTTGCCGACCATGCCGATGAGCGGGCCGGCCATCGCGCGGGCCTGCTCGGGCAGCGCCGCGCTGAGCGCCTCGACCGAGGAGGCGGCGATCGGCTCGACGAGCACCTTCCACACCTCGGCGGTGCCGACGATCCACTCCGCCCGGCTCCAGGCCGCGGTGCTGGTGATGCCGCTGGGGAAGGCGGTGGTCTCGTCGAGCCAGTGGTCGGCCAGGCGCAGCGCGTCGGCGACGGCGTCCTTCTGGCGCTGGGTCGGCGTCGGGTCGGGCTCCTGCGCGGCGGTCTTGCGGGCGACGTCGAGGGCGAGGTCCCAGTTCAGCGGACCGTCGTAGGGCTGCATCATCGACTGGATCTGCCCCATGAGCGCGGAGAGGTCGGGCATGCCGGAGCCCGGGACGCCGAAGGCGCCCATGCCGCCCCCGGTGAAGAACTGCTCGAAGGGCGTGCCCTTGAACGGGTTGTCGCCGGGGTCGCCGGATTCGCCGGGCTTGTCGCTCATGTCCTCCACGGTACCGAGGGTCGCTGGGTGTTCGCTGAGGGCGGAGCGGGGCGCGGACCGCCGCCGCCGCGCCGGTGGCACTAGGGTGCCGATCGTGCCCCCGCTGAGCGATCCCGCCGTCGTCCGCCTGTGCGAGCTGCGCGAGGAGCCGCTCGACGTCGCCGAGGTGCTCGAGGCGCTCGGGGACGACGGCTCGGGCGGCGTCACGCTCTTCGTCGGGCGGGTGCGCGACCACGACCACGGCAGCGGCGTCACTGGCCTGGAGTACTCGGCCCACCCGAGCGCGCAGGAGACGATGGCCGGCGTGTGCGAGCGGGTCGCGGAGCGGTTCGACGTGCACGCGGTGGCCGCGGTGCACCGGGTGGGCACGCTGGCCATCGGCGACCTGGCGGTGATCGTCGGCACCGCGACCGCCCATCGCGGCGAGGCGTTCGAGGCCACCCGCGCCCTCATCGACACCCTCAAGGCCGAGGTGCCGATCTGGAAGCACCAGCTCTTCACCGACGGCACCGAGGAGTGGGTCGGCGCGCCCTGACCGGCACCGCGCCCTCCGCGCCCTACCCTCGGAGACGTGGAGATCCTGCTCTGGCTCGTGCCGCCGGTGGTCGTCACCGGCCTGACGGCGGCCTGGGTCGGCGTCCTGGGTCGGCAGCGCCCCGCTCCCGATCGCGACGAGCTGACCGATCAGCTGGCGCGCGCCCTGACCCGCGAGACCCCGCGCCGCTACGCCGCCCCGCCGGCGGCACCCGACCGCAGCACCGGGATCGCCGTCCGCCCCTCGCGCCGAGCCTCCTAGGCGCTGGGCGACCACCCACCCCGGGTGCCCTTGGCGCCGGATGAGAAGGTGAGCGCATGGCGATGACGCAGCGCACCATGGCGGCCCTCGTCGCGGTGCCGTTGTTGCTCGGCCTCTTCGCGGCGGCCGGCTTCACCCCGCTGCCGTACGCCACCTACTCGCCCGGCCCGACCGTCGACATCCTCGGTCAGCCGAACGGCTCGGAGACCGTGCAGATCGTCGGCCGCAAGACCTACCGCGACGACGGCCAGCTGCGCATGGTCACCGTCAACGTCTCGCCGGTGGGGGAGAAGCTCGGTCTGCTGCCGCTGCTCTCGGAGTGGTTCAACCGCAAGGACGCCGTCTACCCCTACGACTACGTGCACCCCGACGACGTCTCGGCCGAGCAGGACCGGCAGGAGGGCGCCGTCTCGATGGTCACCTCCCAGGACGTCGCCATCGCCGACGTGCTGCGGCGCCTCGACATCCCGGTCAAGCCCGCGATCGGCGTCTACTACGTGACGCCGGGCAGCCCGGCCGACGGCAAGCTCGAGCCGCGCGACATCTTCCTCAAGGTCGGCGGCGAGCGCATCACCACCGCCGAGCAGCTGGTGAAGGTCGTGCGCGCCACGCCGAAGGGCGACCCGATCTCGATCACCGTGCAGCGCGACGGCAAGGTCAAGACGCTCTCCATCACCCCGGAGGTCGAGGACGGCGTGCAGCGCGTCGGCGTCCAGCCCGGCCAGCTGTTCCGCTACCCGTTCCAGGTGCGGGTCAACATCGACCCGCAGATCGGCGGGCCCAGCGCCGGCATGATGTTCGCGCTGGCCATCTACGACACCCTGACGCCCGGCTCGCTCACCGACGGCAAGGTCATCGCCGGCACCGGCACGCTCGACCTCGACGGCAACGTCGGCCCGATCGGCGGCATCCAGCAGAAGATCGCCGGCGCGCAGCGCGACGGCGCCCAGCTGTTCCTGGTGCCGAAGGACAACTGCGCCGAGGCGCTCGGCGCCGCCAGCCCGCACCCCGAGCTGGTGCGCGTCGACACCCTCGACACCGCGCTCGACGCGATCGAGGCCTGGACCGCCGACCCGTCGGCGAAGCTCCCGAGCTGCGAGGGCGCCTCGTGAGCCTGACGCCGCCCGCGGACGGCGTCCCCGAGGTGCCGGACACGCCGCTGGCGCGCGCCCTGGTCGAGATCGAGGTGCACGTGGCGACGTCCGGGTGGGATCAGCCTGCCCAGCTGTTCGCGCTCGTCGACACCGCCGACCTTATCCGGCGCGAGCCGGCGCTGGCCTCGGTGATGGGGCTCGACCCCGACTCCGGTGCGCTGACGGCGGTGCAGCAGGACCAGCTGCCCTCCGAGCAGAGCCTGGAGGAGGCGCTGGAGTCGATCAGCTGGCCCGCCGAGGTCGTGGGCTGCGCGGCCGTCGTCGAGCGCGTCGTCCTACCGCCCGAGGTCGACGCCGAGATCCCCGACGACCCGGCAGCCGCGGCCGCGTTCGCCGCCGCGCACCCGGCGCGACAGGAGCTCCGGCTGGCCGCCGGAACCACTCGCGACGGTGCGACGTTCTGTGCCATGAGGTTCCGCAGCCACGACCACGACAGTCTCGTGGTCACCGGCGAGGACCTCGTCCCCGGTCTGCTGCAGCGGCTGCAGGCCACCCTCGACCCCGATCCCGGCCGGTAGTCGCCGTCTCCGAGGAGCAGGAGGAACCCACGTGAGCGAGATGTACGAGGAGTCCGAGGCCGCCCCGGCGCCGTCCGGGCCGAGCCGTCGGGGTCGCGCGCTGATCGTGACCGGCGTCGTGCTGGTGGTCGCGCTGTTCGCGCTCACCGGGTTCGCCCGCTTCTACACCGACCGGCTGTGGTTCGACGACCTCGGCTACGGCTCGGTGTTCAGCCGGCTGCTGTGGACCCGGGTCGGTCTGTTCTTCTTCGCCGGCGTCCTGATGGCGGTGGTGGTGTGCCTCAACATCGTCATCGCGTTCCGTGCCCGGCCGCTGTTCGTCTCCCTGCCCGACCAGGACAACCTCGACCGCTACCGCGAGTCGCTGACCCCGATCCGCAAGGTGCTGCTGGCCGGCATCGGCTTCCTGCTGCTGGTCTTCGCCGGCACGTCGGGGGCCTCGCAGTGGCGACAGTTCCTGCTGTGGCGCAACGGCGGCAGCTTCGGCACCAAGGACGAGTACTTCAACAAGGACATCGGCTTCTACATCTTCGATCTGTCCTGGTACCACTACGTCACCGACCTGGCGATGGCAATGCTCGTCGTCTCGATCTTCGCCGCGGCCCTCACCCACTACCTGTACGCCGGCATCCGGCTCCAGGCGCCCGGTGAGCGGCTGACGGCGGCCGCCCAGGTGCAGCTGTCGGTGCTCATCGGCCTGTTCCTGGTGGCCAAGGCGGTCGACTACTGGCTCGACCGCTACGACCTGGTGAGCCAGAGCGGCGGCCTGGTCACCGGTGTCACCTACACCGACGACAACGCCGTGCTGCCGGCCAAGAACATCCTCTTCGGCATCGCGCTCATCTGCGCCGTCCTGTTCTTCCTCAACGTCTGGCGGCGCACCTGGACCCTGCCCTCGGTGGGTGCTGCGCTGATGGCGCTCTCCGCCATCCTGCTCGGCCTGATCGTGCCGGGCATCGTGCAGCAGTTCCAGGTCAAGCCGAGCGAGGCCGACAAGGAGGAGCCCTACATCGCCAAGAACATCACGGCGACCCGGGATGCCTACGACCTCCAGGACGTCGAGGTGAAGCCCTACGCCGACTCCTCGTCGTCCACCACGAAGTCCGATCTCGCCGAGCTCACCCGCCAGCTGAACTCCGTGCCGCTGGTCGACCCGCTGCTGGTGCGGCGCGCGTTCGAGCAGCAGCAGCAGGCGCGGGCCTACTACTCGGTCGC
Source organism: Nocardioides fonticola (assembly GCF_039536805.1). NCBI lineage: Bacteria > Bacillati > Actinomycetota > Actinomycetes > Propionibacteriales > Nocardioidaceae > Nocardioides > Nocardioides fonticola. Next base: position 321,751 of record NZ_BAAAZH010000001.1, on the reverse strand, counting down.
GCCGATCCTCGACGTCGACCGCTACACCATCGACGGCACCGACCGGGCGATGGTCGTGGCTGCCCGCGAGCTCGACCAGAGCGGCATCAACGAGGCCGGTCGCAACTGGTCGAACCTGCACACGGTCTACACCCACGGCGACGGCCTGATCGCGGCCTACGCCAACCAGCTCGAGGCCGACGACGCCACCACGCCCACCGAGGGCATCGCGTGGGCCGAGGGCATCGGCCCCGGCGAGGACCAGCTCAGCCAGGCCACCGGCGGGTACCAGAGCCAGATCTACTTCGGCGAGGACAGCCCCGACTACTCGATCGTCGGCAAGGCGACGCCCGACTCCCCGGACGTCGAGCTGGGTCTCACCGACGCCAACACCCAGACCGAACGGCAGACCACCTACGAGGGTCTCGGCGGCGTCCCGATCGGCAGCACGTTCAAGCAGCTCATGTATGCCATCAAGTTCGGCGAGCCGAACTTCCTGCTCTCGGGTCGCGTCAACGCCAACAGCCAGGTGATCTACGACCGCTCGCCCCGCGAGCGCGTCGAGAAGGTCGCGCCGTGGCTGACGCTCGACAACGACGCCTACCCGACGGTGGTCGACGGCAAGATCCTCTGGGTCATCGACGGCTACACGACCACCGACCGCTACCCGGGCTCGGAGAAGGAGTCGTTCGCCACCATGACGAACGACTCGCGCCCCGACAACACGGGGTTGCAGGCGCCGCCGACCGACGAGATCAACTACATGCGCAACGCGGTCAAGGCCACCGTCGACGCCTACGACGGCACCGTGACGATCTACGCGTGGGACGAGTCCGACCCGATCCTGCAGGCGTGGGAGAAGGCGTTCCCCGACGTCGTCGTCCCGAAGGCCGCGATCCCCGACGACCTGCTCCAGCACCTGCGCTACCCCGACGACCTGTTCAAGGTGCAGCGCTACCAGCTGGCGCGCTACCACGTCACCAACGCCTCGGACTTCTACACCGACCGCAACCGGTGGGAGGTGCCGCTCGACCCGAACGACTCGACCAACAACGCCCTCCAGCCGCCGTACCGGCTCTTCAGCGAGACTCCCGGGACGACCACGAACACCTGGTCGCTCACCTCGGTGTTCGTGCCCTACGGCAAGTCGACGCTGGCGGCCTACCTGTCGGCGAACTCCGATGCCACCGACAAGGAGAACTACGGCAAGCTCGAGGTGCTCCAGATCCCGGGCCAGAGCATCGACGGCCCGGCGAACATCGCCAACCGCATCGGGCAGGACCCCGAGGTGCGCAACCGGCTGCTGCGCTACAGCTCCTCGAGCAACCCGCCGCTGTACGGCAACCTGCTGACCCTCCCGGTCGACGACGGGCTCATCTACGTCGAGCCGATCTACGCCGTCACCGCCGGGTCGGAGACCAGCTACCCGATCCTCCAGTACGTCACGGTCGTCTACGGCGACAACGTCGGCATCGGCCGCACCCTCGGCGAGGCCATCGCCGACGTGCTGGACGCCTCGGCTGCCAGCGGCGGGGACACCGGTGGCGACACGGGCGGCGACAACGGTGGCGACAACGGCGGCGACAACGGCGGCCAGGCCACCGGCACCGTCAACGAGCGCATCCGCGACCTGCTCTCGCGGGCCGACGACGCCTTCGCTGCCGCGAACCGTGCCCTCGAGGCCGGCAAGCTCGGCACCTATCAGAAGCAGGTCAAGCTCGCCCAGAGCCTGGTGCAGCAGGCACTGGACCTCTCCCAGCAGCGCGGTTCGTCGTCCGGCTCGGGCAGCTCGAGCTCGCCGTCGGCCAGCCCCTCGGCGTCCCCGTCGGCCTCGCCGTCGGCCGACGCCAGCACCAGCGCATCGGGGGAGTGACGCCTCCCGATTTGGCCGGATCGCGACGCCCCTTGTAACGTTGGGTTCACCGACGCGGGGTGGAGCAGCTCGGTAGCTCGCTGGGCTCATAACCCAGAGGTCGCAGGTTCAAATCCTGCCCCCGCTACAAATTTGATGTCCCAGGACATCGCGGACACCCGGATCCACGGAGACGTGGGTCCGGGTGTTCTTCATTTGGTGGTGTGGGGCTGGCTAGTCCTTGGCGGGGTCGATGCAGACCTCGCGGACGAGTCCGCCGGTGAGGCCTCGATGGGCCGTCCGGCTCCGAGGGAGAACCACCCGGCGGGTGAGCGGTGAATCGAGCGGTGTTGCGGGGCGAGGGTGATACACCTGCCGAGATCGGGACATGAAGAGGGTATGAACCCCACGCCGTCGCATGCCGAGCGCGAGCAGCGCTTCCGGGCGGTCTACGACGCGACCTACCTCGATCTGCTGCGCTTCCTGCGTCGTCGGGTCGATGCGGCCGACGCCGACGACCTGGTCGCCGACGTCATGCTCGTCGCCTGGCGGCGTCTGGACGACGTGCCGGTCGACATCTCCGGGGCCCGCGCCTGGCTGTTCGGGGTCGCACGCCACACCCTGCTGAACTCCCGACGGCGCGACGACCGCCGTGACGCGGTCGCCGTCCGTCTGGCCGAGGTCGAGCGGTCGGCGCCCGACGGCGCCGATGCTCACGACCTGGTCGCGCATCGTCTCGACCTCGCCGCGGCCTGGCCGCGTCTGGGGGCAGCGCACCAGGAGGCGATCGCCCTCGCCGTCCTCGACGGCCTCAGCGCCCCCGAGGCGGCTGCCGTGCTCGGCATCGCGCCGACGGCATTCCGGTTGCGGCTCTCCCGTGCCCGGCGGGCGCTGCGCCGACTGGTCGCCGAGACCGACCTCCCTGACGACACCGCAGGCGACCGCGCCCCGGGGCGCCTCGCCGACCCGAGGAGCACCCGATGACCCACGACGCCGACCTGACCACCACCGCGCTGCGCGATCTCGACCCGGCCGCAGCCACCGACCTCACGGCCACCGAGCGCATCCGCGCGGAGGCCACCTTCGCCCGCATCGTCGCCACCCCGCCCGAGGCGCCGGGGGAGCGGACGCCGTCCCGGCGCCGATCGCGCCGTCGACGCCTGCTCGTGCCGGTCGGGCTTGCGGGCGCGGCCGCCCTCGCGATCCCGGCCGGCCTGATCGGCGGCGGCTCGGCCTTCGCCTCCTGGACGCCGGAGCCCCGGCCGCTCCCGGCAGCAGCTGCCCAGGACGCCGCCGCGGCCTGCCGCGCCCTCCTCGGGGTGCCCGACGGCGGTGGCGCCGTGGAGATCGCCGAGCGACGGGGCGGCTGGGCGTTCGTGCTCTTCACCGGCCCCGCGGAGGAGGGCTCCTGCCTGATGCCGGAGGAGGTCGTCGACGCCGACGACCCCGCCGCCCATCGCGGCGACGGCTTCTTCGGCAGCTACACCACCGATCCGCCGCCGCTCTCGGACGGGCCGCCCGCGGACGGCATCGAGGAGGACACCAGCATGACCGGCAGCATCCCGAGCGGCAGCCCCTGGCCCTTCAGCCGCGACGACTGGTTCAGCTGGGTCGAGGGCTTCGTGGGCCGCGACGTCGTCGCCGTCACCGTGCATCCGCCGGTCGGCCCGGACGTCGAGGCCTCCGTGGTCGACGGCCGGTACGCCGCGTGGTGGCCGGCGGGGAAGGCGAACGGCGACAACCCCGGCCTCGGCGGAGCGTTCGGCTACACCCTCACCCTGGCCGACGGCACCACGCGGGACGTCGCTGGCTGACCGTGTCGCCGATCACGTCATCGACCCCAACACCGGAACTGGATTACCGGTAATGTTCTGCCGGTGATCAGGGGCCGACGAGGTCGGCCCACGAGCTCCGTCGCGCTGGTCGCGGCGGACCAGTCCGAAGGAGGAGCGATGTCGATCGACGCGCTCGGCGACCCGACCACCCGCACTGCCGCAGACCTCGCCTGGTCCGGTCCGTTGCTGGCCGGCAAGGTCGTCCTCGTCACCGGCGTCGTCACCACCGAGAGCATCGCGTGCGGCGTCGCCCGGCGGGCCATCGACTTCGGCGCGGAGGTGGTGCTCACCGGTCTCGAGCGCGATCTGGAGAAGGCCCGGGACGCCGCCGCCTCGCTCGGCATCGACACCGTGATCTCCTACGACGCCACCGATCCCGAGGCCGCGGACGCCGTGGTCGAGGAGATCCGACAGCGGGTCGGCCGTCTCGATGCCGCCCTCCATGCCATCGCCTTCGCGCCCCGCGCGGCGCTCTCCGGCGACATCGTCGGGGTCGACCCGGTCGGCCTGGAGAAGGCCTTCCGCACCAGCACCGTCTCCTACGCCGAGACCGCGCGGATCCTCCAGCGCCTCGCGCCCACCTCCGGCGGAAGCCTCGTCGGCCTCGACTTCGACGCCGCGGGCGCCTGGTCGGTCTACAACTGGATGGGGGTCTGCAAGGCCGGCCTGGAGTCCCTCAACCGCTACCTGGCCCGTGACCTCGGGAAGGTGGGCATCCGGTCGAACCTGGTGGCGGCCGGGCCGATCCACACGCGCGCCGCCGGCGGCATCCCCGGCTTCGACGAGCTGCTCGACGCCTGGGCGGAGCGCTCCCCGCTGCCCTGGGACCCGCACGACACCGAGCAGGTCGCGGACGCCGTGTGCTTCCTCTTCTCCGACCTGGCCCGCGCCGTCACCGGCGAGATCCTGCACGTCGACGCCGGCTACCACGCGATGGCGGCACCGCTGCGCCGAGCAGCGGGGCGCGACGCGGAGAGCTGAGGAGCTGGACGGCGTCCTCGCCTGCTCGCTCTCGTGGCCTCAGCGGGCGGCCGTCACAGTGCCGGCCGACCGCTGAGCCACCGCCGCGCGGGCGCGCGGCCAGGCCCACGCCAGACGGAGGATCAGGCCGAGGATCACCAGCTCGACGGCCACGCCGAGGCCGTAGAACCACAGCCACGACTCGCCGGCGAGGTTGAACACGGTCACCGGGACGAACAGTCCGGCGGCGATCAGGTTCGTCGTGCGGGCAACGCGGGCCGGGAGCACCGTCGAGAGCACGACCATGCAGCTGGGCACCGACATGAGCAGCAGGGCCGAGGTCGAGAACACCTGGGAGAGGTCGAACTCGAAGACCCGGCCGTCCAGGATGTCGGCGACCGTGCCGGGGGTGAAGAAGTTGAGGATGTCGACGTAGACGTAGACGAACATGACGCTCGTCCATGCGGCGGCGAGCTGGAGGCGCACGGAGACGGGCTGGTCGTCGAAGGCGGGACCGGTCGGGTGGGACATCGGGACTCCTGTGAGGTCGTCGGAACGGTGGCTCCACCCTCGTCGCGCGGTCGGCCCCTGCCATCCCTCGCGGGGCCGCGATCGGGTCCGCCGAAGGTGCGGTCGCGGGCTCGTACTTTCGGCGGACACGGCGGGGCCCGGTGATCCCTAGGCTGAGCAGGTGGTCCCCGTCCGACGCTCCCTATGGCACGAGCCGCGGCCTCGTGATGCGGCGCCGGTCGGCCGTGACGACGTCCTCCTGGGCGGTGCGTACGCCGTCGTCGCGCTGCTCGAGGGAGCGCTCCGGCCCGACCTGACGTGGCGCATCGGCGTCACCGCGCTCGCCCTGCTGCTGGTGCCCGCCCTCGTCTGGCGTCGTCCCCGCCCCCTGGTCGCCGTCCTGCTCGCCTGGGGTGTCGCCGGGCTGTTGGCCGGGCTCCAGCTCTCGACCGACGTCGGCGACCTCGGGCTCGATGCGATGACGGCCGTGCTGGTGCCGCTCTACGCCCTGGCCCGCTGGGGCTCGGGGCGCGAGATCGCCGTCGGGACGACGTTCGTCGCGGGCGTGGCGACCCTCGGCATGCTCGCGACCTCGGCCACGTGGACCGAACGCATCGGCGGCATCGGGCTCCTCGGGCTCGTCGTCGCGATCGGGGCGGTGTTCCGCTACCGCGCCGACCTCGGGCGTCGCCAGCAGGTCGAGGTCCGCAACGAGGAGCGGATGGCGCTCGCCCGCGAACTGCACGACACCGTCGCCCACCACGTCTCCGCGATCGCGGTGCAGGCCCAGGCGGGCGGGGTGATCGCCGCCTCCCAGCCCGAACGCGCCGCCGCCATCCTCGCGGCGATCGAGGTCGAGGCCTCGCGAACCCTGGCCGAGATGCGCTCGATGGTGCGGGCGCTGCGCGAGGAGGACGCCGTCGACTACGCGCCGCAGGCCGGGGTGGCCGACCTCCCCGCCCTGGCACGCCCCGACGGGACGCCGCGGGTGGTCGTCTCCCTCGACGGTGCGTTGACCCGCCTGCCCCGCCCGGTCGACGGCGCGCTCTTCCGGCTCGCCCAGGAGTCGCTCACCAACGCCGTCCGGCACGCGCGCGGCGCTACCCGGATCGGGATCGAGGTACGGCGCGAGGGCGACGTCGTCCGGCTGCGGGTCGTCGACGACGGCCGCACGTCGGGGTCCGACGCCGCTCGGCACGGGTTCGGACTGCGAGGCATGGGGGAGCGGGCCCAGCTGCTCGGGGGCTCCTGCACTGCCGGACCCGGAGCCGGCGGCGGTTGGGTCGTCGAGGCCGTGCTGCCCGTGGAGGGGCCGGCATGAGCATCCGCGTGGTGGTCGCCGACGACCAGGAACTCGTGCGCACCGGCCTGGTGATGATCCTCGACGCGCAGCCCGATCTCGAGGTCGTCGGCCAGGCCGCCGACGGTCCGGAGGCCCTCGATCTCGCCGCCCGGCTGCGGCCCGACGTCCTGCTCGTCGACATCCGCATGCCGGGGCTGGACGGCGTCGAGGTGACGCGACGCCTGGCCGGGCCCGGGGTCGCGGACCCGCTGGCGGTCGTCGTCATCACCACCTTCGACCTCGACGAGTACGTGCTCGGTGCATTGCGGGCCGGTGCCCGCGGCTTCCTGCTCAAGGACGCCGGCCCGCAGCTGCTCGTGCAGGCCATCCATGCGGCCGCGGCCGGTGACGCCCTCATCGCCCCGGCGGTGACCCGTCGGCTGCTGGCGACCTTCGCCGATCGGGCGCCGCAGCCTGCCGTCCAGCCGATCGATGCGCTGACCGAGCGCGAGGAGGAGGTGCTGGCCCTCGTCGCCCGCGGCCGCACCAATGCCGAGATCGCCGCCGAGCTGTTCATCGGCCTGAGCACGGTGAAGACCCACATCGCCTCGCTCATGGCCAAGCTCGGTGCGCGCAACCGTGTGGAGGTGGCGATCTGGGCCTACGACACGCGTCGGGTCTGAGGAGCTGAAGCGACGCGGCCCCGCCCGACCTAGAACGTCGTGTAGAGCTCCTCGCCGGCGCGTTGCTCGGGCGGGGCGCTCAGGTGCTCGCCCGGCACCTGGAGCGGGATGCCCGGCGGGTAGGCGATGACGTAGCGGCCCTCGAGGCAGCCCGCCAACGGTGTCGGTGAGGCGCCGTAGAGCGTGGTGATCGCCTCCACGAGGGTGTCGACCTGCTCGGGGGTGACGCCGATGTGGAGGGTGAAGAGCAGGGTGGGCCCGTCCTGGCGCGAGACGACGATGCCGTACTCGTCGAAGAGCTCGCGCCGCGCGAGCCGGGCGCGCTCGGGCGAGCCGAGATCGAGGTGCACCTTCATCGGGTCGAGCTGGTAGGCGCCGCCCGCAGCGACGGGCTGGTGCAGCTCGATGCCCGGCGTCGTGCGGGCGAGGTCGCGCACCCGGTCGGCCAGCACCAGTGCCCGATCGACGAGCCGCTCGCCCTCGGCCACCGCATGGGCGCGGGCGATGTCGAGGCTGGCCACGATCGGCAGCGACGGACTGGTGGTGTGCACGCGGTAGACCGCGGCGTCCACGTCGGCGCGCAGCGACTCCGGCCCGATCACGTGCACGTAGGAGCCCTGGCGCAGCGCGAGCATCGACTTGTGCGTCGACTGGGTGACCAGGAAGGACGCCGGCCAGTCCGGGTGGTCGTCGAGCGCCTCGCGGATGCAGGGCACCGCGGCGTTGCGGCGCAGCACGGGATGGAAGGCGTGGATCGCCGTCCACGCCTCGTCGACGAGCACCCGGCAGCCGGTCGTGGCCGTGAGCTCGTGGAGGGCGGCCAGGAAGCGGCGCATCTGCACCAAGGTGCCGTCGTAGGCCGAGACGCCGATGACGATCACGTCGTACGCGACGCCGTCCGCGCGGGCCTGCCGCAGTGCGGTGATGACGCCGTGCTCGGCATCGGCCGGTGCGGTGGGGGCGTAGTGGACCTCCGCGCCGAGCCGGTCGAGGGCGAAGTGCACCGACTGGTGCATCGACCGGTCGACGAGCACCCGGGCCCCGTGGACGCGGAGTGCCTCGAGGGCGATCTGGTTCGCCCCGGTCGTACCGGTGGTGACGTAGTGGGTGTCGTCGGCGCCGAACGCCTCGGCCGTCAGCCGCCGCGAGCGGGCGAGGGAGCGGTGGGCGCGGAAGAAGGAGTCGAGTTCAGGCGAGCCGAGCGTGACCTGGGTGGCCAGCAGACGGGATCCGAAGAGGCGCCGCGCCTGCTCGGCGTGCGCCGAGGTCTCCGGATCGGGAGCGTGGGCCAGCGAACCGACCGGCAGGGCGTGGAAGTTCGCGATGCCCGCGCCCGCGTGGTGCTCCAACGCGTCGGCGTAGGGGGTCTCGGTCAGGCGACGGCGTTGGGCGGTGGTCCACATGGGTGCTCCTCGTACGAAGCGTGCGACCCCGATGCCGCACGGTCGCATCCACCGTGCTCCTGCTTCTCTCCGCACGCGTAGGTCGTGGATCACATCGGATGGTCAGGATCTCGTAAGTGCCTCGGCGGCGGTGCGTCGTGGCTCCGACGCACTGCGGCCCTCCCGGGAGGTGCCGGGAGGGCCGCAGGATCAGGCGGTGCGGTTCACAGACCGATGATCGACAGCTTCGAGAGTCCGTACTTGGCGACCTGCTTGCCGACGCGCGCGCCGACCTTGTCGGAGTTGCGGAAGTGCACGCCCTCGAACACGCGGGCGTCGATGATCTCGTTGGTGATCGTCGCCCAGTCGGAGTAGAGACGCGACTGGCCGGCGAAGTTCGAGCTCGTCAGCGCGACCGTCACCGGCGACTTCTTGCCGACGAGAGCCTCGAGCACCGCCTGCTGGGCGCCACCCTGCAGCGTGTGGCCGCTCGGGTACTCCGGGTGCTGCGGCGCGACCTCGAGGGAGGTCCAGGTGGTGTCCTGGTTCGTCGGCCCCGTGGTGATCGCGGTGTAGGGACGCCAGAAGAGGTAGTCGTACTTGGTCTTCGCGAGCTGGATCTGGGCGTCGACGCTGGTGACGTGGAGGACGGCGACGAGCTTCGCCAGCTGGGCGAGGCTCGCCTTCGGCTGACCGATGAGCAGCTGGCGGGTGATCTGGGCCGAGAAGCCGGTGATGCCCGGGTACCAGAACTTCGCGACGGCGTACTGCTCCGGGGTGCGCGGACCGTCGACCCGACCCAGGCGGGTGGTCTCGGCGAGGTCGGTCAGGTAGGTCGCGGAGTCCAGGGCGGGCGGCGGGCCGGGGTCGAACTGGTTGTTGCTGGTGATGAGGAACGGCTTGGCGTTGGCCTGGCCGGCGCGCACGGCGTTGCGCGTGGTGGGCGGCGTCAGCTGCCAGACGCCGGGCGCGGCGGCCGGGGGAGTGAAGGGCGTGTTGACCGAGGCGGTGTCGGTGCCGTCGCCGGAACGCTCGGAGAGCACGGCGGACGCCGCTGCGCTGCCCGCCGCGATACCGGCGGACTTGGCGGAGCCGCCGGGGATGGTGGCCAGCGAGTTGGTGAGCGCGGTGTCCAGCGCGATCTGCTGGGCCGGGACGAGGGAGACCAGGGTGTCGTGCAGTGCCTGGACGAAGGCGGCCGAGGCGTAGGCGCCCTTCTGGCCCTTTGTTGCCCGCGCGGCCGCGAGCCAGCTGACGGCCCAGGTACGGCTCTGGGTGATCGGCTCGGGGAACGCGGCGGCCGCGAGCGTGCTCTCGGTGAGCAGGTGCCAGCCGACCGCCAGGGCAGCGGCCGCGCCCGGGTCGACCGGGGTGGATCCGTGGTCGTGACCGTGGCCGCGCGCCGGGGAGGCGACCGCCGCCTCGCCGGCGAGGGCGGCGGCCAGGGGGGTGCCGAGGGCGGCGCCCACCAGCAACGATCGGCGTGACGACGAGGGGGTCTGCGACATGTGATCCTCCGAGTATTTGACAAGTATTCAGATCAAGATAGTCCTGTTAAGGATCGGCGACCAGGATCGGTCGAGGGACGAGACGGGCCCGGTCGGCGGCCGCCGGGATCAGCCGATCGCCTCTGCGAGCCCGAGCAGGATCCCCTCCGGTCCGCGGACGTAGCAGAGCAGGTACGCGTCCTCGAAGCGGACGACGTCGTCGCTGACCATCTCCACCCCGTGGGCCTGCAGGCGCTCGAGCGTGTCCCGGAGATCGTCGACCTGGAACATCACCCGCAGATAGCCCCAGGAGTTGACCGGTGCGCGGCGATGGTCGGCCACGACCGTCGGTGCGAGGAAGGTCGACAGCTCCAGGCGCGCGTGTCCGTCCGGTGTGCGCATCATCGCGATCTCGACCCGTTGATCACCCAGGCCGGTGACGCGTCCGGCCCAGGGCCCCTCGACCATTATCCGGCCTTCGAGTTCGAGGCCGAGCACGGTGAAGAAGTCGATCGCGGCGGTGAGGTCCTCCACCGCGATGCCGACGTTGTCCATGCGGATCGTCACGGGATCTCCCGGGGATGTCGAGGCAGGCGTGCCGTGGATGGTGGTCGATCGATGCCGGTGAGGCTGGTGAGCCTCAGCTGAGGCAGAGGCAGAACGGGTGGCCGGCGGGGTCGAGCATGACCCGGAAGGTCGTGCCCGGCTGGTGCTCGTGGCGGCGGGCCCCGAGCCCGATCACCGCGGCCTCAGCCACCTCGAGGTCGTCGACGACGACATCGAGGTGCATCTGCTGAGGGTGCTCCTGGCCCGGCCACTGCGGCACCCGGTAGCCGTCGACCTGCTGGAAGGCGATCGAGTCGCCGTACTCCGCGCGGATCGCCCACCACTCGCCGTCCGGATGCGAGACCTCCCACTCGAGCATCGCGCCGTAGAAGCGGGCCAGAGCCTCGGGGTCGGGGCAGTCGAGGACGACGACGGGGAAACGGGCGATGGCCATGAGGCGACCGTAGTCGGAGGCTCCGGTGTGCGGGATCCCCCGCGTGGAAGGGTCGGTCCTGGCCGCTCGTCCCGAGCGGCCGTCGAGGGAGGCAGCATGCGCATCACCGTGCTCGGCACCGGCGTCGTCGGACGCACGTTGGCCGCCAACCTGGCCGGGCTCGGCCACGACGTCGTCGTCGGCACCCGGGACCCCGACCGGACCCTCGCTCGCAGCGAGCCCGACCAGCGCGGCAATCCGCCCTACTCCGCCTGGGCCGCCGAGCACCCCGGCGTCGGTCTGGCCGCCTACGCCGCCTCGGTGGCCGAGGCCGACGTCGTGCTCAACGCGACCAGCGGAGGAGCCACCGAGGAGGTGCTCGCCGCGATCGGCGCCGAGCTGCTCGCCGGGCGGGTGCTGCTCGACCTCTCCAATCCGCTCGACCTCTCCGCCGGCTGGCCACCCACCCTCTTCGTCAAGGACGACGACTCGCTGGGCGAGCGGCTGCAGCGCGCCTACCCGGCCACCCGGGTCGTGAAGTCGCTCAACACCCTCAACGTCGAGCTCATGGTGCAGCCCGACCTGCTCGGCGAGCCCAGCACCGTGTTCGTCTCCGGCGACGACGCCGAGGCGAAGGCGACCGTGACGCAGCTGCTCACCGACCTCGGCCACCGCGACATACTCGACCTCGGCGGCATCGAGACCTCGCGCGGTGTCGAGATGTACTTCACCCTCTGGCGTCAGACCGGCGCCGCACTCGGCACGGCGCGGTTCAATCTCCGCGTCGTGCGGTGACCTCGGGAAGCGGTGATTCCAGGTTCAGGCCAGTTCGAGGGTGACGGTGGCGACGTCGCCGACGTCGAGGCCCTCGGCCCGGCGCACGGCCTTCTTCACCGGGAGCACGTAGGTCTCGCTACCGGGGAAGACCGACGTGCGCCAGGAACTGCCGCCGATGCGCACCGCGACGGGCACCGAGCCGAAGCCGCGGCGCGGGCCGCTGAGCTCGCGGACCTCCTCGCTCACCTCGGCAGGGAGGTCGACGAAGATCCAGGCGTCCGGCCGGTCCTCGCGCCACAGCCACAGCTCGGCCTCGAACGTCCACGCCATGGCGAGGATGCTCCCAGTCGCAGCGGCTCCGTGCCCAGTGCTCAGTCCACGGCGGTGGCCCGGATCAGCACACTCTCGTCGACGCGCAGCAGCGGCGCCTGGAGACCGACGACCGCGAGCTGCCGCCCCGTCAGCCGGACGCCGTCCAGCCACCCGACCCGGCCCCGACCCGGACGCGCCGCCCTATCGCCGGGAGTCTGGGCGCGCACCAGGTAGGTGCGATCGGGATCGAGACCCGGCATCGGGACCCGGCCCGCGGGCTGGGTGAGGGTGCGGTCGAGGGCGGAGAGCCGGAACAGGGCATCCGACCCGTCCGGCGCCACGACGCCGTCGAGCTGGAGTGCGGGATCGGCCAGGTCGGCGCGGACGACGTCCCCGCCGTGCAGCAGGCCCCGCAGGTCGCGGTAGACCGCCACCCAGGCCGCGAGATCGTCGAGTTCGGGGTCGCTCAGCGTGGTGAGGTCCCACTCGACCCCGAAGTGCCCCCACAGCGCCGTCGAGGCCCGGAACTCCAAGGTGTGGGAGCGACCGGTCGTGTGGTCGGGGCGACCGCCGATGTGGGTGCCCATCAGCTCCGGCGGCAGCAGCAGGCCGGTCCAGCGCACGAGGCGGTGGCGCTCGTGGGCGTCGATGCAGTCGGAGACCCAGACCCGGTCGGTGTGCTCGAGCACGCCGAGGTCGAGCCGCGCGCCACCCGCGCTGCAGGACTCGATCTCCAACCCGGGATGCCGCTCCTTGAGCGCGTCCATGAGCGCATAGGCGGCCAGCGTCTGTCGGTGCACGCCCGGTGTGAAGTCGGGGGAGTGCCCGGCCGCGACGAGTGGCCGGTTGTGGTCCCACTTCAAGAAGGCGACGCCGTACTCGCCCACGATCGCCGAGAGCCGCTCCAGCAGATGGGCGAACACCTCGGGGTGGCCGAGGTCGAGCACGTGCTGTTGCCGCGACGCCGGGCCCGGACCGTGGGCAGTGCTGAGCAGCCAGTCGGGGTGGGAGCGGGCGAGGTCGGAATCGAGGTTGACCATCTCCGGCTCGACCCACAGGCCGAACTCCAGGCCCAGCCCGTGCACGCGGTCGACGAGCGGGTGCAGCCCGTCGGGCCACCGCTGGGGGTCGACGCTCCAGTCGCCGAGCCCGGCGTGGTCGCCCGTGCGTCCGCGGAACCAGCCGTCGTCGAGCACGAACCGCTCGATGCCCACCCGAGCCGCCCGCTCGGCCAGGGCCAGCAGCGTCGGGAGATCGTGGTCGAAGTAGACGCTCTCCCAGGTGTTCAGCAGGGCCTTGCGCGGGGACGCCGGGTGCGAGACGCGGGCCCGCAGGTGCCGGTGGAAGCGCGCCGACAGGGCGTCGAGGCCCTCGCCCCACGAGCCGAGCAGCCAGGGGGACACGTACTCCTCGCCCGGGTCGAGCCGGATCTCGCCGGGCAGCAGCAGCTCGCCGCCGCGCAGCAGGCGCCGCTCGGCGTGCGTGCGTTCGGCGCTCAGCACCTGGTCGCCGCTCCACGCCAGATGCACGCCCCACACATCGCCGGAGCGGAAGCCGAAGCCCGCGCGGCCCGCGCACAGGAGTGTCGCGGAGTCGTGGCCCGGGCGCCCGCCCCACGACTCGCGCACCCACGATCCGATGTCGAACGGACGCCGCTGCGGCACCCGCTCGCCGTTGTGGCGCCCGGCCAGGTCGAGCAGTTCGTCGGCGTGCGCCGGCACCGGCAGGGCGGGCAGCAGCGACTCGACGGCGTAGGGCGCCGTCCCGGTGTTGCGGACGCCGGCGCGCAGTCGCACCAGTCCCTCGGGGGTCAGCTCGAGCTCGGTCGTCACCAGCAGTGCGGAGACGGCGTCGATCGCCGTGCTGCGCACGAGGGCGGTGGTGCGGGCGTCGGCACCGTCGTCCTCGACGTGGTGGGTGGCGAGGGCGTAGGTCGGCGACCAGTCGCGTCCCTCCCGGGAGCCCAGGAGGCCCGGACGGCCCAGCCAGCCCGCCGACTGCTGGGGCAGCACCGCGACCGACGGCGTCAGCATCACCACCGAGTCGACGTAGGGGACCGCCGTGGCCCGGGCGAGGGCCTCGGTGTCGAGGTCGGCACCGAGGTCGGCGCCCCAGTGCAGGATCGCCGGCAGTCCGTCGGTCGGCAGCGAGACCACCAGGCTCGTCCCGGCGCGACGCAGGTGCAGATGCGTCACGTGCTCGTCGCTGCGCTCGGTCATCGCGTCACCTCCGCTGGCGCTCCGGTCGCGATGACGGCATCCGTCATGAGCTCGCTGCGCTCGCTCATCGCGTCACCTCCGCTCGTCGTGTCGGGTGTCCGGTGGTCGAGGTGCGACGAGCGCCAGCGAGGAGCCGCGAGTCCCGGTGAGGGGTTCGCGCGCGGTGGGCACCGTCGTGGGTGGGTGCGGGGGTCTCGCGGGTCGGCGCTGGGGCGCCTCCCACCTCGACCACCGGCACTCCGACCCTGCTCATCGCCGCACCACCGCGACGCCGCGGGCGGGGACGGTGCCGGAGAAGGCGGCGTCGGCGACCAGGTCGTGACCCTCGACGGGGACGGCGACCTCCTCGGCGGTGTGGTTGACGACGAACAGCCAGCGTCGGCCGTCCTCGGCGGTGCGTTCGGTGAACTCCACCCCCGGACGCCCCGGGCCGAGCGGCACGACGCCCGCCTCCGCCACGACACGCGCCACGAGACGGTCGAGCGCGGTCTGCTCCAGACGCGTCGAGCAGTACCAGCCCGCGCCCTCGCCGTGGGCGCGGCGGGTGATCGCAGGGGCACCGGCGACGGGTCCGTCGGCGTAGCGGGCGAGCACCTCGGCGTCGTCGACGAGCAGCTGCTCGGTCCAGACATCGGCCTGCGAACCGTCGTCGAGGGTCACCCGTTCGCCGCTGCGGAGCGGGAAGAACTCCTCGATCCGGACGCCGAGCAGCGGCGCCAGCGCAGCGCCGTAGCCCCCCGGGCGCACGTGGTCGACCTCGTCGGTGATCGCGCTGAAGTACGTCACGAGCACCGTCGCGCCGGCCCGGGCGGCCGCGTCGAGCCGGGCGGCGACGTCGTCGGTGAGGCAGTAGAGGGTCGGCACGATGATCAGCCGGTAGCCCGTGAGATCGGCGCTGCTGTGGACGACGTCGACGCCGACGCCGAGGTCGGTGAGCGAGCGGTGCACGGCGTGCGAGCGGTCGAGGTAGGTGACGTCGATGCTCGGATGCGAGTCGAGCTCGCAGCCCCACCACGCCTCGTAGTCGAAGAGCATCGCCACGTCGTTCTCGGTGTACGCGCCCACGACCTCGTCGAGGCGGTCGAGCACCTGCCCGAGGTGGACGACGTCGCGCCAGATCTTGGAGTCGGTGCCGGCGTGCGGCACCAGCGCCGCATGGAACTTCTCCGCGCCGGCCCGCGAGGCGCGCCACTGGAAGAACAGGACGCCGTCCGCGCCCCGCGCCACGTGCTGCACGCTGTTGCGCAGCAGCTCGCCCGGCTGCTTGGCCACGTTGCGCGGCTGCCAGTTGACCGCGCTGGTCGACTGCTCCATGAGCAGCCACGGCCCGCCGTCCGCGAGACCGCGGGTGAGGTCGGAGCAGAACGCCAGCTCGCGGTAGCCCTCCGGGTCGGCGGCGATGACGTAGTGGTCGTTGCTGACGACGTCGACCTCCCGCGCCCAGCGGTGGTAGTCCAGCGCCCGGATGTGCTCGGTGACCATGAAGTTCGTCGTCACCGGGACGCCGGGGGAGAGCTCGTGCAGCACGTCGCGCTCGGCGACGAAGTTGGCCAGCTGCTCGGCCGAGCAGAAGCGCCGGAAGTCCAACTGCTGCGTGGGATTCGCGATCGCGGTGACGGCACGCGGGGGCAGCACCTCCTCGAAGCTCGAGTAGTGCTGGGACCAGAACGCCGTGCCCCACGCCCGGTTGAGCTCCTCGATGTCGCCGTACCGATCGATCAGCCAGGTGCGGAAGGCCTCGGCGCTCACATCGCAGTAGCAGAAGGCGTTGTGGCAGCCGAGTTCGTTGCCGACATGCCACATGCGCAGTGCCGGGTGGCCCGCGTACCGCTCGGCCATCGCCCGGCACAGCCGCAGGGCGTGCTCGCGGTAGACCGGCGAGCTGGGGCAGTAGGCCTGGCGTCCGCCGGGCCACAGCACGGTGCCCTCGGCGGTGCGGGGCAGCATCTCGGGGTGGCGGTGGGCCAACCACGGCGGCGGGGACGCCGTCGCGGTGGCGAGGTCGACGCCGATGCCGCCGGCGTGCAGCCGGTCGAGCACCTCGTCGAGCCAGCCGAAGTCGAAGACCCCGGGGGAGCGTTCGATCAGCGCCCAGGAGAAGACCCCGACGGTGACGAGGTCGACGCCCGCCTCCCGCATGAGGACGACGTCCTCGGCGTGCACCTCGCGCGGCCACTGCTCGGGGTTGTAGTCGCCGCCGAACGCGATCGCCGAGGGCCGCCAGCGCGGGCGCTGGTCTGGTCCGGCGGGCGCCTGCGGCGCACCGGGAGTGGCATACACGGCGGGGCTTCCGGCTGGAGTCACGGCTGGTGCTCGCTTCCTGGAGCGGTTCCGGCGGGTCGGGGTTGACATGTGACCGCGGTCACGCGGACTATTCGTCCACTTAAACCTAAGTGTTGTCAAACGGAGGTTCCCATGTCGCGATCCCGTTCACCTTTCGGGCAGCAGCTCCCCCCGTCGGCGGTCGTCACGGCCGCCGCCACCCGCCGTCGGTTCCTCCAGGGATCGCTGCTGGGAGCGACGATGCTCGGCGCCCCGGCGCTGCTCACCGCCTGCGGCGGCGACGACAGCGGCGGCGGCTCGGGTGCCGGCAGCTCGGTGAAGTTCGGCATCAACGAGGCCAAGGGCTCCGGCCCGGCCTACGACCGCCTCGCCGCGGTCGCCGCCGCCTACACGGCGTCCTCGGGCACCAAGGTCGCGCTCAACGCGGTCGACCACAACACCTTCCAGGAGAACATCAACACCTACCTCCAGGGCAGCCCGGACGACGTGTTCACCTGGTTCGCCGGCTTCCGCATGAACCAGTTCGCCGAGTCGGGCCTGATCTCCGACGTCAGCGACGTGTGGCCCATCGACGGACTCGGCGACAGCTTCAAGCAGGCCTCCACGGCCACCGACGGCAAGCAGTACTTCGTGCCGGCCAGCTACTACCCCTGGGCGGTCTTCTACCTGAAGTCGACCTTCGAGAAGCGTGGCTACGAGCCGCCGACCACGCTGGCCGAGCTGACCACGCTCATGACCAAGATGCAGAAGGACGGCATCACGCCCTTCGCCTTCGCCGACAAGGACGGCTGGCCGGCGATGGGCACCTTCGACATCCTCAACATGCGCATCAACGGCTTCGACTTCCACATGAGCCTGATGGCCGGCGAATCCGATTGGGACTCCGCCGAGGTCAAGCAGGTCTTCGACACCTGGCGCGGGCTGCTGCCCTACCACCAGGCCGACCCGCTGGGCCGTACCTGGCAGGAGGCGGCGACCTCGATGGGCAAGGGGGAGTGCGGCATGTACTTCCTGGGCACCTTCGTCGTCGACGCGATCGCCGACCAGGAGGACGACCTCGACTTCTTCACCTTCCCCGAGCTCGACTCCTCGATCGGCGCGACGGCCCTCGACGCCCCGATCGACGGCTTCTGCGTGGCCGCTGCCGGCCGCAACCAGAGCGGAGCCAAGGAGATGATGAAGTTCCTCGGCACCGCCCAGGCCGCCGACGCCGCGAACAAGGGCAACACCCCGTTCATCGCCGCCAACTCCGGCGCCGACACCAGCGTCTACTCGGCGCTCCAGCAGAAGTCGGTCGAGGTGGTCAACCAGGCCACCGACATCGCGCAGTTCCTCGACCGCGACACGCGTTCGGACTTCGCCTCGACCGTGGTCATCCCCTCGCTCCAGCAGTTCCTCAAGTCGCCCGACGACATCGACGGCGTCACCAAGAGCCTGCAGGAGCAGAAGGTGTCGATCTTCGGTGGCTGATGCTCTCGACGTGCGCGGCGGCTCGGGCCGCCGCAAGCGTCCGGGACGGCGTTCGCTGCGGCGTCGCCTGAACGGACGCGACCGGGCGGTCGTCATGACCATGGCGCTCCTCCCGGCCGTCTTCGTGCTCGCCCTGGTCTGGTTCCCGGCCGTGCTGTCGGTGATCCTCTCCTTCGGCGTCTGGAACGGCATCGGACCCATCGACACCATCCAGTGGGTCGGCACGCAGAACTACCACGACATCGTCACGATCTACCCGCCCTTCTGGCCGGCGATCCGCCACAACCTCATCTGGCTGGGCTTCCTGTTCCTCGGCCCGACGCTGCTCGGCATGTTCCTGGCCGTCGTCCTCGACAAGAACATGCGGTTCGGACGCTTCTACCAGACGGCGTTCTACATGCCGGTCGTGCTCTCCCTCGCCCTGACCGGCTTCATCTGGCAGCTGATGTACTCGCGCGACCAGGGCCTGATCAACGAGGTGTTCCACTCACAAGTCGATTGGTACGGCGACCCGAAGGTCAACCTGTGGGCGGCGCTGGTCGCGACCGCCTGGCGCCACACCGGCTACATCATGCTCATCTACCTGGCCGGCCTGAAGGGCGTCGACCCCTCGCTGCGCGAGGCCGCGGCCGTCGACGGTGCGACCGAGGTGCAGACCTTCTTCCGCATCGTCTTCCCGGTGATGCGACCGATCAACATGATCGTCGTCGTCATCGTGGTGATCGAGTCGATCCGCGCCTTCGACCTGGTGTGGGTCATCAACCGCGGTACCAACGGCCTGGAGCTGATCGGCGCCCTCGTGGCCCAGAACGTGGTGGGCGAGGCCAGCCGCTACGGCTTCGGCTCGGCGCTCGCCGTCATCATGATGGTGATCTCCTCGGTCTTCATCACCCTCTACCTCCGCGTCGTCTTCCGAGAGGAGCGGGACCGATGAAGAGCTCCCGCGGCACCACCGCCACCGTGCTCGTCGGGATCCTCGCGCTGCTGTGGATCTTCCCGCTGTTCTGGGCGGTGCTGAGCTCGTTCCGCGACTACCAGTACACCCAGGACCACTCCTACGCCTCCTTCGGCGGCTGGACCTTCGACAACTACCAGCGGGTGTGGGAGGACGCCGGCCTCGGGCACTACTTCGTCAACAGCCTCATCATCACGGTGCCGGCCGTCGTCCTGACCCTGTTCCTCTCCTCGCTGGCGGCCTTCGTGCTCGCCCGGTTCAGCTACCGCTTCAACCTGGCCCTGCTCGGCTTCTTCCTGGCCGCCAACCTGCTGCCGCCGCAGGCGCTGCTCGTGCCGGTGTTCCGTATCTACCGCGTCGTGCCGCTGCCGTACTGGATGAGCGACTCGGGCCACCTGCTGGGCAGCTACTGGGGTCTGATCATCATCAACGTGGCCTTCCAGATGGGCTTCTGCACCTTCGTCCTGAGCAACTACATGAAGACCCTGCCGCGTGAGATCTACGAGCAGGCGGAGGTGGACGGCGCCAGCGTGTGGCGGCAGTACTGGCAGCTCACCATGCCGCTGGTGCGCCCGGCGCTCGCCGCGCTCGCGACCCTGCAGACCACCTGGGTCTACAACGAGTTCTTCTGGGCGACCGTGCTGCTGGGCGGTCGGGGCGACAAGTTCCCGATCACCTCCGCGCTCAACAACCTCAAGGGCCAGTTCTTCACCGACTACAACCTGCTCTCCGCGGGATCGGTGCTGATCGCGCTGCCGGTGCTGCTGGTGTTCTTCGTGCTCCAACGCCAGTTCGTCGCCGGCCTGACCCTGGGGTCGACGAAGGGTTGAGCGCCGCCCCCGATGCGCCGGCGCGCCGCTACGGTGGCCCCGTGAGCCGACAGGTGAAGGGGCTGCCGTCGTCCAGCCCGGGCACGGTGGCGGTGCTGACCGCGCTGATCACCGAGGGTGCCCAGTCGCGGGCCGATCTCGCGCGCAGCACCGGCCTCACCTCGGCGGCGGTCACCAAGGTCGTCAACCCGCTGACGACGGCCGGCTACCTGCGCGAGGTCGGGCCGACCGGCACCGGCGGCCTGGGCCGTCCGGCCAGTCGGGTCGAGGTCGTCGGCGACGCCGCCTTCGTCGTCGGTCTCAAGGTCACCGGCTCGGAGGTGCTCGGCGTCCTGGTCGACCTGTCGGGTCACGTGCGCGGCGTCGCCTCGCAGGAACTCGAGACCCATGAGGTCGAGCATGTGCTCGACGTGATCGTCGAGGTCACCGAGAAGCTGTGCGCCGACCCCGAGCACGCCAGCCGGCTGCGGCACGTCGGCATCGGCATCTCCGGCGGCGTCGACGACACCGGCCTGGTCTCCTACTCCCACTTCCTGGGCTGGCACGGCGTCCGGCTCGCGCCGCTGGTGCACGGACGCCTCGGCCTTCCGGTCGCCGTCGACAACGACGTGCGGGCGCTGACCGCGGGGGAGCGGTGGTTCGGCGCCGGCGTCGGGCGCACCTCCTTCGCCGTGGTCACCGTCGGCGCGGGCATCGGCTGCGCGCTCTCCTACCAGGGGCAGCTGCTCGCCGGCGTCCACGGCGTCTCCGGCGAGCTCGGCCACCTGCCGGTGGCCGGCGACCGGCCCTGCCACTGCGGCGGCCACGGCTGCCTGGACACCGTGGCCACCACGCCGTCCCTGCTGCGCGACGTCGAGGCCGTCACCGGCGCCCCCGTCGCCACCCTCGAGGACGCCGTCGCGCTGGCGGCCGACGACGAGCGGGTGGCCGAGGTCTTCCGCGACGCCGGCCACGCCCTGGGACGCGGCATCGCCTCGGTCGTCAACCTCTTCGGGCCGCAGAGCGTCGTGCTCACCGGCGAGGGTCTGGTCGCCCTCGACGTCATCCGCGAGTCCATGCGCGCCGGCTACGTCGAGCAGGCCTACGGGCAGGCGATCCACGCCGAGCTCATCGTGCGTCCGTTGCCGTTCGAGGCCTGGGCGCACGGCGCTGCGACCCTCGCGCTCCAGGCGTTCCTGCACGGCGGCGAGCGATAGGCGCCACCGCGCTCGACCGGTAACGACGGCGAAACCCGCCGGTCGCGGCTGCGTCTTCGGCGCGAGGGAGAGTGGTCGGCACGGCGGTCGACCGACCGCCGCGCACGGACCGTCCGTCGATCGAGGAGGCGCGCGTGAGCGGGCACCGGCATCGCTACCGGCAGGTGCTGGGAGGCACCACCTACGGCTTCACGGGGCTGGTCGACCTGCTGGCGAAGGCCAGTCCGCGTCGCTCCGGCGATGAGCTGGCCGGCTGCGCGGCGGCGTCCCAGGAGGAGCGGGTGGCGGCCGCCTGGGCGCTGGCCGACGTCCCGCTGGACCGGTTCCTCGAGGAGCCGGTGGTGCCGTTTGAGACCGACGAGGTCACCCGGCTGATCCTCGAGCGCCACGATCCGATCGCCTTCGCGCCCCTGGCGCACCTCACCGTCGGCGGGTTGCGCGACCACCTCCTCGAGGTGGCGGTGCGCCCCGACGCCGCGCGGCTGCTGGCCTCCTACGCCGCCGGGCTCACCCCCGAGATGGTGGCCGCGGTCTCCAAGCTGATGCGCAACCAGGATCTCGTGCTGGTGGCCTCCGCGGTGCGCACGACGACGGGCTTCCGCACCACCATCGGCGCCCCCGGCACCCTCGCCACGCGGCTGCAACCCAACCACCCGACCGACGACCCCGCCGGCATCGCCGCGGCGACCCTCGACGGCCTGCTCATGGGGTGCGGGGACGCCGTCATCGGCATCAACCCCGCCACCGACTCCCCGGAGGTCACCGGACGCCTGCTCGTGCAGTTGGACGAGATGCGGCGGCGCTTCGAGATCCCCACCCAGTCGTGCGTGCTGGCCCACGTGACGACCACCCTGGGGCTCATCGAGCAGGGGTATCCGGTCGACCTCGTCTTCCAGTCGGTGGCCGGCACCGAGGGCGCGAACCGCTCTTTCGGCGTCGACCTCGCCCTGCTGCGGGAGGCCGAGGAGGCCGGCCGCTCGCTGGGGCGCGGCACGGTCGGCAGCAACGTGATGTACCTCGAGACCGGCCAGGGCTCCGCGCTCTCCGCGGGCGCCCACCTCGGCACCGGCGGGCTGCCGGTCGACCAGCAGACGCTGGAGGCGCGGGCCTACGCCGTCGCTCGCGAGCTGCGACCGCTGCTGGTCAACACCGTGGTCGGCTTCATCGGTCCCGAGTACCTCTACGACGGCCGCCAGATCCTGCGCGCCGGGCTGGAGGACCACTTCTGCGGACGCCTGCTCGGTCTGCCGATGGGCGTCGACGTCTGCTACACCAACCACGCCGAGGCCGATCAGGACGACATGGACGTGCTGCTCACGATGCTGGGGGTCGCCGGCGCCGACTTCGTGATCGCGGTGCCCGGCTCCGACGACGTCATGCTCGGCTACCAGTCGCTCTCCTTCCACGACGTGCTTTACGCGCGCCGAGTGCTCGGCCTGCGGCCAGCGCCGGAGTTCGAGCGATGGCTGGAACGTCAGGGCATGCTCGACGAGCGCGGTGCCGTCGCGCCGGCCGACCTCCCGGTCTCGCCGCTGCGCGCGCTCGCCGGAGGTCTGCGATGACGGCCCCCGGACCCCTCGAGCGCGAGATCGAGGACCCCTGGGCCCCGCTGCGCGGACTCACCCAGGCCCGCATCGGGCTCGGCCGGGTCGGCACCTCGCTGCCGACCGCGCGCGTGCTGGAGCTGGCCTCGGCCCACGCCGCTGCCCGCGACGCCGTCCACGAGCCGCTCGACGTCGCGGCACTGCTGCCCCAGCTGCCCCTGCCCCCGGGCGCGGGCTGGGCGGCCCACCTGCCCAGCCGGGCCGCCGACCGGGCCGAGTACCTGCGGCGTCCCGATCTCGGACGGGTGCCGGCAGGCGAGCAGGCCCTGCGCGATGCCGTCGCCCGGGTGCGACCGGACGCCGGCGTCGACGCCGCGGCGCGCGTCGACGTCGCGCTCGTCGTGGCCGACGGCCTCTCCCCGCGCGCCGTCCGCGAGCATGCGGTCGGCCTGCTGGAGGCGATCCTCGACCACCTCGCTCCCGATCTGGTCGTCGCGGCACCGATCGTGGCGACCCAGGCCCGGGTGGCCCTGGGCGACCACGTCGGCGAGGCCCTCGGTGCCGAGACGGTGCTCGTGATCATCGGGGAGCGTCCCGGGCTCTCGGTGGCCGACAGCCTCGGCATCTACCTCACCCACCACCCGCGGCCCGGGCGCACCGACGCCGAGCGCAACTGCGTCTCGAACGTGCACCCGCCCGACGGGCAGACCTACGCCGGAGCCGCCCGGACCATCGCCGGACTCGTCGCCGGTGCCCGCCGGCTCGGACGCTCGGGGGTCGACCTCAAGGACGGTCCGCACGCCCTGCCCGGCTGACGCCGCCGGCGACGTCCTCGCGACCCGCCACCGTGCTGCCGTCGGGGCGGGTGTGCACCGTGATCGCCGTGCGATCGCCGCGGAAGAGGTCGTGGGCGTGCTCGAAGGCGACGCCGTCGGCGTCGCGGGTCGTGCGGGTGACCGCCAGCAGCGGGGAGCCGACCTCGACCTCCAGCAGTCCCGCGACGTCGGGCGCCGCCTCGACCGCCTCGATGCGCTCCACCGACGCGACAGGCGTGACGCCGTAGCGCTGCTCGAGGAGGGCGTACATCGAGCCGCCCAGCGGGTGCTCGAGAAGATCGGGGAAGCGCAGGGCGGGGAACCTGGCGTACTCCAGGGAGATCGGGATGGCGTCGGCCAACCGCACCCGCACCAGCTCGACGACGAGGTCGTCGGTCTTGATGCCGAGCCCCGCGGCCGTGGCGTCGTCGGCGGTGCGCAGCGACGCCGCCACGATGCGCGACCCGGCCACGAAGCCCTGCTCGCGCAGCATCGCCGGCACGCCGACGACCCTGCTCAGATCCCGGGTCACCTTGCCTGCCACGAAGGTGCCGCCCCCACGACCCGGCGTGCGGCGCACCAGCCCGGTCGCGGCCAGCTCGGCCAGGGCCGAGCGCAGCGTGGCGCGGCTGACGCCGAGCTCCTCGGCGAGGTCGCGCTCGGCGCCCAGGCGCTCGCCGGGGCTCAGCGACCCGGCGGCGATCCGCTCGGCGAGACGGCGTCGGACGGCGTCGACGGCGGAGTCCACGACCCGCCCCTCAGGTGAGCGACTCGGGCAGCACCTGGCCGCCGTCGACGACCAGCGACTGGCCGGTGATGAAGCCGGCCTCGAGGGTGGCGAGGAACAGCGCGGCGTTGCCGATGTCCTCGACCGCGCCGAGCCGTCCGAGCGGGATGCTCGCCGTCATCGACGCGAGGTACTCCTCACCCAGGTCGGCCAGCCCCTCGGTGAGGATGTTGCCCGGCTGGATCGCGTTGACCGTGACGCCGTGCGCGGCCAGCTCCAGGGCTGCCGAACGCACGAACCCCAGCTGGCCGGCCTTGCTCGCGCCGTAGTGCGCCCAACCGGCCAGACCGGTGATCGGTCCGGTGATCGAGGAGGTGACGATGACCCGACCGCGCCCGGATGCCTGGAGCAGCGGCAGCATCGCCTGCACCGAGAGGATGGTGCCCTTGAGGTTGATGTCGAGGGTCTCGTCGAGCTCGGCCTCGGTCATCGTCGCCAACGGTGCCGGCGGGAAGATCCCCGCATTGGCGCACAGCACGTCGACCCCGCCGAGCCGTTCGCGGGCGGCCTCGGCGAGCGCCGCCGCACCGGCCGGCGTGGAGATGTCGAAGTCGCGCCCGGTGGCCAGCACGGCCGCACCGGCCGCCTCGAACCGCTCGGCGATGCCGCGGCCGATGCCGCGGGTGCCTCCGGTGACGACCACGCGGACGCCCTCCAACGACGTGAACATGTCTCCTCCTCGGGGTCGGGGCTCGTCGTCCGTCGAGCAGTTCGGGGTCAGGCCGGCAGGCGGTCGCGGACGGCGTCGGCGATGGCGCCCCGGCCGGCCAGGTACTCCTCGGCGAGCCGGCAGGTGCCGGCGGTGAAGTCGGCCCCCAGCTCGCCGGTGGGGTCGTCGGGCCGGTGGCTGGCGATCCACGCGGTGAGCAGCAGCCGTCGGAACATCACGAAGGTCGTCGCCAGGTCGAGGTCGAGCGCGGCCGGCGGCGCCACGGTCGCGTAGCCCTCGAACCACGACGCCACCAGGTCGGGCGCCTGCGGCGTGTGCTCGATGAAGCTCAGCGCGGCCGCCAGGTCGTAGCCGTACCAGCCGAAACCGCAGTCGTCGAAGTCGATGACGGCCAGCGCGCCCTCGTGCTCGAGCAGGTTCGCGCGACGCATGTCGCCGTGGATCAGGCCCCAGCT
This sequence comes from Nocardioides fonticola, assembly GCF_039536805.1. NCBI lineage: Bacteria > Bacillati > Actinomycetota > Actinomycetes > Propionibacteriales > Nocardioidaceae > Nocardioides > Nocardioides fonticola. The sequence goes on along the minus strand of NZ_BAAAZH010000001.1, from coordinate 296,489 downwards.
CGCGGCATCGCGACCGACGTCGGCCAGCCGCGCCCGCACGGCGTCCTCGGCCCGCTGGAGGACGCCGCGGCCCTCGGCGTCCAGGCCGATCGCCTCGCGCCAGTCGCCCCAGCGCATCTCGGGCCCGAAGGCCGCCGAGAGGTCCCAGGCGAAGCGGGTGCCGGGGACGGCGCCGGCCCAGCCGCGCGCGTGCCGGTGCATCCGAGCGGCGATCGCGGCGAGCCCGGCGAGGTCGCCGGTGGGCTCGGCGCCGGGCAGGAACTCGAAGAGCACGCAGGAGCGCGGGCCCTCGCCGTCGGGGTCGGGCACCTCGACGATGCGCTCGCCCGCCGGGGTGGCGAGCACGTGCGGCGTGCGGATGCCGGCCTCCTCGCGCAGGGCGTCCTGCCAGGCCAGCTCGGTCGCGATCGCGCCGGGCGCGTGATAGCCGCGGCGATGCACGCGCAGCGCCGCCGAGCCGTGGTCGTCGCTCAACCGGAAGGTCGCGTTCTCCGAGACGTTGAGCAGCACCACCTCGGCATCACCCCGGCCGTGGCGCGCGGCGGCGGCCCGGGCGACCTCGTGGATGCGCTCGAGGACGGCGTCCCCTGCCGACAGGTCGTGCTCCATGCCGGGGACCCTAGGCAGTTCCGGTCAGACCGGAACAGGGGTTCGGTCGAGCCGTAACGACGGTTTTACGCAGCGCACGATCACGTGACGTCGAAGCGGCCCAGGATCGGGGATCAGGAGGTGGTGTCCCCATGACCACGGCAGAGACGAATCCTGCACCGACCACGGCCGCCGACGCGGCCGCCCCCGCTCACGAGTTCCACCGGCTGCGCCCCGGCTCCATCGGCCTGGTCGCAGTGCTCTTCATGGCGGTCGCGAACGCCGCCCCGATCACCGCGATGACCGGCAACGTGCCGATCGCGGTCGGCTACGGCAACGGCATCGGCGCCCCGGCCGGCTTCCTGGTCGCCACGGTGATCCTGACGATCTTCTCCATCGGCTACGTCGCCATGGCCAAGCACATCACCGCCACCGGCGCCTTCTACGGCTTCATCTCCCACGGCCTCGGTCGCACGACCGGTTTCGCCTCGGGTGTGGTCGCCACCCTCGCCTACGTCGTCTTCGAGGCGTCGCTGGTCGGCATCTTCGCCTCGTTCGCCAAGACCCTGCTGCCCGACTTCTTCATCAGCGAGTTCGGCTGGGCGCTCATCTGCGTCGCCGTCGTCGCCGTGCTCGGCTACTTCGAGATCTCCATTTCGGGCATCGTGCTCGGCGTCTTCCTCGTCGGCGAGATCATCATGCTCGGCGCCCTCGCGCTCTCGGTCGTCATCAAGGGCGGTGGCCCGGACGGCTTCGTGTTCTCCGCGCTCAACCCGCTCAACGCCTTCGATGCGGCACCCAGCACGGTCGCCGGCGGCGGTGCCGCGGTGACGGCGACCGCCGCGGTCGGCCTGTTCTTCGCCTTCTGGTCGTGGGTCGGCTTCGAGACCACGGCGGTGTACGGCGAGGAGTCCAAGGACCCCAAGACGATCGTCCCCCGCGCCACGCTGATGGCGGTCATCGGCCTCGGTGTCTTCTACGTGCTGGTCTCCTGGCTGGTCATCGCCGGCAACGGCACCGACCAGGCGATCGCGGTCTCCCGCGGATCGACCGGCAACAGCTTCGACGTCTTCCTCGACCTCACCCGCGCGAACCTGGGCGGCCCGACCGAGAAGATCTACGAGATCCTCGCCTGCACCGGCTCCTTCGCCTGCGCGATGGCCTTCCACAACGCGGCGTCCCGCTACCTCTACGCCTTCGGCCGCGAGGGCATCATCAGCCCGCTGGGCCGCACGCACGGCGTCCACAAGTCGCCGCACGTCGCCTCGATCACCCAGTCGGTGATCACCCTGGCGATCACGCTCGGCTTCTTCTTCCTCCAGGACCCGACCGAGAGCGCGCCGGACGTCTTCTACTTCTACCAGTACGGCCTGCTGGCGATCATGGGCACCATGGCGCTGCTCATCGTCCAGACCATCTGCTCGGTCGCCGTGGTCTGCTACTTCCACGTCGGCAAGCACCACCCCGAGTCGGCCCACTGGTTCACCACGCTCACCGCGCCGATCCTGGGCGCGATCGGCATGGCCTACGTCGTCTACCTGCTCTTCGACAACCTCACCTTCGCCGCCGGGGCCGCCTCGGGCAGCCCGGTCTTCACCGCGACGCCGTACCTCGTCATCGGCACCTTCGTCGCCGGTGTGCTGGGCGCGCTCGCCCTGCGGCAGTGGGCGCCGGCGATCTACGAGCGCACCGGCCGCGTGGTGATGGACGACAGTCACGAGCGCTGACGAACACTGGTCGACATGACCCTGCAGCATCACGACCACGACCCGGACGCCGACCCGGCGTCGCTGGTCTACACGTTCGGCGGAGCAGCCCCCGTCGCCTCGGTCGCACCCGGAACGGTGCTCTCGACGTGGACGCGGGACTGCTTCGCCGGACGGGTGAGCACGCGCGACCATCTGGCCTCCCAGCGCGTCGACCCGCGCTTCCTCAACCCCCAGACCGGGCCGTTCTTCGTCGAGGGCGCCGAGCCGGGCGACACCCTGGCGCTGCACTTCGTCTCGATCGAACCGCGGGAGACCTGGGGGGTCTCGACGACCGTGCCGTTCTTCGGGGCGCTGACCTCGACGCTGCTCACACCGACCCTCCAGGTCGCCTTGCCCGAGCTCACCTGGATCTATGGCATCGACACCGAGGCCGGCCTGGTGCGCTACGAGGCCCGCGACAGCGACTTCACCGTCGACCTGCCGCTCGACCCGATGCACGGCACGGTGGGGGTCGCCCCCGCGCTCGGCGAGGTGCGCAACTCCCTGGTGCCCGGCGACTGGGGCGGCAACATGGACACCCCGGAGCTGCGGGCGGGCACGACGGTCTACCTCGGCGTCAACGTGCCCGGCGCGCTGTTCAGCCTCGGCGACGGGCACGCGCGGCAGGGTGAGGGCGAGACGTGCGGGGTCGCGGTGGAGACGGCGATGGACACCGTGCTGGTCGTCGACCTCATCAAGGGGGCGCCCTGCCCCTGGCCGCGCCTGGAGTCCGACACCCACCTCATCGCCACCGGCTCGACCCGCCCGCTGGACGACGCGCTGCGCATCGCCCATGCCGAGCTCGTGCACTGGGTCGTCGCCGAGACCGGCCTCTCCACGATGGACGCCTACCAGCTGGTCTCCCAGACCGTGGAGACCCCAGTGGCCAACATGGTCGACACCGCCTACACCGTCACCGCGAAGTTCCCCAAGGCGCTGCTCGGCGACCGGGCGCCGATGGGCGGCGTCCACGAGCGGCTCAAGGCGATCGCGCGGGTGACCCTGGGGGAGACGCCGAGGAAGCAGGGAGGGAGGTCGTCGTGAACCTGCGCGGCACCCCGCCGTCCTCGACCCGCATCCTCGACGCCAACGCCTGGCGGCCGGGGCAGGACGCCGAGTCCGAGCTCATCGCTCGCCGGGTGCGGGTGCTCGGCCCGTCGTACCGGCTCTTCTACCGGCAGCCGCTGGAGATCGTGCGCGGCCACGGCACCCGGCTCTGGGACGCCGAGGGGCGGGAGTACCTCGACGTCTACAACAACGTCGCGAGTGTCGGTCACACGCACCCGCACGTGGTCGAGGCGATCGCCCGGCAGGCCGCGGTGCTGACCACCCACACCCGCTACCTCGACCGCGGCATCGTCGCCTACGCCGAACGGCTGCTGGCCCTCCTGCCCGACCCGATCGACCGGGCCGTCTTCACCTGCAGCGGCTCGGAGGCCAACGACCTCGCCGTGCGGGTGGCACGCGCCGCCACCGGACAGCGCGGCGTCATCGTCACCGAGGAGGCCTACCACGGCAACACCGCCCTGGTGACCGGCATGTCGCCCTCGCTCGGGGTGGGGGTGGGGCCGGAGGTCGTCACGGTGCCGGCCCCCGATCCGATGGCCGCCCCGCACCGGTCGTTCGCCGCGGGTGTGCGCGCCGGCATCGAGCGGTTGGCCGCCCAGGGGCTGCGTCCCGCCGCCCTCCTGCTCGACTCGATCCTCTCCTCCGACGGCGTGCACCCCGCCCTCGACCTCGCCGAGGCCGTGGCCGCGGTGCGCGCGGCCGGCGGCGTGGTGATCGCCGACGAGGTGCAGCCCGGGTTCGGACGCACCGGATCGGCGATGTGGGGCTTCGCCCGGCACGATGTCGTCCCCGAGATCGTCACGCTGGGCAAGCCGATGGGCAACGGCATGCCGATCGCCGCCGTCCTGGCCCAGGCGGCCGTCCTCGAACCGTTCTCGGCGGGAGAGCCGTACTTCAACACCTTCGGCGGCACGCAGGTCAGCATCGCGGCGGCCGATGCCGTGCTCGACGTCCTCGAACGCGAAGGCCTGCAGGCGCATGCGGCCGCCGTGGGGCGGGAGCTGCGGGCGCTGCTCGACGAGCTCGCCGTCGTCCACCGCTCGATCGCCGACGTGCGCGGCGACGGCCTGTTCATCGGCCTGCAGCTGCGGGAGGACGACGGGTCGCCGGGCACCGCCCTCGCCGCCGACGTCATCAACCTGCTGCGCCAGCGCGGCGTGCTCACCTCGGTGTGCGGCGCCCACGGCGACACCCTCAAGCTCCGCCCGCCGCTGCCGTTCTCCCGCGCGGACGCCGCCCGGCTCGCCGACGAGCTCGACGGGGTGCTCGGCGACCTCGAGGCGTAGCCTTCACCGCGTGACGAAGCACTAGGCCGCGCGCACGGCGTCCCCGGACGCCGATCGCTGCCGCCTGCCCACCTTCGTCCTCGGAGTCACCATGTACTCGACCCCGCTGTCCTGGCCTGCCCGCTACCTCCTGCTCCTGCGCTCGAGCGGACTCGGCCCCGTCGTCCTCGGGGCGGCCGCCGGCCGTCTCGGCTACGCCCTGCTCCCGCTGTGCCTGCTCTTCGGTGCCGGGCGGGCGATGGGTTCCTTCGCCCTCGCCTCCGGCGCCGTGGCCGTCTTCGGCCTCGCGACCCTCGCGATGCCGCTCCAGTCGCGGCTCGTCGATCTCCATGGCCGTCGACGGGTGCTGCCGATCGCCGCGCTGCTCGTGTGCCTGCTGCTCGCGACGATCGCGCTCGGCGCGGCCGCAGCGGTCGGTTCGCCCTGGTTCTGGTTCCCGCTCTGCCTCGGCGCGGGCGCGGTGGCGCCGGCGCTCGGCCCGGCGATGCGCGCCCGGTGGCGGGAGCGCTGCCGCCCGGACGACCTTCCGACCGCCTACGCGCTCGACGGCGTCGTGGAGGAGACGGCCTTCCTGCTCGGCCCGGTGGTCGCGGCCGGTGTGGTCGCGGTCGCGGCGCCGTGGTGGGGCATCGCCGCCGCAGCCGTGCTCGTGCCGCTCGGTGCCGCCGTCCTGGCGTTCGCGCCGGCCGTCTCAACGCCGCCGATCACCGAGCGCCACGAGGGGGACCGGCCCGGCGGGCACGAGGTCGGGTCCGAGGTCGCGCCCGCGGGTGCGCCCGCGTCCTCACCCGAGGAGGGCGGGCCCCTGTGGACGGCGTCCTTCGTCCTCCTGCTGCTCGCCCTCCTGGCCTTCGGTCTCTCCGGAGCAGGCGCGATCACCGCCGTGGCCGCGCTGGCCTACGCCGCCGACCGACCCGGGGTGCTCGGGATCGTGGAGGCCGCGATGGGTGCGGCCGCTGTCGTCGGCGGCCTGTGGTGGGGCGGACGGGAGCATCCACGCGCCGCGCGTGCGGATCTGACCCGACTGCTCCTGGCGCGGGTACCGCTCCTGGTGGTGGCGGCCGTCGTTCCCGGGTTGGGGGCCGTCGGCGTGGCCGTCGCCCTGACCGGCCTCCTCGCGGCACCGGCCTACGTCACCGCGTTCGGTGCCGCCGACGACGCGAGCCCGCCGCGGCGGCGGACCGAGGCGAGCACCTGGATCACCACCGCCACCAACCTGGGTGCCACAGCGGGCACGGCCGCGGCCGGTGTGCTCGCCGAGGTCGCCGGCTCGGGAGGTGTGCTGCTGCTCGCCGCCGCGGTCGGGCTCGTGGGAGCCGTGGCCGCGGGGCGCAGAGTGAGCGGCGGCCGGTCGCGCGCCGCGTGAGATGGCGGATACGAGACGTCGGTGCCGTGCCCGGATGTGGGTGGAGTCGCTACGGTGTCGCCATGGATCGACCACGAAGTCCCGGCCGTTCACGCTCCCACGACGACGTCGGCGGAGGTGAACGGGCCTGATGGACACCCAGACCCTGGTCAACGCGGGTTTGGTCCTGCTGTTCGTGCTGATCGGCGGCGTCTTCGCCGCCACCGAGCTGGCGCTCGTCTCGCTCCGCGAGGGCCAGCTGACCGCCCTCGAGCGCAGCGGTGCGCGTGGCGCGAAGGTCGCCTCGGTGGCCCGCGACCCCAACCGGTTCCTCGCCGCCGTGCAGATCGGCGTCACGCTCGCCGGCTTCCTCTCGGCCGCCTACGGCGGATCGACCCTGGCGCCCGACCTCGCGCCGTCCCTCGAACGACTCGGGCTGGGGGAGTCGGCCGCCGAGACGGTCGCGCTGCTCGGCCTCACCCTGCTCATCGCCTACCTCTCCCTCGTCCTCGGCGAGCTGGTGCCCAAGCGGCTGGCGATGCAGCGGGCGGTGGGGGTCTCGGTGGCCGTCACCCCGGCCCTCGATCGCTTCGCGACCGTGATGCGCCCGGTCATCTGGCTGCTCTCGCGCTCCACCGACGCCGTCGTCCGGCTGCTCGGCGGCGACCCGGCGGCCGCCGGTGAGCAGCTCTCGGCCGAGGAGCTGCGCGAGATCGTCTCCAGCCACGAGGAGCTCGAGGACGACGAGCGACGCATCCTCGGCGACGTCCTGGCCGCCGGCGAGACGACGCTGAAGGAGGTCATGCGTCCCCGCGGCGACGTGGCGTTCCTGCGCGGCGACCTCGACCTGCGCGCGGCCGCGGGCGTCGTCCGCGACCTGCCGTACTCGCGCTACCCCGTCATCGGGGAGGGGTTCGACGACATCGTCGGGTTCCTGCACGTGCGCGACCTGCTGGGCCTGGAGGACGCCGACGCGCGCACCGTCGCCGACGTCGTCCGCCCGGTGCTGCGGTTGCCCGGCAGCCGACGGGTGCTGCCCTCGGTGGCGATGATGCGCGAAGGCGGCACGCACCTCGCCGTGGTCGTCGACGAGTACGGCGGCACCGACGGCATCGTCACCCTCGAGGACCTCCTCGAGGAGGTCATCGGCGAGATCCGCGACGAGTACGACCCCGCCGCGCACGAGGTGCCGCGGGCGGACGCCGCCGAGCTGGCCGGTGGGCTCAGCCTCGAGGAGTTCGAGGAGCGCACCGGGCTCGCCCTCCCGGAGGGCCCCTACGAGACCGTGGCCGGCTACCTGCTGGCCCGACTCGGCCACATCCCCGAGGTCGGCGAGGCCGTCGAGGTCGAGGGTGCGGTGCTGGAGGTCGCCGGCATGGCCGGTCACCGCATCATCGGGGTGGCGGTCCGGCGCCTCGAGGGCGCGGCGCCGACCGCGGAGGGTCCCTCGCCGCGGTGACGCGGCACCGCACCCCATGGGACCATCGGCTCCGTGTGGGGTGTGATCGACCTGCCGACCTACCTGGTCGGCCTCGTGCTCATCGTGCTGCTGCCGGGGCCGAACTCGATGTTCGTGCTCGCGGTCGCGGCGCGCGAAGGGGTGCGGAGCGGCTACGCCGCCGCGGTCGGGGTGTTCACCGGCGACGCCGTCCTGATGACGCTCTCGGCCGCCGGGGTCGCCTCGGTGCTGGAGGCCAACGAGGTGGTCTTCGACGTGCTGAAGTACCTCGGCGCCGGCTACCTCGGGTGGCTCGCCATCGGCCTGCTCCGGGCGGCCTGGGCGACGTTGCGCGCCCGCACTCTGCGGACGTCGTCCGGGGCGGACGCCGTCGGCGAGGCCGCCGAACTCGCGCGGGGCGCGCACGGCCATCACTTCCGTCGCGCGCTGGTGATCAGCCTGCTCAATCCCAAGGCGATCTTGTTCTTCATCGCCTTCTTCGTGCAGTTCGTCGACCCGGCCTACCCGCGTCCGGCCGTGTCCTTCCTGGTGCTCGGCGCCTTCGCGGAGCTGGTGAGCTTCCTCTACCTGACGACCTTGATCTTCGCCGGTTCCCGGCTGGCGGCGGCGTTCCGTGCTCGCCGCGCCCTGGCGGCGGGTGGCACGTCGCTGGTCGGGGTGGTGTTCCTCGGCTTCGCGGTGAAGTTGGCCACCGCCTCGGCCGCCTGAGCCCCTTCCGAGGCGCGGGCGGGCGCCCGACGACGGACGACGCCGCCGTTAGGCTCCGCGCGTGACCGAGAACCAGAGCTACGCCGGCGTGACCCTCGACCCCCGTGCGAACGTCTACTTCGACGGCGCCTGCGTGAGCCACACCTTCCACGTCGCCGACGGCACACGGAAGTCCGCGGGCGTGATCTTCCCGGCCACCTTGGAGTTCGGCACCGCGGCCCCCGAGGTCATGGAGTTGCACGGCGGCCGGTGCCGGGTGCGGCTCGCGGGCTCAGAGGAGTGGGTCGCCTACGGCGAGGGCGAGTCGTTCGCAGTGCCCGGCGACTCCTCCTTCGACATCGAGGTGCTCGAGACCGTCAGCTACGTCTGCCACTACGGCTGACGAGGCGGGGTCCGATCCGAGCGGTCGGACGACGCTCAGGCCGCCGCGGGCACCTCGTCGTTCGTGCCCGCCGCGGTCGCCTTCTCCCGCAGCCACGCGAGGTGGGCGAGCCGGGCGATGAAGCCGATCCACGCGAGGATCAGGACGGCGTCGACCGCGCCGTGGAGCCCGCCCAGGGCGGCGACCACGGAGACCGCGTTGACGAGGATGACCAAGCCGCCGACGAGCGTGCCCATGGGGGCATGGGGCAGGCGGCCGGCGAGCCGGGCGGCGAAGGGGGCGACGAGCACGCCGCCGATGATGAGCCCGACGACCGGGAGCCACGGGATGTCCTCGTGGGCGACGCCGGTGATGAAGCCGGTCGACACCGAGACCGCGACCACGAACTCGGCCGCGTTGGTGGTGCCCACGACCCGGCGCGGCTCGTGGCGGGTGACGGTCATGAGGCTGGGGGTCACGACCGGTCCCCAACCGCCGCCGCCCGTGGCGTCGACGAAACCGCCGAGCAGGCCGATGGGGGAGAGCCAGCGCGCGGAGTCGCCGCTGCTCGGCGTCGGAATGAGGCGCTTGTCGAAACCGAAGCGCACCAGGATCACCAGGCCGAAGAAGATGAGCAGCCCGGCCATCCAGCCCTTGGCGGCGCTGAGGCTGATCGAGGTGAGCACCACAGCGCCGAGGAACCCGCCGATCGCGCCGGGCACGGCCACCCGCAGCAGTACGCGGGTGTCGACGTTGCCGGCACGCCAGTGGGAGAGGCCCGAGATCAGCGTCGTCGGCAGCTTGGCCGCGTGGGTCGCTGCGCTGGCCGTGGCCGGGGCGACGCCGAGGCTGAGCAGCACGGTGGCCGAGGTGACGCCGAAGCCCATGCCGAGGGTGCCGTCGACGAACTGGGCGAGCCCGCCCGCGAGGGCGAAGGCGGCGATGAGCCACATGGGTCCTCCAGGGACGGGTCGGAGACGGGAACCGCTGATAACTCTATAAAGTCACCAGTGATAGGCAAAACCATTCACTCGGTCGGTCCAGACCGGATCCGCTCCGACGGTTAGGCTCCCCGCCATGGCGACCCTGGTGCTCACCGTCCTCGGCGACGATCGTCCCGGCCTGGTCTCGGCGGTCTCCGCGGCCGTCGTCGGCCACGGCGGCTCGTGGGAGCGCAGCGAGATGGCCCGGCTGGCCGGGAAGTTCGCCGGCATCGTCCTCGTCTCGGCTCCCGACGACCGCGTCGAGGAGCTGCGCGGCGCGCTGGGAGCGCTCGCGGCCGACGGCCTGGTCGTCACGGTCGAGGGCACCTCCCATGCCGAGGACGACGCCGCCTCCCGGCTGCGGCTGCACCTGCTGGGCGCCGACCGCCCCGGCATCGTCGCGGAGATCTCCCGCGCCGCCGCGGCGCGCCACATCGGCATCGAGGAGCTGCGCACCGCCCTCGTGGAGGCGCCGATGGCCGGCGGCACCCTCTTCGAGCTCGACGCCGTGCTGGTCTCGCCCGCCGGGGCCGACGTCGAGGAGTTCCGCGGCGCGCTCGAGGCGCTGGGGGCGGAGCTGATGGTCGACGTCGACCTCGGCGAGCACTGATCGGTTCAGGCTGAGCCCGGAGCCGGATCAGGCGGTCGTCACCGTCACGGTGTTCGAGCACGTGGAGGCGTACTGGTCGAGCACCTTCTTCTCCGCGGAGTCCGCCGAGAGGCCCCAGCGGATCTTCACCGCCACCCACTCGGCGATGTAGCGGCACTTGTCGTAGGTCGGCAGCCAGGTGGCGGGGTCCTGGTCGCTCTTGGACTGGTTGACCGAGTCGGTGACGCCGACCAGGGTGCGGTAGTCGCCGAGGTCGTTGGCGTAGGCCTGGCGGCGCGCCGTCGTCCACGTGCTCGCGCCGGAGCCCCAGGCCTCGGCCAACGGCACGAGGTGGTCGATGTCGATGTCGGAGGCGTCGGTCCACGACACCCGGTCGTAGTAGGAGAACCAGCGGCCGGTGGCGACCGTGCAGTTCGTGGAGCTGGTGTAGGTGAGCGGGGTGTCGGTCTCGCGTTCGCTGATGAGCACCTCGGCACGGGTGTTCTGGCAGTCGCCGTCGGCGTCGATCCAGTGGGGGAACAGCGTGCGGTCGTACCCGCTGTTGTTCTCGGTCGCGGTCGGGATCTGCGCGACGCCCTGGGCGAGGGTGCCGCTGAAGGTGGTGCCGGCGGCACTCGCCGGCGCGGCGAGCCGTGTTGCGAGGAGGAGGGCGACCAGAGCCGCCGCGAGCAGTGCGGCGAGGCCGCGGTGGAGGGGACGGATCAGCATCCGAGAGTGAGTCATCGAAGGCTCCTGCTGAGGGTGGGACGCCGACGCGGATGCGTCGACGCCCCCTGCCTACGCAGGGCCGGGACGGCGCGCCAGGGTGACCCGCCGCCGGTCCGGAGGATTCACCGGAGCGTCATCCGCCGTCGGCCGGGCCGATCCGCGCGAACTGGGCGAGCTTCGCCGGCGCGCGCACGATGTCGACACGGACGATCCGCCCCTCCCGCGAGGTGAGGATCGACAGCGAGTCCGGTCGTCCCCCGATCCTGCTGAGCAGAGCCGGTGCCCCCTGGGCGACGACCTCCTCGACCGTGGCGCCGGCGGCGTCCATCCGCTGGAGGATGCCCAGGATGAACCGGGCGACCCGGTCGGGCCCGTGCACCGGGCGCCGGGCCGCGTTGACGACCCCACCGCCGTCGGAGGTCAGCACGACCGCCGGATCGAGGACGGCGACCAGGGCGCCGACGTCGCCGCCGGCCGCGGCCGCCAGGAATGCCTCGACCGCGCGCCGGTGCTCGATCGGGTCGATGCGCAGCCGGGGTGCGGAGTCGCGCACGTTGCGGCGCGCCCGGGAGGCGGCCTGGCGGACGGCGGCCGGCGTGCGACCGACCACGTCGGCGACCTCGTCGAAGGGGACGCCGAAGAGGTCGTGCAGCACCCACGACGTCCGCTCCGCCGGCGTGAGCCGTTCCAGGGCGACGAGCAGCGCGTAGTCGACCGACTCGGCGAGCGTCACCCGGTCGGCCGGGTCGATCGGCGAGGCGGCCGATGCCGAGGGGGAGGGCCGGCCGTGGGTGCTCTCGTGCAGCGGCTCGGGCAGCCACGGGCCGACGTAGGTCTCGCGGCGCACCCGCGCTGAGCGCAGCATCGTCAGCGCCCGCCGCGAGGTCGCCACGACGCACCAGGCCTCGAGGTCGCGGATCGGCTCGCGTGCGTGCGCGACGACGAGGTCCGGCCACACGTCTGCGACGGCGTCCTCCGCGTCGGCCACCGTGCCCAAGAGCGCGTGGGCGACCCGCACGAGCCGGGGGCGCAGGGCGTCGAAGCGGGCGGCCAGCGCCTCGGTCCGGGTCGGCTCCTCGGATGCGGTCACACGACGCTCCGCTCCGGCGCGGTGGAGCGGACGAGCCACTCCTCGAAGGTCTCCTGTCCGGTGCGCCACGGGCTGCGTGGAAGCAGGGCGCCACCCGCCACCGCGCGCGCTCCGCGACCCGGGTACGGGATGGGGACGACCCACCCGGGCAGCCCGAGGCGGCGCACGAGGTCGGGGAACCGGTGGACGACCGGTCCGCCCATCTCGAGCCGACGCGGACCGCCGACGGCGCTGGGCGGCGTCCCGGTGGCGAGGTCGACCAGCGCCTCGGCGACCTCGCTCGCTGCGACCGGGGCGAGGCGCATGCGGGGCGCCAGCAGCACGGGCCCGCGACGCAGTGCGGGCGCCATCTGGCCGGCGAACTCGTGGAACTGCGTGGCCCGCAGGATCGTGGCGGCGCCGCCGTGCTCGGCGACGAGACGCTCCTGTGCGCGCTTGCCCGCGTAGTAGGCGGTCGGCGCGCGGTCGATGCCGACGATGGAGAGGGCGACGTGGTGCGGCACCTCGGCAGCACGGCCCGCGGCCAGGAGGGTCGCGGTGGTGGAGGTGAAGCCGGCGATCGACTCCCTGCGCGCCATCGTCGCGACGTTGAGGCAGTCGATCACGGCCGAGCAGTCCTGCAGCAGTGCCGCGACGTCCTCGATCGGAGCCCCCGCAGGACGGCGGAGGTCGACGCCCCGGGCGCGGGAGAGCTCGACGACCCCGTGCCCGCGGGCGCGGAGCACGGCGACGACATGGCGACCGACGGTGCCGGTGGCTCCGGCGACGGCGATGCTGGTGGCGGCGGGGGTGGTCATGGGTCCTCCGGTGAGGTCGGGGTCATCTCACCAGAGGACGGCGCGGCTGCGCAGGATGTGACATCGGGGCCCGAGCCCCGACCACGATCGCTCAGTAGTCCCAGCCGTGCCAGGCCATCGCGACGATGACGACGAGCACCACGAGGCCGCCGAGCTCCCACCGCCACGCAGGACGTCGGGGCTCGGGGGCCTTCCAGACCATGCTCACGAGGCCGAGAGCCACCGACGGCACCGCTGCCAGCATGAAGGCCACCTCGAAGGCGCGCTCGTCCGACTCGATGCCCGAGGTCGCAAACAGCACCAGGAACGTGCAGGCGAGGATCAGCAGCATCACCTCGACCAGCCCCTGGGGCAGCCACCAGGCCGTGCGCCGCGGCTCCCAGCCGTGGGACTGGGCCAGGGCGAGCGCTCCGGGGACGGCGTAGAGCACGGTGCCGATGACCCACGGCCAGCCGAACCCGAGGAACGCCCAGCCGATGAAGGAGTAGACGCAGATGCGGGCCAGGGTGCCGCCGACGTCGGCGAGGGTGGTCGCCGCCGGGAGCGTGGTGGCCACCTCGACGGTCTCCAGGCGCTTCGGGTAGAGCGCGAGGGCGAGGTGCTCGAGGCCGACGCGGGCGGCGATGGCGATCATCGCCGCGATCGCGATCGTGCCGGAGTGGGCGGCGAGCGAGGTCGGCTGGTCGGCGAAGGAGTCCATCGCGCCCAGCACCTTGTCGGTGACCCAGCCGCACAGCAGGGCGCCGATGACGGCGTCGGCGACGCGGTCCCAGCGGTGCAGATCGTCGTCCGCGCCCTCCCGGCGCTCGCGGCGGAAGGGACGCTGCGCGGAGCCGACCAGGGGCAGGGCGACCCACACGAACGCCAGGGCGAGCAGCACCAGGGCCGTGTGCGTGGCGTCGAGGCTATTAGTGCCCACGCCCACCAGGGCGCCACCGAGCAGCACGAGGAAGGCCGCGGCGCCGGCGACGGCGTCGAAGGCCGCCAGGACGACGACCGCGATGCAGAGCGCAACCGACGGCGGCAGACCGGCGTCGGCCGACTGCACGACAGCGACCAGTCCCAGCACGGCGCCGAGCAGCGGCAGCAGCAGGGCGGCCGTGCCCAGGGCGGCCCGGGGGACGGCGGCGTCGACCGCGAGCCGGGCGGCGAAGGGGGTGTGCGCGGCCCAGCGGCCCGGCGCCGTCGCGCTCCACGCGTCGACGAGGCGGTGGCCGGGCCAGCGCCAGCTCGGCGACCGGTCGCCGGGGCCGATCCGGTCGTCGAGGGCCTCCTCGCGCTCGTCGTCGGTGTCGTCGCGATCGGCGAGGTCGGCTACGGCGAGCAGCGTGCGATCCGGCCCGGATGTCGGGACGCCCGCTGTCGAGACGGCGCGCTGAGCGAGGGCGGTGCGGGCCATGCCGCGCGCCCGGCTGCCGTGCAGCACGACGCCCGCGAGCACCAGCAGCGCGATGAGGGCGGTGCGGTCGGTGAACGGGTCACCGAGCGGGCCCGGCCCGATGGGCGCGGCCACCGGGGTGGTCGACGGGGTGCTGCTGGGGTCGGCGGAGGGCGTCGGCGTCGGCGTGCCGGAGGGCGCGGCACTCGGATCCGCCGGCCCACCCGAGGCCGGCGCCGGCAGGGCGACGGTGACCTCGGTCGGGGTGGGGGTCGGGGTGGACGTCGGTGCCGCGGTGGTCGTCGAGGTCGGCGTCGCGGTGGTCGTGCCGGTGCTGGCCGGAGCGGTGGGGGTGCTCGTGGTGCTGCCGCCCGACGGCGTGGGGGTCGGCGTGGGGGTCGGCGTCGGCGTCGTGGTGGCGGTGGGGGTCGGCGTGGCCGTGGGCGTCGGGGTGGGCGTCGGCGTGGGGGTCGGCGTGGGCGTCGGGGTCGGCGGGACGACGACCGGCGCCAGCACGGTGTAGGGACGTTGGATGCGGTCGATGAGGTCGCCGCGCCCGAAGAGCGATTCCGAGACCGTCATCGTGTAGCCGCCGTCGGCGAGTCCCGCCGTCCGGCTGGCGGGGACGACGCAGGAATAGGTGGCGCCCGTGACGTCGCAGCCGACGACCACGGAGGTCGCCCGCGCGGCCCCACCGGCCCGGCTGGAGGGGCCCGAGAGCACCAGCCCGATCGAGGTGCTCCGGTGAGGATCGGCCGGCCCGGTCACGGTGATCGGATCGCCGGCGTACCCCGAGGAGGTGGATGACCGCACGTCGAAGCGGCTGGTGACGTTCACGGCGAAGTCGGCGCTGTCGCCGCCGCCCTCGCCGGTCGCGGTGATCGCGATGACGTGCCGGCCGGGTGCCAGGATCGGCGGCCCGTCGGGGGTGCAGGTCCAGTTGTCGTCGTCGCCGCGGCTGATGATGCAGTAGGTCGCATCGTCGATCCCGACGCTCATGATGTCGTAGGTGGAGGGATAGAACTGGTTGCCGCGGAGGGTGTAGGGCTGATCGACGATGTCGAGCGCGGCGCCCTCGGCAGGTGAGGTCGGCACGGGGCCGAAGTAGTCCTTGCCGGCGGCGTCGGCGCCGGGGCCCACGAGGGCGGCCGCCAGCGCGCCCACGAGGAGCAGGGGCGCGGCGAGGAGGGTGAGGGGATGACGGTTCACGGGCTTCCTTCCCCCGAGAACCCGGTCCTGGGGAGTGACCGGCAGCGCCGGAGCGGGCGCCGGTCCGTTGTTTACCGTGCCGGTCGGCTCACCGGGGCGGAATTCGATCGTTCGTAACCGACCGCTCCAGACCGGTGCGCAGCGCCGCCAGAGCGTCGGCGAGACCGGTGTCCCCGCCGGCCGGAAGCGGATCGAGGAAGAGCGACCGCACGGTGTCGACGTGGCCGGGCACGGCACGCTCGAGCGCGTCGCGCCCCGCAGCGGTGAGGACGACGAACCACCCGCGGCCGTCGTCCTCGCACTCCTCGCGGGCCACCAGGCCGCGCTTCTCCATGCGGGAGAGGTGGTGGCTGGCCCGGCTGCGTTCCCAGGTGAGGGCGCGCGCGAGCTCGCTGACGCGCAGCCGACCGCCGTCGGTCTCGCTCAGCAGCACCAGGACGTCGAAGTCGGGGAGGGAGAGGCCGGCGTCCGCGTGCAGCGCCCGCTGGAGGGCGGCGGGCAGCAGGCTCGTGACGGCGAGCCAGTCGCGCCAGATCGCCTGTTCGTCGGGGGAGAGCCACTGCGGCTCGGCCCGGGAGCCGCTCGTCATGGGCCCAGGCTAACCGGGAATGGTTGACATGTCACTTATGTTCGGGGAAGGTAGTTGACGCGTCACCGAACGACGCGCATCCGTCAGGAGGACACCATGGCCACCATGCAGCTCACCCCCGAGATCGACGTCCGACGTGCCGAGAGCCGCTTCGTCAGCGACTTCGGGTGGCTGGACTCCAAGCACTCCTTCTCCTTCGGCCACCACCACGACCCCCGCAACACCCACCACGGGCTGCTGCTGGTCAACAACGACGACATCGTCGACGCCGGCACCGGGTTCGACACCCACCCGCACCGTGACATGGAGATCGTCACCTGGGTGCTCGATGGCTCCCTCGTGCACCAGGACTCCACCGGCCACAACGGCGTCATCTACCCGGGCCTCGCCCAGCGGATGAGCGCCGGCACCGGCATCCTGCACTCGGAGAAGAACGACTCCTGGCGCCTGGCCGGCCCCGAGCACCGCGACCCCGTGCACTTCGTGCAGATGTGGGTGCTGCCCGACGAGTCCGGCATCACCCCGGGCTACGAGCAGCTCGAGATCGACCACGAGCGGCTCGCCTCCGGGCTCGTGCCGGTGGCCTCCGGCATGGAGAAGCACGCCGACGAGACCGCCATCCGCATCCGCAACCGCTACGCCGCGCTGCTGGCCGCCCGGCTCCAGCCGGGCCAGAGCGTCGAGCTGCCCGAGGCGCCGTTCCTGCACCTGTTCGTGCCGCGCGGCAGCGTCGTCCTCGAGGGTGCGGGCGACCTGGCCACCGGGGACGCCGTCCGGTTCACCGCCACGGGCGGCCAGAAGGTCACCGCGATCGAGCCGGCCGAGATCCTCGTGTGGGAGATGCACGCGACCGTCGCGGCCTGAGCCGTCACATCCGCCCGGTCTCCAGGTAGCGCTGGTGCCACGCCAGCGCCTCCTGGAGCAGGTGCGGGGTGTGCCGGGCGGTCGGCCGTTCCCGGGCCGCCCGCTCGAGGTAGTCGGCCAGCGCGTCGCGGAAGCCCGGATGCGCGCAGGAGGCGACGACCCGGGCGGCGCGACGGCGCGGTGAGAGCCCGCGCAGATCGGCGAGACCCTGCTCGGTGACGATCACGTGCACGTCGTGCTCGGTGTGGTCGACGTGGCTGACCATCGGCACGATGGTCGAGATCGCGCCGCCCTTCGCCGTCGAGGGCGAGAGGAAGAAGTTGAGGTAGGCGTTGCGCGCGAAGTCGCCGCTGCCGCCGATGCCGTTCATGATCGCCGAGCCCATGACGTGGGTGGAGTTCACGTTGCCGTAGACGTCGGCCTCGATCATCCCGTTCATCGCGATGACGCCGAGGCGGCGCACGACCTCGGGATGGTTCGAGATCTCCTCGCTGCGCAGCAGGATGCGACCGCGGTAGCGCTCGATGCCCTCGGTGAACCGACGCACCCCGGCATCGGAGAGCCCGAAGGACGTCGCCGACGCCGCGGCGAGCGTGCCGGAGTCCAGCAGGTCGAGCATGGCGTCCTGGAGCACCTCGGTGTAGGCCGTGAGGCCCGTGAACTCGCTGGCGCCCAGGCCCGCCAGGACGGCGTTGGCGGTGTTGCCCACACCGGACTGCAACGGCAGCAGGGTCGGCGGCATCCGCCCGGCCGCGACCTCGTGGCGCAGGAAGTCGAGCAGGTGGGCGGCGATCGCCTCCGAGGTGTCGTCGGGCTCGGCGAAGGGGGAGTTGCGGTCGGGGGCGTCGGTCTCGACCACCGCGACGACCCGTGCCGGGTCGACCCGCAGGTACGGCTCGCCGATGCGCTGCATCGGCTCGGTGAGCGGGATCGGGCGGCGGTGCGGCGGCAGCGCCGTCCCGTAGTAGAGGTCGTGGAAACCCTCGAGGGCACGCGGCTGCCAGGAGTTGACCTCGAGGATCACCCGCTCGGCCTGGTCGAGCCAGGTCTTGTTGTTGCCCACCGAGCTGCTCGGCACCAGCCGGCCGTCGGGCAGGATCGCGGCGACCTCGACGACCGCGACGTCGAGGCGACCGTAGAAGCCGAACCACATCTGCTGGGCCGAGTGGCTCAGGTGGGCGTCGATGTAGTCGACCTCGCCGGCGTTGATCTCCGAGCGGAGCAGCGGATCGGAGTTGTAGGGCAGCCGCGTGGCGATGCCGTGCGCCTCGGCGAGCACGCCGTCGGCGTCCGGTGCCGTCGACGCGCCGCTCCACAGGCCGATGCGGAAGTCCTCGCCGCGTTCGTGGGCCGCGCGCATCCGCGCCGCGAGCGCCGCGGGCACGGCCTTGGGGTAGCCGGCGCCGGTGAAGCCGCTGATGCCGACGTTGTCGCCGGGGCCGATGAGCGCGGCGGCATGCTCCGCGGTGGTGATCCGACTCGACAGGATCGGGCAGCTCACGCGGGACACGCCGACGATCGTCTCACCCGGGCGAGGGGACCTGCGGGGCGCAGTGGGCTCGGCTGGGCTCGGCTGGGCTCGGTGCCCGGTGGGCGACTACAAAGGGGGCATGGAGCAGCGCACCCTCGGCCGGACCGGCCGCGACGTCTCGATCATCGGCCTCGGCACCTGGCAGCTCGGCGCGGACTGGGGCGAGGTGAGCGAGGACGACGCCCGCGCTGTGCTCCAGGCCGCGCTCGACACCGGCGTCACCGTGTTCGACACCGCCGACGTCTACGGCGACGGCCGCAGCGAGCAGACGATCGCGGCGTTCCTGCGCGACGTCGGCCGCGACGACGTCCTGGTGGCCACCAAGATGGGGCGTCGGCTCGAGCAGGTGCCGGCCAACTACCGGATGGAGAACTTCCGGGCCTGGACCGACCGGTCGCGCCGCAACCTGGGTGTCGAGCGGCTCGACCTGGTGCAGCTGCACTGCCCGCCGAGCGCGACCATCGACGACGACGCGACCTACGACGCCCTCGACACCCTGGTGGCCGAGGGCGTCATCGCCGCCTACGGGGTCAGCGTGGAGACCTGCGACCAGGCGCTCGCGGCCATCGCGCGCCCCGGCGTGGCGAGCATCCAGATCATCCTCAACGCCTTCCGGCGCAAGCCGCTGGACGCCGTCCTGCCGGCCGCGATCCAGGCCGGCGTCGGCATCATCGCGCGCGTGCCGTTGGCCTCGGGTCTGCTCAGCGGACGCTACGACGCCGCGACCACCTTCCCGGCCGACGACCACCGCACCTACAACCGCGACGGCGCCGCCTTCGACGTCGGTGAGACCTTCAGCGGCCTGGGCTGGGACCGCGGCCTCGCCGCGGCCGGCGCGTTCACCGAGCTCGTGCGCGAGCACGGCCCCGAGGGTGCGACCCCGGCCCAGGTGGCGCTGGCCTGGATCCTCCAGCTCGACGGCGTCACCACCGTCATCCCGGGCGCCCGCAACGCCGAGCAGGCCCGAGCCAACGCCGCCGCGGCCGAGGTGCCCCCGCTCTCGGCCGCGTTCCTCGACGGGGTCGCGGCGCTCTACGACGAGCAGTTGCGGGAGTTCGTGCACCCGCGGTGGTGAGTCGGCGCCAGGAGTCACCGGGCGGCCGGTGACTCCTGCCATTGGTCAGGCAAGACTTGCGTCCTGAACCGACAGACTCAGCTGACCAATCCTCGGTCGCGAGTCCCGCGTACACCATCGGTCACACCGGACAGGTGAATCTGCCCCCGCCCCCTCACCCCAACCGCGCCGGGAAACCCCCCGTCGCGACCGGACCCCACCGGGTGGGCGTGACCCGGATGAGCGACTTGCCCTGGTCGAGCATCGCCTGGCGGTACTCCTCCCAGTCGGGGTGCTCGCCGGCGATGCAGCGGAAGTAGTCGACGAAGGCGTCCAGCGCCTCGGGGCCGTCGGTCACGTCGAGCACCTCGGCCTCGCCGTCGATCTGCACCCATGCGCCGTCCCAGTCGTCGGAGACCACGACCACGCTAACGGCCGGGTCACGGCGGGCGTTGCGGGTCTTGGCCCGCTCGGGGTAGGTCGAGATCACCAGGCGGCCCTCGTCGTCGACGCCGCCGGTCACCGGCGAGGCCTGCGGCGAACCGTCGGCGCGCCGGGTGATGAGCAGGAAGTGGTGCCGCGGTCGCACGAAGTCGAGCAGCTCCTCCCGCTCGACGCGGTCGGCGCGGGCGATGGTGCGGGCCATGGGTTCCTCCGAGGTTCAGACGGGACGGCCGGGTGGGCTGTCGAGCAGGGCGAGATGGGACGGCGTGGCGGCCGCCGTCCATCCTGCCCGGGCGCTCCCGGCCGAACCCACCCCTCAGGGCAGCTGCACGTAGCCGTGGCGCGCCTTCCACAGGAAGTACTTCTCGAAGGCCAGCTTCATCGCGTGCGCCTGGGGGCCGGGCACGAGCACGCCGCGGTCGCGGGGCGGCAGCATCTTGTCGGCCAGGATGATCACGCCGTTGTTGCCGGCGTCCATGACGCACACCGCGGGGATGTCGGCGAACGGCTTCTCGTGGGTCGGGCGCTCGCCGCGGATCTGCGCGGCGATGTTGGACGCCGCCGTGTGGGCCTGGATCTCGGTCGGCAGGCCGGTCTTCGGGATGCCCATCGGGATGGCGGTCTGCCACGGTGCGACGACCTGTGCCGCGATCCCGACGACGTAGACGTTGTCGAACTTCTCGCTCTGGTAGGTCCCGCGCACCGGCAGGTAGCCCTTGGCGTCGGGGTCCAGCGCCGTGGCGCTGGCGGCGACCTCCTGGCCGAGGAAGGGCGGGATCACCATCGAGAAGGACGACGGCAGCTCGGTGCCGTCGGCGAGCACCACGGCGTCGGAGGCGACGTGGTCGAGGGCGACCCCGACGTGGGCGTCGATGTTCTGCTTGCGCAGGAACATGCCGAGCAACTGCTCGCCGTGGGGGAGACCCCCGATGCCGAAGTGGCCGAGGAAGGGCTCGGAGCTCACGTAGGTGAGCTTCACCTGCTTCTGCAGGCCCGCCTTCTTCAGCCGGTAGGAGGTGTTGAAGAGGAACTCGTAGGCGGCACCGAAGCAGCCGGCGCCCTGGGAGGCGGCGATCACGATGTCGCCGGGGTAGGCCAGGTAGCGCTTCCAGGCCTCGCCGGTGCGTTGCGCGGCCTCGAGGGTGGTGATGGTGTGGGCGTTCTCGGTGAGTCCGGGGACGACGTCCATCTGGTTGCGGTAGCCGGTCGCGACGACGAGGTAGTCGTAGGCGTGGTCGGTGCCCGAGGCGGTGCGCACGCGCTGCTGGTCGGCATCGATCTCGACCGCGGCGTCGTGGATGAAGTCGATCCCGTGCGCCTCGAAGGTCGGGGCGACGGGGAAGGTGATCTGCGAGGCGTCGCGCTTGCCGAACGGGAGCCAGATCAGGCTCGGGTTGAACACGAAGCGGTCGCCGGGGGAGATCACCTTCACCTCGACGTCGCCGTGCAGCTCGCGCTTCACGGCGAGGGCGGCGGTGAGTCCGCCGAAGTTGGATCCGAGGACGAGGACGGTCTTGCGCATCGTCTGCTCCTTGCCGGGTGAGGGTGTCGATGCCTCGAGCTTGAACCCCCTAGGGGGATAGGTGTCAGGGGCGGAGGTCCCGCCCGCGCGGGTCGCTCGGCCGTCCGCGCCATCACGCGCCACTACGCTCCGCCCATGACGTCCCCGGAGTTCCGCAGGTCCGGTGCCTGGCTCCCCGCGCTCGTCCTGGCGGCGACGATCGCCCAGCTCGCGGTCGCGACGTTCGTGCCGATCGACCGGTTCGAGGGCAAGGCGTTCGGGGCGCGGCTGATCGCCTACCCGCTGATGATGCTGGTGGCGCCGGCACTGTGGTGGTGGGTGGTCGGACGCCGCCCCAGCGGCCCCGGCCGCCCCGCCGACGCCCCGTTCGGCGCCTTCGCCCTGGTGATGCTGCCGTTCCTCATCGACGTCACCGGCAACAGCCTCGACCTCTACGACTCGATCGAGTGGTGGGACGACGCCAACCACTTCGTCAACTGGTTCCTGCTGCTCACGGGCATCGGGCTGCTCGTCGTCCGGCCGGGCCGCCCCGTGCTGGAGACCGTCCTGTTCGTCGGCGGCCTGGGTGCCGTGCTCGCCATCGGCTGGGAGCTGGGGGAGTACTGGACCTTCATCCGGCACGGCACCGAGCTCGACACCGCCTACACCGACACGCTGGGCGACGAGACCCTGGGCACGCTCGGAGCGCTCCTGGCCGGCGTCGTCGTCGCCCGGGGCGCCCGCGCCCGGTCGCGGTCCGGGACATCCGACCGTTGACCTGCGGGGGTGCTGCGGCCACCCTGCGGCTGTGGTCCCTCCCCGTCCCACCTCCCTGACCCGACGGGTCGCGTTGCGGACGCCGGCGCTCGCCGCGCTGGCCGCCGTGTGGCGTCCCGGTGGCGCCTCTGCCGCGGGTGCCGCCGCACCCGCCCGAGACCTCATCCCCGGCATCCCTGGCCTCCCGGAGGTGCCGCCCCTCATCGGCAGCGGCGGTGAGCCGTCGACGGTCGATGTCAACGAGCCGCGCTACCTCGGCTACTCACCGGCCGACCGCAAGCGGCCCTACGCGGACTTCATGGAGTCGGCCACCCAGCCGGCCCAGGATCACCTGGTCGAGGCCTACTGGGGTCCGCAGACGCCGACCGCGAAGATCCCGCCGTTGAGCGCGCTGGCCGACGACCTCAACGGGCGCGGGTACAGCACCGTCGAGAACGGGTACGGCAGCGTCGGCGGCAGCCAGGTGTGGGCGGCCGCCCTGACCCGGATGCCCGGGGTCACCGCGGCGATGTGGGACTGGTGGTTCGGCTGGCACAGCAGCGAGTCGGCCCGCTACCGGCTCTGGCACCCCGACTCCCACGCCTACGCCGCCCTGCGCCACGACCGGACGACGGTCGCCGGGCTCACCGACCGGCAGCGCTACGTGGGCAACACCAGCTACGTCGACGAGTTCATCGGCGGCCAGCTCGAGCAGTTGGCCATCACCTTCCTCGACCCGGCCAGCGCCGGGCTGCGCACCTCCGACGACGTCACGGTGGTCTACGGGCGGGTCGCCAGCAGTCAGGCGCCGCTGTCGCTCGGGGTGCTCGCCCACCAGGTGCGGCCGGTGCGGGGCGGTGCCGAGATGCGCTCGCGCTTCTACCTCAACGTGCCCGGCCTGGCCGACCTCGACCTCATCGCCGCGCAGGCGGCGCACAACCGCGGCGACCTGCCCCAGATCGTGCAGCGCATCCCGTTCACCGTCGACTTCGCGCGCAGCCTGATGGAGCACTGCGGCCGGGAGATGAACCACCTCGCGCGGTTCCTGCCCGACCTCTACGCCCAGCGCAAGCGCCTCTGACGGCGTCGCGCCCGACCGTCGAGGTGGGCCGCGGCGCTCAGGCGAAGGCCGGCTCGCCGAGGGTGAAGCGGGAGGACTCGACGACGGCGCCGAGTCGGCGTCCGCCGCGCAGCACGGTGCCGAGGCGACCCGACGAGCGCACCGTGACGGTGATCAGCGCGGGGCGCACCCGGCCGGACGCCGTCATCGGGCACCGTCCGAGGCCCTCGGCGGGGAACTCCTGGAGCATCGTGACCCGGGTGCGCACCGGGACGGCGGGGCCGAGCGGTCGCACCGAGGTCGTGATCTCCCAGTCGCCATGGGCCACGTCGTCGACCCCGCGGGCCACCACGGTGCGGTCGTGCCCCGGCGTCCCCTCGAAGGCGGCCAGCGACTTCGGCAGCGCCCAGTTGGTGCGCCCGCCGACGAGGCTGGCGGGGGAGTCGACGGCCATGAAGGGCACCGACACCCACGGACGGCGTCCCTCCAGCCCGGCGACCAGGGCGAGCGCCTCGCCGTAGGGGCCGACCGGTGTCGACTCGTACTGCACGAGCCCACCGGTCACGGCCAGCGCGCGACGTCCGCGCAGCGGGGCGGCGAGGGAGGCGGCTGCCGCGGATCCGCCGCGCTCGGTCCACACGACGGCCGAGCAGACGCAGTCCCACGGGGCCGGGGCGAGGTTCGCGGGCAGGGTGGCCAGCAGGGCCTCGCTGAGCAGGTTCTCCGGCAGGCCCCACACGCCGGTGAGCTCGGGGCGGTCGCGCAGGGGAGCGGCAGGCGTCGTCACGTCGGCAGGGTAGGCGCCGCCGACGGCCCATGGATCGATGATTCCGGCCATCTGCGCCTCGGTGCGCGCCTGCCACGACCCGGATCGCCGCGATGTCACCGGATCGTCAGATCCGGGTGAGGTCCGTTGTGGGTGGTCGGTGTCAGGCTGGGGACATGCGGACCGCTCCCGAGACCGACCTCGCCGCCCCCGAGCCCGCCCCCGAGCCCGCCCCCGACCTCGAGACCGCCGAGGGGCTGCTCGCCCGCTACGACGAGGTGCGCGGGTACACCGAGCTGCTCGCCGCCCCGCTCTCGCCCGAGGACCAGACCGTCCAGTCGATGCCCGACGTCTCGCCCACCAAGTGGCACCGCGCGCACGTCACCTGGTTCTTCGAGACCTTCCTGCTGGCCGAGCACGAGAGCGGTTTCGCGCCGTTCCAGGACCAGTACTGGTTCCTGTTCAACAGCTACTACGAGGCCGTCGGCCCGCGGTACTCCCGGCCGCTGCGCGGGGTCATCTCGCGGCCGGGTGCGCACGACGTCGGGCTCTACCGCCGCAACGTCGACGACCGCCTGCGCGACCTCGTCGCGCGCTCCGATGACGGCACCCTCGCCAAGCTCCGGCCCCTCATGGAGCTCGGCTTCCATCACGAGCAGCAGCACCAGGAGCTGCTGCTGATGGACATCAAGCACGTGCTGAGCCTCAACCCCCTCCAGCCGGTCTACGCGGGCCGCCCGGCGCCGGGGCCGGCCGGCGGCCCCGGCGAGCCCGACCCGCTCGGCTGGGTCGGTTTCGAGGGCGGCCTGGTCGAGATCGGCCACCGCAGCGAGGCCTTCTGCTTCGACAACGAGCTGCCCCTGCACCAGCAGTGGCTCCCGCCCTACCGCCTGGCCGATCGCCTCGTCACCAACGGCGAGTGGCTGGCCTTCATCGCCGACGGCGGCTACCGGCGTCCGGAGCTGTGGCTCTCCGACGGGTGGGCGCGCGTCCAGGCCGAGGGGTGGGAGGCGCCGTTCTACTGGCGCGAGACCGACGGCGTCTGGCACGAGCACACGCTGCACGGCACCGTCGTCCTCGACCCTGCGGCGCCTGTCTGCCACGTGAGCCACTACGAGGCCGACGCCTACGCCACCTGGGCCGGCAAGCGTCTGCCCACCGAGGCCGAGTGGGAGCACGCGGCCCGCATCGCCGAGGCCGACGCCGGCCCGGCCAACCTCGCCGACCTCGAGACCTTCCACCCGCGACCGGCCGGCGCCCCGGGCAGCCTGCGTCAGCTCTTCGGCGACTGCTGGGAGTGGACGGCGTCGGCCTACCTGCCCTACCCCGGCTTCCGGCCGGCGGCCGGTGCGATCGGGGAGTACAACGGCAAGTTCATGTCCAACCAGATGGTGCTGCGCGGCGGCTGCGCCCTGACGCCGCCGGGCCACACGCGTGCGACCTACCGCAACTTCTTCCCGCCCGGCGCCCGCTGGCCGCTCACGGGCGTGCGGCTCGCCGACGGCGGCGCGGCGTGACGCGGGCGCAGGCGCCGGCGCCGCTGCTGGAGCTGCTCGATCCGAGCTCGTTGCGCGACGCCCTGCTGACCGACGCCCGCGCCGGCCTGACGGCCAGCCCGAAGGCGCTGCCCCCGAAGTACTTCTACGACGCCCGCGGCAGCGAGCTGTTCGAGGAGATCACCCGGCTGCCCGAGTATTACCCGACCCGCGCCGAGCGCGGCCTCCTGCGGGCGCACGCGGCGGAGATCGTCGCTGCCGCGGGTGCCGAGGCGCTGGTCGAGCTGGGCTCGGGCTCCTCGGAGAAGACCGGACTGCTGCTCGACGCGCTCGCCGCGGCCGGGTCCGCCGGCGCCTACGTGCCGGTCGACGTCAGTCCCGCGGCCCTGCGAGGCGCGGTGGCCGAGCTCGCGGCGTCGCGTCCGGCCCTGCGGGTCGAGCCCGTCGTCGCCGACTTCGAGGACCCCGACCACCTGCGGGCTCTTCCGCGGCCCGGTCGCCGTCTGGTGGCCTTCCTCGGCGGCACCATCGGCAACCTCGTCCCCGCGGAGCGCCGTCGCTTCCTCGGCCGCATCGCCGACATGCTCGACCCGGGCGAGTCGATGCTGCTCGGCGTCGACCTGGTCAAGGACGCCGACCGGCTGGTCGCCGCCTACGACGACGCCGCCGGCGTCACCGCTGCGTTCAACCGCAACGTGCTGCGCGTGCTCGACCGCGAGCTCGGCGCCGACTTCGATCCCGACGACTTCGAGCACGTCGCGCTGTGGGACCCCGAGCAGGAGTGGATCGAGATGCGGCTGCGCGCCCGCACCGCCCGCGCCGTCCGGGTCGCCGACCTCGGGCTCACCGTGCTCTTCGAGCAGGGCGAGGAGATGCGTACCGAGATCTCCGCGAAGTTCCGGCGGGCGGGCATCGAGGCCGAGCTGGACGCCGTCGGCCTGACGCCGGCCGGGTGGTGGACCGATGGCGACTTCGCCCTGGTGCTGGCCCGCAGCGGCGCGCCTCAGTCGGTGACGGTGACGCCCTTCCAGAAGGCGACGTAGCCGGTGATCTCCGCGGCCGCGTGCTTCGGGTCGGGGTAGTACCAGGCGGCCTGGGGGTTGCGGGCGCCGTCGACCTCGAGATCGAAGTAGCTCGCGGTGCCCTTCCAGCCGCACACGGTGGTGTGGTCGGAGGGGCGCAGCAGCTCCTCGACCACGCTCTCGCGGGGGAAGTAGTGGTTGCCCTCCACCACGACGGTGGCGTCGCTCTCGGCGATCACGGTGTCGTTCCACACAGCCTTCATGTCTCGAGCGTAGACGGGGGTGACGAAGGTCCCTGGCCGTGTGGGGAGGTCCGATCTACGCTGATGCCTGGGTGAGTGAGGTAAGCCTTTGCTACGCTCGATGTGAAGCCCGGGTAACGGGGCCGGTCCAGGTGCAGGAGTCGTCGATGTCGGTGATGTCGGTCGTGAGCATGCGACGCCGCGCGCTCGCCGCCCAGACGGCCCCGACCGCCCCGACGGCTCCGACCGCCCCGGCCGCGGTGCTGACCGGCACCGGTCTCAGCCTCGCCGACCTCACCCGCGGCGACGCCGGCGTCGTCGCCGGCATCGAGGCGGCCGACCCGGCCGCCGCCCACCGCCTGCTCGACCTCGGCTTCGTCCCCGGTACTCCGGTCGAGGTGGTCCGCCGGGCCCCGCTGCGCGACCCGGTCGTCTACCGCGTGGCCGGCTACGAGATCGCCCTGCGCCGCGCGCAGGCCGCCTGCATCCGCATCTCCCCGCTCACGTGAGCCGGTCGGCGTGAGCGACCACTGCGGTCCTCCGTCCGCCGGGGGAGTCGCCCTCGTCGGGGCGCGCCGCATCGCCCTGGTCGGCAGCCCCAACTCGGGCAAGACCACCCTGTTCAACGCGCTCACCGGACTGCGCGCCAAGACCGGCAACTACCCCGGCGTCACCGTCACCCGGTACGAGGGCATCGCCGAGGTCGGTGCCGGGGGCCAGGTGGTGCTCGAGGACCTGCCCGGCACCTACAGCCTGGTCGCCATCAGCCCCGACGAGCAGATCGTCGCCTCGGTCCTCGACCCCGCCGACGAGGGCACGGCCACCCCGGAGGGTCTGCTCGTCACCCTCGACGCCACCACGATGCGGCGCTCGCTGCGGCTGGTGGCGCAGGTGCTGCGCCGCGGTCTGCCGGTCTGCGTGGTGCTGACCTTCACCGACGAGCTGACCCGTCGCCAGGGCCGCGTCGACGTCGCCGCGCTGCGCCGCGCCCTCGGCGTCCCGGTGGTCGCCGTCGTCGGCGGACGCCGCCAGCAGCTCGCCGACCTGCGCGACCTGATGGCCGACCCGTCCTCGTGGTCGCGCCCCGTCGTCCCGCCGCCGGCCGAGCCCGAGGAGGTCGGTGCCTGGATCGAGTCGGTGCTCGGCGCCGCCGGGTACTCCGCTCCGCAGATCGACGAACGCACCCGTCGGCTCGACGCCGTGCTGCTGCATCCCGTGTGGGGCACGTTGGTCTTCTTCGCCACGATGTTCGCGTTCTTCCAGATCATCTTCGCGGTGGCGGCACCCGCCCAGGCCGGCATCGAGTCGGTGTTCGCCTGGCTGGGCGATCAGGCCCGCACCCGGGTGGGCATCGACTGGCTGGCCGCCTTCATCGCCGACGGGCTGATCGGCGGCGTCGGCGGCGTCGTGGTCTTCCTGCCCCAGATCGCCCTGCTGTTCGTGCTGATCTCACTGCTCGAGGGCATCGGCTACCTGGCCCGCGCGGCCTTCCTCATGGACCGCGTCATGGCCCGCGCCGGTCTCGAGGGCCGCGCCTTCGTCGCGCTGCTGTCCTCCTTCGCCTGCGCCATCCCAGGCATCATGGCCACCCGCACCCTGCCCTCGACCCGCGACCGCATCGCGACCATGCTCGGTGCGCCGTTGATGACCTGCTCGGCACGGCTTCCGGTCTATGTGCTGCTCATCGGCCTTCTCGTCAGCCCCGACACGAGGGTCGGCCCGTTCGGCGTCCAGGGCCTGGTGATGTTCGCGCTCTACCTCGTCGGCGCGATCTCGGCGATGCTCACCGCCTGGCTGTTCAGCCGCATCGGGCGCTCGACCGGGCCGGCGCTGCCGTTCTACATGGAGATGCCGCCCTACCGACTGCCCTCGCTGCGGTCGGTAGCGCTGGCGGTCTGGGACGCCTGCCGGGGCTTCCTCTCCAAGGTCACCCGCATCATCCTCGGGACGACGATCGTCCTGTGGCTGCTGCTCAACCTGCCGGCGCCCAGCGACGACGAGCTGCGGGCCGCGGGGGTCGACCCGGCCGACACCACGGCGGTGGCGACCTACACGATCGACCACAGCCTGGCCGCCGACATCGGCCACGCCGTCGAGCCGGTCTTCGAACCGCTGGGCTTCGACTGGCGCATCAACGTCGGCGTGCTCGCCTCGCTCTCGGCGCGCGAGGTCTTCGTGGCCACGATGGGGCAGGTGGCGGCCGCCCAGAACCCCGACGACCCCGCCGACGCCCTCGCCACCATGCGGGTCCAGGAGGGCCCGCGGCAGGGTGAACTGCTCTTCACCCCGCCCGTGCTGGCGGCCCTGCTGGTGTTCTTCCTCTACGCGCTCCAGTGCATGTCGACCATCGCCGTGCTGCGCCGCGAGTCCGGGTCGTGGCGCTGGCCGGTCATCGCCTTCGGCTACCTCTTCGCCCTCGCCTGGGTGATGGCGGCCCTCACCCGGGTCGTCGTCGCGGCGGTGACCTGACGATGGCGCCCGCATCAGGCCCCGTGCCGGTGCATCCCGAGGCGGTCCCCGGTCGCCCCGAGGCGGTGCGCTGGGTGGTGCCGGCCGGTCTGCTGGGCTTCGTCGGCGAGCCGGCGCAGCTGCCCGGGCCCCTCGCCGCGCTGGTCGCCGACGGGCCGATCGCCCGGCTCGAGGTCGAGCCCGCGGGCGTCCTGATCGACCTGCGTCCCGAGGCCGACTGGGCGCAGGCGGGGGAGTCGGTGCGCGCGGCGCTCCAGCAGGCGCTCGCCCACCCCGAGGCCTGGTACCCGCCTCGCGACGTCGCGTCGCCGGCGGACGAGCGCCTCGCGGCCGCCGCCCGGCAGGTGCTGGCCGGCGAGGTCGGCGAGTACGCCCGCAGCCACGGCGGTGCGCTGGAGGTCGTGGCGGCCCACGACGGCGTCGTGGAGGTGCGGTTGGAGGGCACCTGCGAGGGCTGCCCGGCCGCAGGTCGCACGCTGGAGGAGCGGGTGCTCGTCGGCGTCCGGCGCCTCGATCCGAGTGTGCGGTCGGTCGTCGCCCGTCGCGTCGCGCCTGCGTCGGAGCCCTCGGGCCGGCGCCTGCTGCCGCTGTGGCCCCGCGTCAGAGGAGCGTGAGCAGGGCTCCCGCAGCGGCCACCACGGTGCCGGCGAAGCGCACGCGGTCGACGACCAGGAGCCGCCGCACCAGCGGGCCGCGATCGGCGGGGTCGCCCAACGCGCCGAGGCGTCCGTGGGTCGGTGCCGCCGCCACGGCGGTGGTGAGGAGAGCCACCGCCGAGCCCGCGTAGGCCACCCATGTGCCGAGATCGATCGGATCGCGCAACCGCACCGCGCAGGTGAGGAGCAGCAGGCCGTAGACCACGCCGACGATCGGGGTGATCCGGCGTCCGTGGCGCTCGTGCGCCGCCGTCCAGGACGCGGTGTCGAGGTCGGCCAGCGCCGGATACACCAGCAGCGTGACCACGCCCTGGAAGCCCAGGTGGAGGGTCGTGGCCACGGCGAGGGCCACCTCGGGGGTCCACTGCTCGCCGGCTGCCACGGCGACCAGTGTGCCGGGTCGCCCGCGCGGACGGGCGTCGCGGGGCGGCCACCGGGTACTCTCCAGGCGTGTCCGCCCCGGCCCCTCTCGCCCCGCCCTCCCCGGACCGGCCCGCATGAGCGTGCTCGCCGGGGTCCGTGGTCCCCGCACCGACGGCGGCACCGAGCGCTCGCCGCTCTCGGCCCGCCAGGAGGTCCTGCGGCTCAGCGCCCTGCTCTGGGGGCTGGCGATCGTCTTCGGCGCGATCACCCTGGCCCGCAGCGCGGCCCTCGGCATCCCGCTGCGCGATCCCGACGGCACGATCCTGCGCAACCGCCTCACCACCGCCGCCGAACTGGCGGTGCTGGCGATCCTCGCCGACTCGCTCGTCCGCGCGGTGCTCGCGCGGCGCCGCGGCGAGGGCGCCTGGTCGGCGGTGCGCCAGCGCTGGAACGGTGCCCGCCTCGTCCTGGTCGCCTCCGGCCTGCTCGGCTACCACGCGGTCTACTTCTGCTACCGCAACCTCAAGAGCTGGGACACCTACAACACCCCGCGTGACACCGAGCTGCTGGCCTTCGACAAGGCGCTGTTCCTCGGCAACCACCCGGCGGTCCTGCTCCACGACCTGCTCGGCCGTGACACCGCCGCCGACGTCCTCGCCTTCGTCTACCGCTCCTTCACCTACCTCATCGTCGCCTCCGTCGTCGGCTGCCTGGTGCTCATGCCGCGCATCCGCCAGGGCTACCTCATGCTCTTCGCCGCGACGTGGGCGTGGATCCTCGGCCTGGCCGGCTACTACCTCATCCCGTCCCTCGGCCCGTTCGCCTCGGCGCCCCAGGAGTTCGCGGGCCTGCGGTCCACCGCGATCACCGCCACCCAAGCCAAGTACCTCGCCGAGCGGGCGCAGATGCTGCACGACCCGTCGGTGAGCGGCGCCTTCCAGAGCATCTCGGCCTTCCCGAGCCTGCACGTGGGGGTCACCACCACCGTGCTCCTGGTGGCCTGGGTCTACGGCTTCCGACGGGTCGCTGCCGCCCTGGGCGTGTTCCTCGTCGGCACCATGCTCGCCACCATCTACTTCGGCTGGCACTTCGTCTCCGACGACGTCGCCGGCGTCGTGCTCGCGATCAGCGCGGTCACCCTCTCGCGGTGGTTCCTCGCCGGTTTCTCCTCGCTGCGCTGGGACGCCGTCACCGCCGTCGACGTCCGCCCCGACGCCGCCGAGGCGCCCCGGGGATGAGCCTGGTCGAGCGCACCGGAGAGGCGGTCGCCGTCGCGGACGGCGTCCCGGCCGCCGGTCCGCTGCTCCCCGGTGTGCCGCGCACCGGAGGGCCGACCGACGGGGGCGGTCGCCGTCGACGGCTGCTGCCCGACCCCGCCTCCCCGCAGGCCACCGTGCTGCTGGCGCTGGTGCTCGCGGGGCTCCTGCACCTGATCTGGTGGCGCTTCCTGGCCACCTCGGGCGGAGACATCGCCGCGCAGGACGCGTGGGCCGAGTTCGCTCGGGAGTACCCCGGCAGCGCCTACAACCTGGCCTGGTACGGCGGCATGCACCCGGTCTCCTACAGCGTCGCCTCGCCCTACCTCATGGCGCTGCTCGGCGTCCGCACGACGATGATCGTCAGCGGCACGCTGGCCGCCGGCGTGCTCGCCTGGCTGGTGGCCTACCGGGTCGAGCCGGGCTGGCGTCGCACGGCACCGGTGCTCGCCGCGGTGGTCGCACTCTTCGGCAACGCCGTCAGCGGCCGGGTGACGTTCGCCCTCGGCACCCTGTTCGCGCTCGTGGCGCTCAGCGCGGTGGTCGCCTGGCCCGAGAGTTGGCCGCGCTCCCGGCTCCTGCGCGGCATGATCGCGGCGCTCGCCGCGGGCCTGGCCACCGCCGGCAGCCCGGTCGCCGGCCTCTTCCTGGGCATCGTGGCCGCCGCCCTCTGGTTGCAGCGTCGTCGTCCGGCGGCCTACGCCCTCGGTGTGCCACCCGTCCTCGTCGTGGTGGTCTCCTCGGTGGTCTTCCCCTTCTCCGGGCGCCAGCCGATGACCTGGAACTCCGCGATCCTGCCGTGCGTGGCCGGGCTCGCGGTCGTCCTGCTGGCGCCGCGCGCCTGGCGGCTGAGCCGGCTGGGAGCCGCGCTCTACGTGCTCGCCGTCGTGCTCGCCTGGTTGATCCCCTCGCCGGTGGGCACGAACATCGGTCGCCTCGGCCTGCTCTTCGGCGGCGTCGTGCTGGTGGCCGTGCTCCTCGACCCGCGCCGCGACACCTCCTTCGCGAGCCGCACCCTGGGCCCCCGCGTCGCGCGGGTGCTGCTGGTGCTCGCGCTCATCACCAACGGCTCCTGGCAACTGGGAACCGCGCTGCGCGACGCGCTCACCTCGCGCCCGCCGGCGTCCTTCACCACCGATCTCGAGCCGCTGCTCGTGCAGCTGCGCACCCGCGGCGCCGGGCTCGGCCGGGTCGAGATGGTGCCCACGCGCAGCCACCGGGAGGCCTCGGCGATCGCGCCCTACCTGCCGCTCGCGAGGGGCTGGAACCGTCAGGCCGACGCCGAACGCAACCCGATCTTCTACCGCGATCGGCCCCTGACCGCGGGCGCCTACGAGCGCTGGCTGCACCGCTGGGCCGTGCGGTTCGTCGTGGTCGCGGCCGCCGAGCCCGACCCGGCCGCCCGCGAGGAGGCGGCCCTCATCGACACCGGCCTGCCCTACCTCGAGCGGGTGTGGGGCAACGCCGACTGGGACCTCTACGCGGTCGAGGACCCCACCCCGCTGGTCTCGCGACCCGCGCGGGTGCTGAGCTTCGATGCCGGTGGGCTGGTGCTCTCCACGCCGAAGGCGGGCCGGATCCTGGTGCGCATCGCGGCGTCCCCGTGGTTGACCCTCGTCGACGCGGACGGCGACGCGCTGCCGCGCCTGGACGACGACACTCCGCTCCCGACCGGAGGGGTCGATCTGCGGGCGATCCCGGGACTGCTGCCCGGCGTCGATGCCGATCGGATCAGCGCACCCGAGCCGCTCACGGTCGATCCCGGATCGCTCTCGTGTCTGGCAGGGCTGTCCGCCGAGCGGCCGCGGCAGGTCGAGCGCGGCAAGCGCTTCGACTTCGTGGTGCTGCACGCGGCCGCCCCGGGGACCTACCGCATCGCCGCGCCGTACTCCCTGCCGCGGGGCAGCACCTGCCCCGATGACGACGCGGGCGCCGCCGGCGGCGACGCAGCCGGCGCTCCCTGATCCCGGCGATCCGGGCGATCGCGGGTGCGCCGGACGCTCACCAACTCGACTTCCGGATGCCCGGCAGCTCGCCGTTGTGGGCCATGGTGCGGAAGGTGATGCGCGACGTCCCGGTCTTGCGCAGGTAGCCCCGCGGACGTCCGTCGACCTGGTCGCGGTTGCGCAGGCGCACCGGCGAGGCGTCGCGGGGGAGCCGCTGGAGCCCCCGCACGGCCTCGGCCTGCTCGGCCGATCCGGGGGCGGCGGTGCGCAGCTGCTCCTTCAGAGCCGCGCGGCGCTCGGCGTACCGCGCCACGATCTCCTCGCGCTTGCGCTGGGCCACGATCTTCGACCTCTTGGCCATCAGCGCTCCTCGCGGAAGTCGACGTGCCGGCGGATGCGCGGGTCGTACTTGCGCAGCACCAGGCGGTCGGGATCGTTGCGCCGGTTCTTGCGGGTGACGTAGGTGTAGCCCGTGCCGGCCGTCGAGCGGAGCTTGACGATGGGCCGGATCTCACTGCCGCGCGAGGCCATCAGAGCTCACCTCGCCGCTGCAGGTCGGCGACAACGGCGTCGATGCCGCGGGCGTCGATCACCTTGATGCCGCGGGTGCTGACCCGCAGCGTGATCGAACGGCCCAGGCTCGGCACGTAGTAGCGCTTGGACTGGATGTTGACGTCGAAGCGGCGCTTGGTGCGCCGGTGGGAGTGGGAGACCGCGTTCCCGAAACCGGGGGAGCGGCCGGTGACCTGGCACGTACGTGACATCGTCGCCTCTCTCTGGTCATAATGAGAATGATTATCATCATCGTAGAGAGGTCGCCGTGAAACCGCACATCCATCCCGCCTCGGGTCTCGTCGCCTTCCGTGATCGGTCGACGGGTCGGATCTTCCCGATCACCTCGACGCTCGCCGGGAGCCTGGAGAGGACGATCGAGTTCGAGGGCCGCACGCTCCCGCTGCTCGACGTCGACATCACCAGCGACTCCCACCCGTTCTGGACCGGTCAGCAGCGCACGCTGGACTCGGAGGGGCGCGTCGAGGCGTTCCGCCGCCGGTACGGGGCGCGGTCCGGCGCCGGCGAGGAGGCGTGATGCGCGTCCCCGTCGTCCTGCTCACCGGGGTGGCCCCCGAGCCGATGGCGGCCGCCATGCTGGCCGCCCAGTTCGACCTGCCCGGCGCCGTGGCCTGCCGCCACCACATCGACCCCGAGGCCCAGACCCTCACCCGGATCGTCAGCGACCTCAGCGGCGTCCTGGAGGAGGAGACGATCTCGCTGGAGCACGCCTGCGTGAGCTGCGCCCTGCGCGAGGACATCGTGCCCACGCTCGAACGGCTGGCCCGCGACGGTCGCTGGAGCTCGATCATCGCCCACCTGCCGCTCGGTGCCGAGGCCGAGCAGGCATGCCGGGTGCTCGCCATGAACACCCGGCTGGCCCGGCACCTGCGGGTCACCACCGTCGTCGCCGCCCTCGCCGGCGGGCGCCTCGAGCACGACCTGCTCGGCGACGACCTGCTGTGCGAGCGCGGCCACCACTCCTCCGAGGACGACATGCGCGGCGTGGGCGAGACCGCCTGCGCGATGGTCGAACTGGCCGACGTCGTGGTCGTCACCGACGACGCCGGCGAGCCCGACCCGCGTGCGCTCCGACTGCTGCGCACCATCGCCCGGCCCGACGCGCTGGTCGTGGCCGGGGTCGAGCACATCGACGGAGCCCTGCTCACCCTCGGCGCCCACCGTCCCGAGGTCGCGTTCGGGTGGTCCTCGCCCTACCGAGCCGAGGCGCTCCCGCCGGTGCTCGCCGACGACGTGTGGCGTCTCGACCTGCGTTCGCCGCACCCGTTCCACCCCGAGCGCCTCCTCGACCACCTCGAGGACCTCGGCGAGGGCACCCACCGCTCCCGCGGCTGCTTCTGGCTGCCCACCCGCCCCGGCCAGGCGCTCGTCTGGGACGGCGCCGGCGGCCAGCTGAGCATCGGCCGCGGCGAGGACTGGGGTCGCCGCGACCCCTTCACCCGGATCGTCCTCATCGGTGTCGGCGTCCCGCCCGCCCCGGTCAGCCGAGCCTTCGAGCGACTCCTGCTCACCCCCGACGAGGCGTCCGCCCGGTCGTGGAACACCCCCGAGGACGGCTTCGAGCCGTGGCTCGGCCCGATGCGAGAGGTCGCCTGACGATGGCCGTCCCGAAGCGCCGCATGTCGCGCAGCAACACCCGTCACCGTCGGTCGAGCTGGACCGCCAGCCGCCCCGACCTCGTGCCGGTCACGATCGACGGCGAGGAGTACCGCGTGCCGCGCCGGCTGGTGCGGGCGGTCTCCGCGGGCCTGGTCGACCCGGCCACCGGCCGCGCCCTCCCGAGCTCGGGAAGGAGGGAGGCACGATGAAGGTCCGCAACTCGCTGCGCTCGGTGAAGAACCAGCCCGGCTCGCAGATCGTGCGGCGCCGCGGGCGCCTGTACGTGATCAACAAGAAGAACCCGCGGCTCAAGACCCGCCAGGGCTGAGCGGCAGGGTCGGCAGACGCAGCTCGAAGACCGTCGTCCCCTCGGGGCCGGGATCGCCGATGCGCACCTCCCCGCCGATCGAGCGGGCTGCCCGGCGGGCGATCGCCAGCCCCAGGCCCGTGCCGTCGGCGCCGGAGGAGCCCGGGTCGAAGATCCGGTCCCGCAGCTCCTCGGTGACCCCGGTGCCGTCGTCGCCCACCCGCACGACGACGGCACCGGCCGACGAGGTGGCGGTGATCTCGACGTGCGAGCGGGCGTGGCGCACGGCGTTCTCGACCAGCGGCATCAGCGCCGTGGCCACGACGTCGGCGGGACCGGCGATCCGCTGCGGGTGGTGCAGGTCGATCGCGACGCGGACGCCGTCCGGCGCCAGCGCCTGCACCCGCTCGACGACGTCGGCCAGCAGGCAGCTCGCGTCGGGGGCGTCGGGATGGCGGGCCAGGTCGAGCAGGGTGGTGATCACCTCGCCCATCGCCTGCGCCGAGGCGGAGATGGCCTCCAGGTCGGCGCGCAGCTCCGCATCGACCCCGGTGCCCGGCGCGGCGCCACGGGCGCGGAGCAGGGCGAGGTCGGCCGACCCGCGGATGCCGGCGAGGGGCGTGCGCAACTCGTGGGCCAGCTCGGCGGTGAGCCGCTGCTCGGAGCGGATCGCCAGCGCCACCCGGTCGAGCAGGCGGTCGAGGGTGGCCGCGAGGGTCGTCAGCTCGTCGGTCGGCGGTCCGAGGTCGAAGCGGTGGCTGAGGTCGTGCGCGCTCCAGTCGGCGGCCCGCTCGGCCATGATCGTGACCGGCGCGAGTGCCCGGCGCGCGACCCGGCCGGCCACCACCGCGGCGATCGCCGTGGCCAGCAGCCCGAGCACGATG
The DNA here is from genome assembly GCF_039536805.1 of Nocardioides fonticola. Taxonomy (NCBI): domain Bacteria; kingdom Bacillati; phylum Actinomycetota; class Actinomycetes; order Propionibacteriales; family Nocardioidaceae; genus Nocardioides; species Nocardioides fonticola. The sequence continues at coordinate 259,773 of NZ_BAAAZH010000001.1, read as the reverse complement.
ATCGCGGCGGTGACGTAGCCCTCCGAGCGCTCGTAGGGGTCGGTGTCCTGGCTGACGACGACGGTGCCGATGCGCTCGCCGGCACGGTCGAGCACCGGAGCGGCCAGCAGGCGCACGTCGTCGCCCCCGGACGCCGTGCCGGTGGCGCCGGAGGCCACCAGCTCGGCGGCGTCGCGCTCGGACTGCCGCGGGACCCCGCCCGCCACCGGGCGGCCCTCGAGGTCGTAGACGCCGGTGCCGGGATCGAGCGCGGTGGCCGGCACCCGCAGGCGCGAGCCGCGGCTGGCGTCCTCGATCAACTGCACGGAGGCCGTCGCCCGCGCCTGGAGCAGTTCGCGCACATCGCGGCCGGCAGTGGCGTCGAGGAGCAGGTGGAGCACCAGCCCGACGACGGCGACCAGACCGGCCACCGAGAGGGCGGTCGAGGTGACGATGCGCCGTCGGAACGAGCTCACGCCGGACCCGGCGGACGGAGAGCCGGCCATCACCGCAGTTCGAACCCGACGCCGCGGACCGTGTGCAGGCGCACCGGCGCCTCGACCTCCTCCAGCTTCGCGCGCAGGCGCCGCATGTAGGAGTCGACGGTGTTCTCGCTGACGGCGGCGCCGTCGGGCCACGCCGCGGCCACCACCGCGCGCCGGCGCACCACCTCGCCCGGCCGGGAGGTGATCGCCGCGAGCATGCGGAACTCGGTCGGCGTCAGCAGCACCGAGCGATCGCCGTGCACGATCGCGTGGCGTACCGGGTCGAGCACGAGCCCGGCCTCGGGATCGGCCGCGACGGCCCGGCTGCGGCGTCCCAACGCCTCGACCCGGGCGGTGAGCTCCTTGAGGTCGAAAGGCTTGGGCAGGTAGTCGTCACCGCCCGCGGCGAAGCCGGACAGCCGGTCGTGGACGGCGCCGAGCGCGGTCAGGAACAGCACCGGCGCGTGCTGCCCGCCGCTGCGCAGCGCCTGGCACAGGTCGCGGCCGTCGACGTCGGGCAGGCCGATGTCGAGCACCACGACGTCGAGGGCGGCCTCCCCGCCGAGGGCGCGCAACGCCTCCGCGCCGTCCCGGGTCGCCACCACCCGGTGCCCGGCGAGCTCGAGGGTGCCCACGACGATGCGGCGCAGCGTCGGGTCGTCCTCGCAGATGCCGACGGTGAGCACCTCCACCTCCTGCCTCACACTGCACGGTGACACGGGCGACCTGCCGATGACCTGAATCCGTGCCGACGGTAGCGGGCAGCCGGCCGCCCGGGCCGAGATCGCCTACCGTGGCCCGATGGAGATGGTGGTCGAGGGCGAGATCGTGCACTGGCGCGGCCCGGCGCCGCACCACTTCGTGCCGGTCGTCGACGACGACGCCGCCGCGATCGCCGAGGTCGCCGCCGGGCTCACCTACGGCTGGGGCGTCGTGCCGGTGACCGTCGAGCTCGGGGCGACGACGTGGACCACCTCCCTCTTCCCCCGCGACGGCGGCTACCTGGTGCCGCTGCGGGCGGCGGTGCGCCGGGCCGAGGGTGTCGGGATCGGCGACGTCGTGCGGGTCGTGCTGCGCTTCGAGCTCTGAATCCCTCGCGGCCGCTCGCTTCGCCTGCCGGGGGAGCGGCTGATGCCCTAGCCTGCGCGACGTGACGTCCCTCACCCGTCGGCTCGCCCATCGCGCTGTGCACGCCGCGTGGCGCCGGATCGACCGCTGGGGCGAGATCGTCCCCGGCACCACCGCGGCCGCCCGCTTCGGCACCTTCGGCCCGGGCACGGCCATCGGGTTCCCGACGGCCACGATCATGAACCCCGAGCGCATCCACCTCGGCGCCGACACCCTCGTCGGGCGCCAGGTCACGCTCTCGGTCGGCTACGGCCTCGGCGACACCCACGCGCCCGCGCGCGCCCTCGTCGTCGGCGACCGCTGCGTCATCGGCGCCCGCTGCACGATCACCGCCCACGAGTCGATCCGCATCGGGGACGCCGTGTGGTTCGGGCAGGACGTCTTCGTCAGCGACGCCAGCCACGGCTACGCCGACCCCGACACCCCGATCGGCGAGCAGTTCGGCACCCATCAGCCGGTCGAGATCGGGTCGGGCACCTGGATCGGCCACGGCGCGATCGTGCTGCCCGGTGCCCGCATCGGCCGCCAGGTCGTGGTGGCCGCCGGCTCCGTCGTCCGCGGCGAGATCCCCGATCACTGCGTGGTCGCCGGGACGCCGGCCAGGATCGTGCGGCGTCTCGAACCGGGTGTGGGCTGGGTCGGCCATCAGGGCGACGTCCGCCCCGTCAGCGCCGGACTCGCCGCGCTCGGCGGGTTGACCGACCTCGAGCTGGCCGAGCTCACCGGCCCCTGAGCGCCCCGCGCATCCCCGCCGGGGGTCGGCGGGGCACAATGGGGGCGTGAACACGCCCGCGCCGGTCGCCACCTCGTGGCGCCTGCTGCGCGGCGCCGTGCTGGCCGCGGTCGTGCTGTCGTTCGGCGCGATCGCCCACCTCACCTCCGGCGGCCTCCTGCCCGGGGCCGGCTGGTTCGTCGTCCTCGCCGTGCTGCTCACCTGGTGGGGAGCCCGGTTCCTCGCGCGCCCGGCGAGCCGTACCCGGGTGCTCGCGCTCGTCGTCGGCGGTCAGGCCGCGGTGCACATCGCCCTGACCGCGCTGGCCGGCCACCGCGGCGACGGCGTCACCGGTCCGCTCGTCCGCACCGCTCCGACGCCGGCTCCCGTGCAGGTGCCCGACGACGTCTGGACCCGCACCCACCGCGTCGGCTCGCTGGCCGACCAGCTGATGGTCGGCCGCCCGCCGTCGACGCAGGCGACCTTCGAGGTTCCCGAGTGGGTGCTGCACCTGTGGGCCGACCTCCAGCCCCAGCAGCTGCCGATGGTGCTCGCGCACGCGCTCGCCGCGGCTGCGGTCGGCTGGTGGCTGGCGCAGGGGGAGTCCGCGCTGTGGACCCTCGTCGCGCTCGGCACGCGGCCGCTCGCCCGCCTCGGCGTGCTGCTGCGTGCGCTCGCCGTCCCCTCCGTCGTCCGTCTGCGTCGACTCCCGGCGCCGCTCCTCCTGCCCCTGGTGCCCGCCGTCGCCGATCCCGGCGGCGGGGTCGTACGCCGCGGGCCCCCGTCCGGTCGGGCCGCCTGACCCTCCGCGGGTCGGGCCACCCTCCACGCCGCCGTCCCCGACGAGCGGCGATCACCGGCATGCACGCCGGTCCACCCGACCGTGAACGAAGGATCATCCGTCATGGCTCCAGCCACCCCTGTCCTGCTCCCGCGCCGCCGTCCGCGGCGTACCCTCCGCGCCGCCTCGGGCGTCGGCGTCCTCATCGCCGTCGCCGCGCTCACCACCGCATGCGGTGACGACGGCGACGCGGCCGACAGCACCTCCGCGCCGGCGGCCTCCGCCTCCGCGGGCACCGCCCGCGAGGCGGCTGCGATCAGCGCCTCCGACGCCTGGGTGAAGGCCGTCGACAGCGGCATGACCGCCGCGTTCGGCACGATCAGCAACTCCTCCGGCGCCGACATCACGATCGTGTCGGCCACCACCCCGGCCAGCTCGCGGGTCGAGCTCCACGAGACCGTCATGAACGACGACGGCACCATGGCGATGCAGCCCAAAGACGGCGGGTTCGTCGTCCCCGCCGGCGGCAGCCTGACCCTCGAGCCCGGGGGCAACCACATCATGTTCATGGACGTCGCCGACGCCCTGAAGCCCGGTGACACCGTGCCGGTCACCCTGACGCTCTCCGACGGCAGCACGATGGAGATCGACGCGGTCGTCAAGACCTTCTCCGGAGCCGACGAGAACTACCAGGGCGGCGAGGGCATGGACGGCATGGACGGCATGGAGGGCATGGGGGAGATGGACGGCATGTCCTCGCCCTCGTCCTCGGAGAAGGACGGCGCGATGCACCAGCACGCGGACGGCTCCCAGCACGACCACTCCGGTTCATGAGCGCTCCCGTCGACCCCGTCCCGCACGGCGGGTGGCGGCGGCGCCAGGTCTTCCGGGCCGGCGCCGTCGCCCTCGGCGGCGCGAGCGTCGGCTGGGCCGCCGGTGTGGGGGCGTCGGCGGCGCAGGAGGCCGGCTCCGACACGTCGTCGGCCGCGTCCGCGCCGCCGGGCCCGGCATCCCCGCCCGTCGGCGACCGCACCGTCCCGGCGTCCGGCCCCCACCAGGCGGGTGTCGCGACGCCGCCGCAGGCCTTCCTCTCGCTCGTCGGTCTCGACCTGCTGCCGGGGGTGGGGCGCGCGGATCTGGTGCGGCTGATGCGGCTCGTCACCGACGACATCGACCGTCTGAGTCGCGGGCTCGGTGCCCTCGCCGACACCGAGCCCGAGTTGGCGGCGCACCCGGCTCGGTTGTCGGTGACGGTCGGTCTCGGACCGCGGATCTTCACCGACATCGTCCCGGGGGCGCCGGGTGCGGTGCGGCCGTTGCCGGCGTTCCCGATCGACCGGCTCGAGGAGGCGTGGGGTCAGACCGACCTCGCGCTCCAGATCTGCGCCGACGACCCGCTCACCCTCGCGCACGCGCGGCGGGTGCTGACCAAGGACGCCCGCACCTTCGTCCGGGTCCGGTGGGTCCAGGAGGGCTTCCGTCGCGCCGTCGGCGTGGAGCCGGACGGGACCTCGATGCGCAACGTGATGGGGCAGGTCGACGGCACGGGCAACCCCACCGAGGCCGACGCCGACTTCGCCGACCTGGTGTGGTCGACCGAACCCGGGTTCGTCGGCGGGACGACGATGATCGTGCGTCGCATCCGGGCCCGGATGGACGCCTGGGACAAGGTCGACCGGGTCGGCCGGGAGGCGGCGGTCGGACGTCGCCTCGACACCGGCGCGCCGCTCACCGGCACCCGCGAGTTCGATCCGCCGGACTTCGAGGCGAAGGACTCCTTCGGCTTCCCCGTGATCGATCCCGCGAGCCATCTCGCCCGCGCCCACAGCAGCGATCCCACCCAGCGCTTCCTGCGCCGTCCCTACAACTACGTCGTCCCCGACGCCGACGCGGCCTCGGGTGAGGACGCCGGCCTCGTCTTCATCGCCTTCGCCGCCGACGCCGAACGCCAGTTCGTGCCGGTGCAGCGGCGGCTGGCCGACCTCGACCGACTCAACCAGTGGATCACCCCGATCGGCTCGGCGGTCTACGCCGTTCCGCCGGGGGCGGGTGACGGCGATTTCCTCGCTGCGTCACTCTTGGACCCGACGACCTGACATCCGGAGGAACCACCCATGTCCAAGGACAACACCCCGAAGCTGCCGCCGCTCCCTGACGACGGCAGCCGGGCCGAGGCCGGGCGGGCGCGCCGCGAGGCCGCGGCCCAGGCTCTGCGCGACCAGAAGAAGGCGGCGCGTCGCCGCCGTGTCCTCGTGCAGATCGCTGTCGGCCTGGTCGTCGTGCTCGTCGGCGTCGGCATCACCGTGCTCGCGCTCAACAGCGGCGACGACGACGCCACGGTGGCCGCCGACGTGCCCGCCTCCGGCATCCCGGCCCAGGTGAACGCCGACGGCGCCTACGTCACCGGCGCGAAGAAGCCGAAGGTGACCATCCAGGTCGTCGAGGACTTCCAGTGCCCGATCTGCCAGCAGTTCGAGCAGGTGTCGGGCTCGCTGCTCGACGAGTACATCTCCGGCGACGTCGTGCAGGTGCAGTACCGCACCATCGCCTTCCTCGACCGGATGTCCTCCACCGAGTACTCCACCCGGGCGCTGAACGCCTCGGCGTGCGTCATGCCCGCCGGTGAGGACGTCTGGCGCCGCTTCCACACCGCGCTCTTCGCCAACCAGCCGCCCGAGCAGGGCGACGGGCTGCCCGACGAGACGCTGATCTCCCTGGCCGAGCAGGCGGGCGCCCCGGACTCCGTGGCCTCCTGCATCACCGACCAGCCGTACCGGGCCTGGACGGCGTCGACCACCCAGGCGGCGTTCGACGCCGGGGTCACCGGCACGCCGACGATCTTCGTGAACGGCACGAAGCTCGACGCCTTCACCCCCGACGTCATCAAGGCGGCGGTCGACAAGGCGCTGGCGAAGTGAGCCCGGCTGCCGTGACTCCCGCCGTGACTCCCGCTGTGACCTTCGGCGTGACCGATCCCATGACCGACGACCCGGTCGGTCCGGCGATGGGAGTGGCACAGTGGAGGGGATGACCGATCTCGCCGACCCCGAGGTCGAGGCCGACGACCTCGACCTGCACAGCCCGCCGTCCTTCCGTGCCTACGGCGTGGCGCTCGTCGTGCTCGGCGCCATCGGGCTGGCGGCGTCCTTCACGCTGCTGGTCGACAAGATCAAGCTGCTGCAGGACCCGAACTTCACGCCGTCGTGCGACATCAACCCGGTGCTGTCGTGCGGGTCGGTGATGATCAAGCCGCAGGCCGGCGTCTTCGGGTTCCCGAACCCGATGCTCGGCCTCATCGGCTTCAGCGTGATCATCACGATGGGCGTGCTCTACGCGAGCGGCGCCCGGCCGCAACGCTGGCTGCTCGGCGGCCTGGTCGCGGGCTCCCTGGCGGGCCTGACCTTCGTGCACTGGCTCTTCTACCAGAGCCTCTACGAGATCGGCGCGCTCTGCCCGTGGTGCATGGTCGTCTGGGCCGTCACCATCGCGCTGTCGGTGTGGACCGTCCTGCTCGCGGGGCGGGTGATGCGCCCCGACAGCACGGTGATCGCGACGCTGTTCGACATCCGGTTCCTGCTGATCGTGCTGTGGTACCTCGGTATCGGCCTGGCGATCCTGGTGCGGTTCTGGGACTACTGGCGGACCCTGTTGTGAGGATGCGCTCCCGGTTGCTCGGTCTGATCGGGCTGCTGCTGGGCACGACGGTCGCCCTGCTGTGGGCCGCTCCCGGCGCGTCGGCGCACGCCTCGCTCGTGGCGTCGAACCCGACCGAGGGGCAGCGCCTCGACGCACTGCCCGCGAGCGTCTCCTTCGAGTTCAGCGAGGAGATGTCAGAGCCCGCCTACGTGGTCGTCACCGGCCCCGACGGCTCCTCGGTCACCAGCGGCGATCCGGAGGTGCAGGGCGCCATCGTCAGCCAGGCGCTCGACGGCTCGCAGGCCGCCGGCACCTACACGATGGCCTACCGGGCCGTCTCGGCCGACGGCCATCCCGTGACCGGCCAGATCACGTTCACCGTCGGCGACGGCGGCGACGGCGGGGGTGGCGCGGACGCCCCGGGCGACTCGCCGTCCCCCTCGCCCACCGCCTCCTCCTCCGCGCCCGTCGCCTCGGCCGCCCCGGCCCCGGCGGCGGACGCCGGGGGCGATGACGAGGGCTTCTGGGAGCGCCGCGGCCTCCAGGTGGGCGGCGCCGGACTGCTGCTGCTCGCCGGCGGCGGCGCCTGGCTGGTCTCGAGGCGGACGTCGTGACCCAGCGCGCCCGGATCGCCGGCGGGGTCCTCGCCTCGGCGCTGCTGGCCCTCGTGCTCATGCTCGCCCTCGGCGGCGGCATCCCCGCGCGGGCGCCGATCGGCCTGCCCGACCCGGGCCGCTTCACCGCCTGGGCGCTGCCGATCGCCACCTTCACGGTCATCGCACTCGGGGTGCTCGTCGTGGGGTCCCTCCTGGTGCCGATGCTCACCGTCACCGGTGAGGGCGGGGACGACATCCGCGGGCGCGCCGTCCGTGCGATCGCCGCGGTCCGTCGGCTGGCGCCGGTGTGGGCGCTCGTCGCCCTCCTGGAGCTGGTCCTCACCTACTCCGACCAGTTCGCCGTCCCGGTCTGGCAGGCACGTCCGGGCGACGTCTACGGGTTCGCGGTGCAGGTCGACCAGGGGCGGGCGCTCGTCGTCCAGGCGCTGCTCGCGCTCGCCGTGGCGGTCGCCGCACGGTACGTCACCCGCGCCCCGGAGGCCGGGTGGGTGCTCGTGCTCGCCCTCGCGGCCTTCGCGCCCCCGGTGCTCACCGGTCACGCCGCCTCCTCGGGCAGCCACGACACCGCGATCATCAGCCTGCTGCTGCACGTCGCGGCCGTCGCCGTCTGGCTCGGCGGTCTCGTCGCCCTGTGGTGGTACCTCGGCGAGCGGCCGCGCACCCAGCAGGTCGCCGCGCGCCGCTTCTCCGCCCTGGCCGCCTGGTGCTTCGGCGTGGTCGCCGTCAGCGGCCTCATCAACGCGCTCGTGCGCCTCGGTGGCCTGAGCGAGTTCGTCACCACCGACTACGGCCGCGGCGTCCTGGTCAAGGTCGCGCTGCTGGCGCTCATCGCCCTGCTGGCGCGGCGCGTGCGCTCGGCGCTGATCGGCGGGGGACTGCGCAGCGTCGCCCTCATCACCGGTGCCGAACTGGCCGCGATGTCCGCGGCCGTCGGCCTTGGCGTGGCGCTCTCGCGCACCCCGCCTCCGGTCGGCACCGTCTACACCAGCGTTGCCGAGGACCTCCTCGGCGGTCCGCTCCCGCCCGCTCCCACGGTCGGCCGGCTGCTGTGGAGCTTCACCCCCTCGGGCGTCGGCCTCGCCGTCGTCCTGCTGGGCGGGGCGGCCTACCTGGCCGGCGTCGTCCACCTGCGGCGGCAGGGCGACACGTGGCCGATCGGGCGCACGATCGCCTGGTTCGTCGGTCTGCTCACCGTCGGGTACGCCACCTTCGGCGGTCTGGGCACCTACTCCCACGTCATGTTCAGCGCCCACATGGCCTCGCACATGGTGCTCTCGATGGTCGCCCCGATCCTGCTCGTGCTCGGGGCTCCGGTGAACCTCGCGCTGCGTGCCCTGCCCGGCACCGACGCGGACGGCGGCCGCGGGCCCCGGCAGTGGCTGGCCGCCGTCCTGCGCACCCGCTACGTCCGGTTCCTCACCCACCCGGTCGTCGCCGCGCTGATCTTCGTGGGCAGCCTCTACGGCATCTACTTCTCCGGCGCCTTCGAGGGCCTCATGGAGAGCCACCTCGGCCACGCCTTCATGGAGGTCCACTTCCTGCTGGCCGGGTGCCTCTACTTCGAGGTCCTGGTGGGCGACTCCCCGCTGCCGCACCGCATCGGCCACTTCGCCCGTCTCGGACTGCTGCTCGTGGTCATGCCGTTCCACGCCTTCTTCGCGATCGCGGTGATGAACAGCGAGACCGCCATCGGCGGCCGCTACTACAGCCTCCTCGACCGGCCCTACGCCACCGACCTGCTGCACGACCAGTTCGTGGGCGGCTCGCTGACGTGGGCCGCGGGGGAGGTGCCGATGGTGCTGGTGCTCTTCGTGCTGCTCGGCCAGTGGTACCTCAGCGACAGCCGCGAGGCCCGCCGCTACGACCGCAAGGCCGACCGCGACCAGGGCGCCGACCTGGAGGCCTACAACCGGATGTTCGCGGCGCTCGCCGAGCGCGACGACGCCCGCTGATTCAGGCTGAGCCTCGCGCCACGCCCGTTCGGCCGCCCGGTATGGCCCGGTCGGACTATGCCGGCATCCCGTTCGGTTCGGCCTCGGCGATGAGGTGTCGGCCGGGGGAGTCGCTGTCCTACGATCGACGCGCCCGAGGACGGGCGATCATCGGGGAAGGGAGCCGGCGTGGACCGGTGGCGATGGGGATGGCGGCCGCGTAACCGCGCCGTCGTCGACGTGCGCCTCGGCTACAGCGCGGTGGGTCTCGGTGCCGTCGGCTTCGTCCTGGTGCTCCTGGCCACGCTGGTGGTCAAGGAGGTCGTCGTCCCCGCCCTGCGCGGCCCCGACCGCATCGTCGCCCAGCGCATTCTCACCGCGACCACCCTCGAGCCGACTCCCGCGCCGGCACCGGTCCGTGCGGCACCGGCGCCGCTGCAGCCCGTGCGGGCCACGCCGTCGACCCCCGGCGGTCCGACGCAGCCGCCCGAGCCGACCCCGACGACCGACCCGGGCGACGGCGGGGGCGAGCAGCCCGGCCCCAGCCCGTCGCCGAGCCCGTCGACCGGTCCGGTCTCCGGCGTCCTCGACCCTGTCGCGCACGAGGTCAAGGACACCCTCGACGGCGCCACCGGGGGCCGCCTCGCACCGGTCACCGATGCTGTGGTCGCGCTCGTCGACACGGTCTCCGACGTGGCCGACGCCGTCGTCGGCGCCGTCCCCACGCTCGTCACCGGGCTGCTGGGCGGTCTGCTGTGCGGCTCGCACGCCCCGCAGCGGCACTGATCCGTTCCTGTCAGGTCCGCTCAGCTTCCGTCAGCTCCCGCGGACGGTCACCGCGACCTTGAACGTGCGGGCGTCGTCGCGCGGTCGCCCGTCGCAGGAGTAGCGCCGGTCGGCGTCGCCGTCACCGCAGGCGAACCGGGTCGAGGCGTTGACCAGGCTCACCGCAGCCCACCGCACCTCGCGCGCGGAGAACGGCACCGACACCGCTCCGCGACCACCGCGCAGGGGCACCCGGGTCACCGACCAGCCCGAGCGCGTGCGCACGGCCACGAGCGCGGTGGCGGCGCCGGCCGAGGACGGCACCGAGACGGCGACGCGCGCCCGTGTGCCTCGGCCCCATCCGCTCCCGGGCACCAACCGGTACTGGATCGAGGTCAGGTGGTCGAGGCGCATGGACGTCGCCACCGCCGGCCGGGCCGGGGTGAGGGTGACGGTGCCCGCCAGCGGTGCGGACGGCCAGGCCCGGCCCTCGCTGTAGTACCGGGCGGGCACGAGGTTGGCGACGGTGAAGAGTCCGTAGAGGCGGGTGAAGCCGCCATGGCGTTCGAGCGCCGAGCGGATGGCCTGCGTCGAGTACTCACCGGGCGCGCCGGGGTCGCCGGCGGCGCGCTGCCAGACGCGGCGGACCACCGTGGTGCCGAAGCGTCCGGAGAGGAACTCCCACCAGACCCAGTTGCCGTACTGCGTGAGCCCGTCGGGGTCGAAGAGGTCGAGCGGTGTGCGCGGTGCCGCGATCTGGCTGTAGGGCAGGTACTGGCGGTTGTCGTCGACGCGGTCGGCGAAGCGCTCCTCCATCCAGGTCGCGGTCGACTCCATCAGCCAGGGATCCTCGCGCGCGTCGTAGGCGAACTGGATGGCGTGGAAGAACTCGTGGGCCGCGGTGACCGCGCGGCTGTCCTCGGCCGGCGCGCCGTACTGCTGCGGCGAGAAGTCGTTGTCGAGCACGCAGAAGCCGGACGCCGTCCGCGGGGCCTTCGCGGCCGCGTGCTCGGGTGCGCAGTAGCCGTAGAGCCCGCGGCCGCCCAGCTCCTTCAGGTAGACGTCGAACTTCCCGTTGCCGCCGTTGCCGGGGTACCCGGCGTCGCTGAGCGGCGCCCGGTAGCCCAGGCGCGACACCTCCTTGCGCCAGACCCGTTCGAGCACCTCCAGGGTGCTGGCGACCCAGTCCGCCGACGGCGGAGCGTCGGCCGACAAGCGCACCCAGTGCAGGCAGAAGTGGGCGGTGCACGACATCTCCGACGGCACGAGGTACCCGTCGCCGTAGGGATCGTCGGCCCCGTCGGTGGGCCGGGCGAGCAGCGCATCGGCCTCGAGCCGATCATCGCCGGTGAGATCCGCGCGCGCGAACAGCAGGTCGCGCAGGGCGAGCGTCGCCTCGGGCACAGGTGCCGCCGCTCCGGCCCGGCCGGCGAGCGATCGGGGATCCAGGGCGATGCGAGCGCGCTCGAGGGCGTCCTGGGCCTGCTGGACCTGCTGGGCCGCCGGCGCCACCGCGGCTCCGGCGGTGGCGGGTGCGAGGGCCGTCGTCGGCAGCCCGGTCAGCCCGGTCAGCCCGGTCAGCACCGTGAGCAGCACGGTGGGGACCGGGAGGCGGAGCATGGGCCGTAGCCTGCCCGAGATCGGCGCGAGGTCCAACCGGTGCGCTCCGGCAGGGATCAGCCGGAGGTGCCCGAGATCTTCTCGATGAGCGCGGTGGTGGAGATCGCGGGGGTGCGCGGCAGGTAGACCACCTCGCACACATCGTTGAACTCGTCGAAGCGGCCGGCCCAGTCGTCGCCCATGACCAGCACGTCGGCGCCGTACTTCACGATGTACTCGCGCTTCTGCTCCAGGCTCTCCTCGACGAACACCTCGTCGACGGGCTTCAACGCGCCCACGATCGCCAGCCGCTCGGCCTCGCTGAAGACGGGCTCGCGGCCCTTCTTGCGCAGGTTGAGCGCGTCGGCGGACACCCCGACGACCAGACGGTCGCCGAGAGCGGCGGCGCGCTCGATGACGCGCAGGTGCCCGACGTGGAAGACGTCGAACGTGCCGAAGGTGATGACGGTGCGTGGGCGGGCCTCGGACATGCGGATGAGTGTGACACCCGTGCCGGCCGGCCCGTGACCGTGGGCCAGAATCGGGCACGATGTCCTCTTCACACGCAGGTCCCCAGATCCCCGGTGATCCCGCCAGCGCCGCGGCCGACGCCGTCCGCCTCCGCGCCCTGCGCCGGATGCGCGGGTTGGCGTTGGGGCTGCTGGTCTTCGCCGCCGCCGTCTACCTGGCCACCCTGGGCGCCGACGGCGTCTGGGGGTTCGTCAACGCCGGCGCCGAGGCCTCGATGGTCGGTGCGATGGCCGACTGGTTCGCCGTCACCGCGCTCTTCCGGCATCCGCTGGGACTGCCGATCCCGCACACCGCCCTGATCCCGCGCCGCAAGGACGAACTGGGCCGTGGCCTGGAGGAGTTCGTGGGGGAGAACTTCCTCCAGGAGGGCATCATCCGCGAACGCATCGCCGCGGTGCGGGTCTCCGAGCGGGTCGCTGCGTGGCTCGACGATCCGGCCCACGCGCGCCGCGTCGTCGAGGAGGTCGCGGAGGTCGCTGCCGTCGCGCTCGGCAAGGTGCGCGACCGCCACGTGCGCAGCCTGGTCGAGGAGGCCCTCGTCCCCCGGTTCCGCGAGGAGCCGATCGCGCCGCTGCTGGGCGATCTGCTGGCCGAGGCCATGCGCGACGACCTCCACCACGGCCTGGTCGACCTCATGTTGGAGGAGTTGCACGGCTGGCTGGTCGACAACCCCGACACCGTGACCGAGGTGATCGGGGAGCGGGCTCCGTGGTGGGCGCCGCCGAGCGTCAACGACCGCATCAGCGGCCGCATCCACCTCGAGCTGGTGCGCTGGGTCGCCGACATCCGCGACCAGCCGCGGCACCGCGCCCGCGCCGCCCTCGATGCGATGCTGCGCCAGCTCGCCGAGGATCTGCGCAGCGATCCCGACACCCGCGCGCGCACCGAACGGCTCAAGGAGCGGCTGCTCGACCAGCCGCAGGTCATCGCCACGGCCATCGCCCTGTGGGACTCCCTGCGCCGCGCGCTGGTCGGCAGCCTCCACGACCCGCAGGGCGCCGTCCGGTTGCGGCTGCTGGAGGAGATCTCCGCGTTCGCCGACCGGCTCGGGCGCGACGAGGCCCTCCGGGCGCGCCTCGACGGCCTCGCGTCGGACGCCGTCGTGTTCGTCGTCGACCGGTACGGCCACGAGATCACCGGCGTCATCACCAGCACCATCGAGCGCTGGGACGGTCGCGAGGCCGCCCGTCGCATCGAACTGCACGTCGGTCGCGACCTCCAGTTCATCCGCATCAACGGCACGATCGTCGGCGGCCTGGTCGGCGTGGTCATCCACGCGGTGTCCTTGGCAGTCGGCTGAGCGCACCTGGGAGGATGGGGCCATGCCCGCACCCGAGCCCTTCGACGTCGCGATCACCGACGAGGTGATCCGCCTGGGTCAGTTCCTCAAGCTCGCGAACCTCGTCGAGTCGGGCTCGGAGGCGAAGGAGGTCGTCGCCGCAGGCGAGGTGCGGGTCAACGGCGAGGTCGACACCCGCCGCGGTCGCCAGCTGGTCAAGGGCGACGTCGTCGCCTGCCGTGGGCAGGCCGCCCGCGTGGCCGACGAGTCGGCCTACGACGACCTGCCCTGGTGAGGCGAGGCGTCAGGCCGGCCGCTCCTCCAGCAGGTCGCGGGTGAGCTCGGCGACCCGGCTGAAGCCGGCACCGGCCAGGGTCAGGTCGGTCTCGGCGAGCAGGCAGCGCAGCACGTGCTCGACGCCGGCCTGGCCGGCCAGCGCGAGCCCGTAGAGGTAGGGGCGGCCCAGCAGCACGGCCTCGGCGCCCAGCGCCAGCGCCTTGACGACGTCGGGCCCCGACCGGACGCCGGAGTCGAAGAGCACGCAGAGCCGGTCGCCCACGGCATCGGCGATGCGCGGCAGCATGTCGAGAGAGGCGACGGCGCCGTCGACCTGCCGGCCGCCGTGGTTGGAGACCACGATGCCCTCGACACCGTGGTCGAGCGCGATGCGGGCGTCCTCGACGTGCTGGATGCCCTTGAGCACGATCGGGCCCGACCAGCGCTCGCGCAACCAGGGGAGCTGCTCCCACGACAGGCCCGGGTTGGGGAAGACGGCGGCGAAGTTCATGCCGGCGGCGCCGGGGTCGTCGGCCGCAGGCTTCTCCAGCCGGGCGTTGAAGACCGGGTCGGAGGTGTAGGTGGCGATGCCCTCGGCGGCGAGGAAGGGGAGGTACCCGCGATCGAGATCGCGCGGCCGCCAGCCCAGCAGGGTGGTGTCGAGGGTCAGCACGAGGTGGCTGTACCCGGCCTGCTCGGCACGGTCGAGGAAGCTCTCGGCGAGCTCGGGGTCGTTGGGCCAGTACAGCTGGTACCAGCGGTTGCCGTCGCCGTTCGCCTCGGCGACCTCCTCGATGGAGTGGCTGGCCTGGGTGGACTGCACGAACGTGAGACCCAGGGCGGCGGCGGCCCGGGCGGAGGCGAGCTCGCCCTCGGGGTGCGCGAGCTTCTGGACGCCGACCGGCCCCAGCAGCACGGGCGCGGCCATCGGGGTGCCGAGCACCTCGACGGAGAGGTCGCGCTGGGCGTGGTCGCGCAGCATGCGCGGGACGATGCGCCAGCGGTCGAACGCCGCGACGTTCGCGCGGGCGGTGGCACCGCCCCCGGCGCTGGGCACGATGTAGCCCAGCGCCTCGGGGGCGAGCACCTCGGCGGCCCGATGCTCGAGCTGGGTCAGGTCGGTGGTGATCTCCGGGGTCTGGCCGAGGAACATCCCGGCCGCGTAGATCGCCGACTGGTGGTCGCCGAAGTGCGCCATCGCTCCGCTCCCGCTCAGGTGGGGCTCAGCTGACGCCGAGCAGGTCGACGACGAAGATGAGGGTCTCGCCCGGCTTGATGACGCCGCCGGCGCCGCGGTCGCCGTAGCCGAGGTGCGGCGGGATGACGAGTTGACGGCGTCCGCCGACCTTCATGCCCTGGACGCCCTGGTCCCATCCGCTGATGACCTGGCCCACGCCGAGGCGGAACTGGAGCGGCGTGCCGCGGTTGTAGCTCGCGTCGAACTCCTCGCCGGTCGAGTGGGCCACGCCGACGTAGTGGACGCTCACGGTCTGGCCGGCGGCGGCCTCGGCGCCGTCGCCGACGGTGATGTCGGTGACCACGAGCTCGGTCGGCGGGGTCGGGTCGAAGAAGTCGATCTCAGGCTTGTCCATGCCGATCACCCTAGTGCGCGTCCGGCAGCCGGGGCCGTCGGCCTTCGGGGCGCCCGCTATCGTCGGCGGAGCCCCCGTGTCCGTCCGGCCACGCCGGGGAGTGGAGGAGGGACCAACGTGGGGGAGAGCACCGAGGTCGCGGCTGCGCGACCGGCCCGCAGGCGGCGACGGGTGCCCGTGTGGGCGGAGTCCCTGCTGCTGCTCGTGCTGGCGGTGACCCTCGCGCTGATCGTCAAGACGTTCCTCGTGCAGGCGTTCTTCATCCCCTCGGGCTCGATGGAGCCCGGGCTGGTCAAGAACGACCGGATCCTGGTGCAGAAGGTCTCCTACTGGGGGTCGGGCACCCCCCAGCGCGGCGACGTCGTCGTCTTCGACGACCCCGGCGACTGGCTGACGCCCGCGGAGGACACCGCGCCGTCGAACCTCCTCAGCAAGGCGCTCTCCCGCATCGGCCTGCTCCCCAGCGGTGGGCACCTGGTCAAGCGCGTCATCGGCGTCGCCGGCGACACGATCACCTGCTGCGACGCCCAAGGACGCATCAAGGTCGACGGCGTCCCGTTGGACTCCAGCGACTTCATCAAGGACTCCGGGGCCTGCCAGGCGCCGATGATCGGCTGCTCGTGGAAGGCCGGCCCCGTGCCGCCGGGCCACGTGTTCGTGCTCGGCGACCATCGCGACGACTCCGCCGACTCCAGCTACCACCTGTGCCGCGGCTCGACGCCCGGCTGCGATCCGGACGACGCCTACGTGCCGGTCTCGCTCATCACCGGCAAGGTCTTCGCGCTCGTCTGGCCGGCCGACCGGTTCCGCTGGGAGCGCCGTCCCTCGGTCTTCGCCGACCTCGATGCGGCCATCAAGGCGCGCGAGGAGGACACGACGCCGTAGGCGCGACCCGGCCTACACCTGGGCGCCGTCGTCCCAGGGGTCGCGGGGCTCGCGGGGCATCTTGGCGACGAGGTAGCCGAAGCCGCCGACGAACCAGCCGATGAGGCCGTAGGTGATCAGGCTCGGCGGGGTGAATCGCGCGAACAGGCACACGAGCAGCACGATCGGGGCGCCGAACACGCCGATCCAGGCCACCAGCCGATCGGGGGGCGGCAGCGGCTGCGGCGGGGTCTCCGGGGGCACGAAGCCCTCGTCGGGATCGAAGGGATCGCCGGTGCCTCCCGGGTCGGCGACCTCGGCGGTCTCTCCCGACCACTCCTCGGCCCGCCACGGCTGGAAGAGCTTCTCCAACGAGGCCGACGGTGCGGCCGGCGGGGGCGGGGGCGTCGGTTCCACGAACGGCGGGTGATCGCCGTAGTTCTCGACGATCGCCTTCCAGGCGGCATCGTCGGGATCGTGGCCGCCGGCGTGGGGGTCCTGCCCGGGGTCGGACATCCCTCAGGCTCCGGTGACCCGGGCGATGAAGGCGGCCGAGCGCTCCTCGATGAGCGGCAGGTCGTTGTCGAGGGTGGCGACGTGGTAGCTCTCCTCGAGCCGCACCATCTCGACCTCGCCGGCGACGCCCGCGCGGATGATCGGCTCGGAGGACTCGTCGACGACCGCGTCGACCGTGGAGCGGAAGTAGAGCAGCGGTGCGGTGATGCGGCCGAGGTCGGCGCGCAGCGGACCCCACGCCTGCATCATCGAGTGGGCCGCCTTCAGTGGCGTGCGGGTGTAGCCGTCCTCGCTCACGCCGGGCTTCTTGATGTCTCCTGCGATGCCGGGGAAGGACGGGATGAGGTGCTTGAGCACCGGCAGGAGCTTGACGTCGAGGCGCTTGGTCGAGACGGCCGGGTTCACGACGATGACGCCCCTCAGCTTCGGGTCGTCGGCGTGGTCGGCCGCCAGGCGCAGCACCAGGGCGCCGCCCATGGAGAGACCTGCGACGACGACGGCGTCGCAGCGCTCACGGAGGTCGGTGTAGACGCGGGAGAGCTCGCCGTACCAGTCGGCCCAGCCGGTGGTGTTCATCTCCTGCCAGGTGGTGCCGTGTCCCGGCAGGCGGGGCACCTCGACGGCGTAGCCGCGGCTGCCGAGCTGCTCGCCCCACGGCTTCATCGAGGCCGGCTGGCCGGTGAACCCGTGGCTGAGCAGGACGCCGACGGTGCGCCCGCCGGTGAGGTCGGGGCGGGCGGCGATCGAGAGCGGCGTGGCGGTGGGGTGGATGCTCACGGAAGTCGATTCTGCCTGACGTCGGCAGCAGCCTCCCAGGGCGGGCTATGCCCTAGGCTGCCGTGCGTCGGCTCGGACGAAACGGACGGACTCCTCGATGTTCTACTGGTTCCTCAAGTGGGTGGCCCTGGGCCCCCTGCTGCGGGTGGTCTTCCGACCGCAGTCCTCCGGGCTGGAGAACGTCCCGGCCGAGGGGCCGGCCATCCTCGCGTGCAACCACCTGTCCTACTCCGACTGGCTGTTCATGCCGCTCACGCTGCCGCGCCGGGTCACCTTCGTGGCCAAGGCCGAGTACTTCACCGGTCGCGGCCTGAAGGGCTGGCTCCAGAAGTCCTTCTTCTCCGGTTCGGGCCAGGTGCCGATCGACCGCAGCGGCGCCGATGCCGCCGCCGGCGCCCTGCTCTCGGCCAAGCGGGTGCTCGGCGAGGGCGGTCTGTTCGGCATCTTCCCCGAGGGCACCCGTTCGCACGACGGGCGGCTCTACCGCGGCAAGACCGGCGTGGCGCGGCTCGCCCTGGAGACCGGCGTCCCGGTCATCCCGGTGGCCGTGGTCGGCACCGACGTCGTCGCGCCCCCGGGCAAGAAGTTCGGCTCCTTCACCCGCCCGATCGTGCGCTTCGGCGAGCCCCTGGACTTCTCGCGCTACGAGGGTCTGGAGAACGACCGCTACATCCTGCGCTCGATCACCGACGAGATCATGTACGAGATCATGCGGCTCTCGGGCCAGGAGTACGTCGACATGTACGCCACCCGCGCCAAGGAGGAGGCCAAGAAGGCCGACGCCAAGGGCGAGCCGAAGGCCGACCCGGGCGAGCAGCGCAAGGCGTCCTGACGCGTCTGCGGCTCCCGCGATGACGATCCACGCCGGGCACCCGTTCCCGACCGAGCCCGACCCGGTGCGCCGGTTCCGGGGGCGCCTCGGTGGCGCCGTCGCCCTGGTCACCGCCGGCCCGCCCCACGACCGCGCCGGCCTCACGGTCACCTCCTTCCTCGTCGCTCCGGGCGAGGACGACGCCGTGGTGGTGCTCCTCGACCCCGACGCCGATCTCACCGAGCGGCTGCTCGAGCATGGCCGCGGCGTCGTCCAGCTGCTGTCGTGGGGCGAGCGGCAGCTCGCCGAGGCCTTCGCCGGCACGGCACCGGCCCCGGGCGGTCCGTTCCGGGCCGCCGCGTTCCTCGACACGCCGGCCGGCCCGCGGCTCGCCTCGGTCACCACCTGGGCCGAGGTCGCGGTGGTCGAGCACCGCGACGTCGGCTACTCCACGTTGGTCGTCGCCCGCATCGACGACCTCGTCGTCGGCGACGACCTCGACCCGCTCGGCCATCGCCGCGGCCGCTGGGTGCGGCTGGCCCCGCCGGACGACGTCGCGTGAGCGACCTCCTGCGCTTCGCCGACGAGCTGTACGCCGTCCCGCTGGCCGAGTTCACCGCCCGTCGCGACGCGCGCGCCAAGGAACTGAAGGCGGCCGCCGACGCCGATGCCGCGGCCGCGGTGAAGGCGCTGCGCAAACCCACCCTCGCGGCGTGGGTCGTCGACCTGCTGGTGCGGGTCGAGGCCGACCAGATCGCCCAGGTGCTCGACGTCGGGGCCGCGCTGCGCGAGGCGGCCGCCGCCATGGACGCCGGCGAGCTGCGTGCCCTCACCCGGCAACGTCGTCAGCTGACCGCCGCGCTCGCCGGCCGAGCCCGGGCGGCGGCCGCCGGCGTCGGGGTGCGGTTGACCGACAGCGTGCTCGACCAGGTCGAGGCCACGCTGACCGCCGCGATGCTCGACGCCGGGTGCGCCGACGCCGTCCGCAGCGGTCTGCTCGTCACCGCCCTGGCGAGCACCGGGGTCGAGGCCGCCGACGTCGCGGCCGCGGTCGCCGTCCCCGAGGCGCTGGGCTTCACGGCCTCGGCCCGCGCCGCCGAGCCGCCGCCGCGACCCGAGCTGCACGTCGTCCCCGACCCGGACGCCGACGCGAAGGCGCTCGCGGCTGCCCGCGCCGAGGTCGAAGCGGCCGAGGAGGAGGTCGAGCAGGCCGACGAGGCGCTCGGGGCCGCGGTCGCGGAGTTCGAGCGGCTGGAGGCGCGCTCGCTGCAGCTCCAGGCGGAGATCGAGGAGCTGCGGCGACGCCTCGACGCGCTGGAGGCCGAGGCCGACGACCTCGACGAGGCGATGGAGGGCGCCTCCGCCGAGGTCGAGGAGGCGCAGACCGAGCTCGGCGAGGCGACCGAGCGGCTGGCCGCGGCGCGGCAGGCCCTCGACCGGCTCTCCTGACGGCTGCCGGTCAGACCAGGGCGCCCCAGCCCTTCGAGCGCTCGACGGCCGCACGCCACCGCGCGTGGCCGGCGTCGACCCGGGCGCGGTCGGCGGCGGGGGAGAAGCGCCGGTCCTCCTGCCAGGTGGCGCGCAGGTCGTCGGTGGAGGCCCACACGCCGGCGCCGAGCCCGGCGAGGAAGGCAGCCCCGATGGCGGTCGTCTCGATCTGGCGGGGCCGGACGACATCGACGCCGAGCTGGTCGGCCTGGATCTGGCAGAGCAGGTCGTTGGCCGCCGCTCCGCCGTCCACGCGCAGGGCCGCACCCGCGCCGGGCATCGTCTCGAGCACGTCGCGCACCTCGTAGGCGATCGCCTCCAGCGTGGCCCGGACGACGTGGGCCCGCGTGGTGCCGCGGGTCAGCCCGATGATGAGACCACGCGCGAGCGGGTCCCAGTCGGGCGCGCCGAGGCCGGTCAGCGCCGGCACGAACACCACGCCCTCGGTGTCCTCCACCGTCGCGGCGATCGCGGCGGTCTCGGCCGCAGAGCCGACGATCTGCAGGCCGTCGCGCAGCCACTGCACCGCGGCGCCGGTCACGAAAATCGCGCCCTCCAGGGCGTAGGTGGTCTCCCCGGACGGCGAACGCCAGGCGGCGGTCGAGAGCAGGCCGGCGTCCGAGCGCTGCACGGTGCCGCCGGTGTTGGTGAGGATGAACGAGCCGGTGCCGTAGGTGCACTTGGACTCGCCCGGCTCGAAACAGGTCTGCCCGAACAGCGCCGACTGCTGGTCGCCCGCCAGCCCGCAGATCGGCAGCGCGAGGTCGAGGAAGACCCGCGGGTCGGTGACCGCGACCTCGCCCCAGTTCGGCACGAGATCGGGCAGGGCGTCCCGGGGGACGCCGAACAGCCCGCACAGCTCGTCGGACCAGTCGCCGGCCGCGAGGTCGAACAGCAGGGTGCGCGAGGCGTTCGAGACGTCGGTGACGTGCCAGGTGCCGCGGGTCATGCGGGCGATCAGGTAGGAGTCGACGGTGCCGATCGCGTAGCGCCCCTCCTCGACCAGCGCCCACGTGTGCGGCTCGTGCTCGGCCAGCCAGGCCAGCTTGGTGCCGGAGAAGTACGGGTCGAGCCGCAGGCCGGTGAGCTCGGCGACGCGCGGCTCGTGGCCGGCGTCCCGCAGCCGCACGCACAGGTCGGCGGTGCGGCGGTCCTGCCACACGATCGCGCGGCGCGGCGAGCCGAGCGTCTCGCGGTCCCACAGCAGCACGGTCTCGCGCTGGTTGGTGATGCCGATCGCCCGCAGGGAGGAGGCGTCGACCTGCCGCAGCACCTCGCGCACCGCCTCCAACGTGGCCTGCCAGATCTCCTCCGGCGTGTGCTCGACCCACCCCGGCTGCGGGAAGTGCTGGGCGAACTCCTGATAGCCGCGGGCCGTGACCGAGCCTCGCTCGTCGACGACCAGGGCGGTGACGCCGGTGGTGCCGGCGTCGATGGCGAGGACGCTCATGCTGCTGCTCGCACCGGGCCGTCAGGGGCGCGCGCCGCCGCGCACGATGTCGAGGATGCGCTCGTCGATCCAGGCCAGGTCGGGCGCGACCCGCATCTCGTAGTTCTCGGTGCCGACCCAGGCGTGGAAGTCGCGGTGACCGCCCGCCGTCGCGAACGCCTCGAGCTCCTCGCGCAGCTCGGGGGTGATCGCGACCTTCTCGTCCTCCCGGGACGCCGTCAGGTACAGCTCGTGGAGCTCGAGCAGGCGGCCCAGCTCGCCGATCGGGTCGGTGTGGTCGTCGACGCGCAGGTCGACCGCGATGTCGTCGTGACCGCCGTAGCCGGCGCCGTCGCGCACCACCAGCAGTGCCGCGGACTGGCGGCCGCGGCTGTCGCCGCCGGCGGCGTCGCCGGCGGCCAGGGCCGCCATCAGGCGGTCGGCCAGGGGGAGGGTCTCGTCGGACTCCAGCCAGGCGGCCTCCATGGCCAGCACGACGTCCTCGCCGGCCAGGATGTTGCCCTGGATCGCGTAGCCGTCGCCGGTGACACCGCCGGCCCAGTCCAGGCACGCCGGGCCCGTATAGGTGGCCGCGCCGCCGTCGACGTCGACGATGCCGAGCTGGCGGTGGTCGCGGCCGTCGTCCTCCTCGATGAGGCGCTGGAGGGCGACGGACGCCGTCGCGCCCTCGTCGAGGTGGGAGAGCGCGAGGCCCTTGTAGGCGACGTTCGCGTCGGCCTGGGTGGCGATCGCGCCGACGCCGGCGACCGCGGCCGGCACGGCCGACCCGACCGCCAGGAACTTGGAGGCGACCGCGACGCCCCACGACTCGCCGTCCGCTGATCTGGCCACGATCGAGAAGGTCATGGCCGAACCGTAGCGCCCGCCGGTAGCGTCGGGGCGGGCGACGGATCCGTCGCCGGGAGCGGTGCGCCGGGTCGGCCGGCAGGAGGAGATCTTCATGCGAGTCGGAGTCCTGACCGGCGGCGGCGACTGCCCCGGCCTCAACGCCGTCATCCGCGCCGTCGTGCGCAAGGGCGTGCAGGGCCACGGGTTCGAGTTCGTCGGCTACCGCGACGGTTGGAAGGGCCCCCTCGAGGGACTGACGATGACGCTCGGGGTCGAGCAGTGCCGCGGCATCCTGCCGCGCGGCGGCACGATCCTCGGCTCCTCGCGCACCAACCCGTTCGGCATCGAGGGCGGCGTCGAGCGCATCAAGGACAACCTCGCCGCGCACGGCGTCGACGCGCTGGTGGCCATCGGCGGCGAGGACACTCTCGGGGTCGCCACCAAGCTGGCCGACCTCGGCGTGAACGTCGTCGGCGTCCCCAAGACGATCGACAACGACCTGTCGGGCACCGACTTCACCTTCGGCTTCGACACGGCCGTCAACATCGCGACCGAGGCGATCGACCGCCTGCACACCACCGCCGAGTCCCACCACCGCGTGCTCGTCGTCGAGGTCATGGGCCGTCACGCCGGCTGGATCGCGCTGCACTCCGGGATCGCCGGCGGTGCCAGCGAGGTGCTCATCCCCGAGCAGCCCTTCGACATCGACGCCGTCTGCGCCCGCGTGGAGACCCGCTTCCAGACCCAGTACGCCCCGATCATCGTGGTCGCCGAGGGCGCGGTGCCCGCCGACGGCAGCGGCATGAGCCTCTCCTCCGGTGAGGTCGACGCGTTCGGCCACGTGCGCCTCGGCGGCATCGGCGACCGGCTCGCCAGCGAGATCGAGCAACGCACCGGCAAGGAGGCGCGCGCCGTCGTCCTGGGCCACGTGCAGCGCGGCGGCACGCCCACTGCGTTCGACCGGTGGCTGGCTACCCGGTTCGGCCTGCACGCCATCGATGCCGTCGCCGCGGGCGATTTCGGCACGATGATGGCGCTGCGCGGAACGCAGATCGTGCGGGTGCCGCTCATCGAGGGCACCGGCGAGCTCAAGACCGTCAGCCCCGAGGAGTACGCCGAGGCGCAGGTCTTCTTCGGCTGAGCCGGGGGCAGGGGCGAGGTTTGCCCCGGGCGGTGCTCGGGCAGGGCTCGTCGGTATCCCGTACCGCCGAACCGGAGGAGATCCGATGAGCGCCCCCACGGACGCCGCGACCGACGCGCCCCACGAGGGCGGCGACCTCAAGCGGGTGATGGGCCCGGGTCTGCTGCTGCTCTTCATCGTCGGCGACATCCTCGGCTCGGGGGTCTACGCCGTCACCGGTCGGCTCGCCGGCCAGGTCGGCGGCATCGCGTGGCTGCCGTTCCTCGTGGCGTTCGTGGTCGCCACCCTCACCGCCTTCTCCTACCTCGAGCTGGTCACGAAGTACCCGCAGGCCGCCGGCGCCGCGCTCTACGCCCACAAGGCCTTCGGCGTGCACTTCGTGACCTTCCTGGTCGCCTTCACGGTGGTGTGCTCGGGCATCACGAGCGCGGCGACGTCGTCCGGCCTGCTCTCGGCGAACCTGCTCGTGGGTCTCGACGAGCTCCTGCCCGGCGTCCCGACCGGTGACGGCGCCACGCTGGTGGTCGCCCTGCTCTTCATGCTGGCCCTCGCCGCGATCAACCTGCGCGGGGTGGGGGAGAGCGTGAAGTTCAACGTCGTCCTGACCCTGGTGGAGATGGCGGCGCTCGCGATCGTCATCGGCATCGGCTTCGCCACCATCGGTCGCGGTGACGGCGATCTGTCGCGGGTCACGGTGTTCGAGAGCCCTGACGACAAGGGCCTGTTCATGGCCGTCACGATCGCCACCGCGATCGCGTTCTTCTCCATGGTCGGCTTCGAGGACTCCGTGAACATGGTCGAGGAGACCCGCGATCCGGCGCGGATCTTCCCCCGCGTCATGCTCACCGGGCTCGGCATCGCGGTGATCATCTACGTGCTCGTGGCGATCTCGGTGGTCGCGGTCATCCCGCCGGGCCAGGTCACCTCGCCCCAGAGCGAGGCCGGCGTGCTGCTCGACGTCGTCCGCGTCGGCGCCCCCGACATCCCGATCGACAAGATCTTCCCGTTCATGACGGTCTTCGCCGTGGCCAACACCGCGCTCATCAACATGCTCATGGCCAGCCGCCTGATCTACGGCATGGCGCGACAGGACGTCCTGCCGCGGCCGCTGGGCCGGGTCTCCTCCGGTCGCCAGGCCCCCTACCTCGCGATCGGCTTCACCACGGCGCTGGCCCTCGGCCTGATCGTCTATGTGCGGGTGCAGTCGGAGAGCACGGTGGTCGGCGCCCTCTCGGGCACCACGTCGCTGCTGCTGCTCGCCGTCTTCACGGTCGTCAACATCGCCTGCCTCGTGCTGCGCCGGCGCGACCCTGCCACGTCCGGCGAGGGCTTCCGGGCGTGGGGGCCGATCCCCGTCGTCGGCGCCCTGCTGTGCGCCTTCCTGCTCGGTCCGTGGGCGCGGTTGGAGGCCGACTACGTGCAGTACCGCATCGCTGCCGGACTGCTCGCCATCGGCGTGGTGCTCTGGGCGCTCACCTGGGCGCTCAACCGCCGTTCGGGCGAGGGCGACTCGCGCTTCGAGGACGTCGGCGCCCTGGAGTGATCCCGCCGGCGTCCACCGGTCGTTATCGAATCGAGAGGACGGCGCCTGCGCGCGTAGGCTTGAGCGCGTGAGCATGCCGTCCCTCGCCGATCTCCACGCGCTGAAGCCGCTGCAGCAGCCGACCTACCCCGACGCCGGTGCCGTCGACACCGCCGTCGCCAAGTTGCGCACGATGCCGCCGCTGGTCTTCGCGGGCGAGTGCGACGATCTCAAGGCGAAGATGGCCGCGGTCAGCCGCGGTGAGGCGTTCCTGCTCCAGGGCGGCGACTGCGCCGAGACCTTCGACGGCGTCACCGCCGACAACGTGCGCAACAAGCTGCGCGTGCTGCTCCAGATGGCCGTCGTCCTCACCTACGCGGGCTCGATGCCGGTCGTGAAGCTCGGCCGCCTCGCCGGTCAGTACGCCAAGCCGCGCTCCTCCGACATGGAGACCCGTGACGGCGTCACGCTGCCGGCCTACCGCGGCGACGCCGTCAACGGCTTCGACTTCACCCCCGAGTCGCGCATCCCCGACCCGCAGCGGCTGCTCGACGTCTACAACGCCTCGGCCGCCACGCTGAACCTGGTGCGCGCCTTCGTGACCGGCGGTTACGCCGATCTGCGCCAGGTGCACACCTGGAACACCGACTTCGTGAAGACCTCGCCGGCCGGTCAGCGCTACGAGGTGCTCGCCGGTGAGATCGACAAGGCGATGGCCTTCATGTCGGCGATCGGCGCCGACCCCGAGGAGCTGCGCCGCGTCGACTTCTACTCCAGCCACGAGGCGCTGCTCATGGAGTACGAGCACGCGATGACGCGTATCGACTCGCGCACCGAGCAGCCCTACAACGTGTCGGGGCACTTCGTGTGGATCGGCGAGCGCACCCGTCAGCTCGACGGCGCGCACGTCGAGTACTTCCGCCACCTGCGCAACCCGATCGGCGTCAAGCTCGGCCCCTCCGCCACCGCCGACGACGCGCTCGCACTGGCCCACAAGCTCAACCCGCAGAACGAGGCCGGCCGCCTCACCTTCATCACCCGCTTCGGTGCCGGCAAGATCCGCGACGGCCTGCCCGGTCTGGTCGAGAAGGTCACCGCCGAGGGCGTCTCGGTGGCGTGGGTCTGCGACCCGATGCACGGCAACACCTTCGAGTCGAGCACCGGCTACAAGACCCGCCGCTTCGACGACGTCGTCGACGAGGTGCAGGGCTTCTTCGACGTCCACCGCGCCCTGGGCACCGTCCCCGGCGGCATCCTGGTCGAGATGACCGGCGACGACGTCACCGAGTGCATCGGCGGCGGCGAGGAGATCGACGAGGAGGGCCTGGCCCACCGCTACGAGTCGGTCGTCGACCCGCGCCTCAACCGGGTGCAGTCGCTCGAGCTCGCCTTCCTCGTCGCGGAGATGCTGCGCAAGGGCTGAGCCTGCCGGCCTGCTTGACTGGGGCGCGTGATCGATCTGCGCTCCGACACCCTCACCCGTCCCACCGACGCGATGCGTGCGGCCATGGCCGCCGCGGAGGTCGGTGACGACGTGTTCGGTGAGGACCCCACCGTCCGCGTTCTGGAGGAGCGGGTCGCCGGTCTCTTCGGACACGAGGCCGCGCTGTTCACCCCGACCGGCTCGATGGCCAACGTGCTCGCCGTCCGCACCCTCGTCGGGGTCGGCACCGAGGTGCTGTGCGAGAGCTCGGCCCACATCGCCCGCGCCGAGCTCGGTGCCCACGGCGCGTACACCGGGCTGACGATGCGCACCTGGACCCACCCGCGCGGACAGATCGACCTGGACGCCGTCCGCTCCCTCTTCGCCCCCGACCTCGGCCCCTACTTCGTGCGCACCGCGGCGATCGCCGTCGAGAACACCCACAACTTCGCCGGGGGAGCGGTGCTGCCGCTCGCCGACCTCCAGGCGCTGCGCGCCTTCGCCGACGAGGTCGGTGTCGGCATCCATCTCGACGGCGCCCGCATCTGGAACGCCCACGTCGCCACCGGCACCCCACTCGCCGCCTACGGCGCGATCGCCGACGTGCTCGCCGTCTGCCTCTCCAAGGGGCTCGGCGCCCCCGTCGGGTCGCTCGTCGTCGGTCGCGCCGACGTGATCGCCGAGACCCGGCAGTGGCGCAAGCGGATGGGTGGCGGCATGCGCCAGGTCGGCATCCTCGCCGCCGCCGGCCTCCACGCCCTCGACCACCACCTCGAGCGGCTCGCCGACGACCACGCCCACGCCCGGCTCATCGCCGAGGCCTGCGGTGTCGACCCCGCAGGCGTCGACACCAACATCGTCGTCATCCCGCGCCCCGACGCCCCCGGCTTCGTCGCCCGGGCCAAGGACGCCGGCGTCCTGGTCTCGGCGGTCGGCCCCACCGCCGTCCGGGCCGTCACCCACCTCGACCTCTCCCGCGCCGACGCCGAGCAGGCCGCGCGGGTGCTCGCCGCGCTCTGACGCTCCCGCCCCGGGCAGCACGACAAGCCCGAACCCGGGTGGGGTTCAGGCTGTCGTGGTGCCGGTGGTTGTGCGGAGGTAGTGCTGGCCGTGGGGGCTGGTCCAGAGATAGCTGGAGCCGTTGCCGGGTGGTCCGCTGGTGTCGTTCGGGTCGACGGGTCTGTAGGTCCAGCCGTGGTGGGTCTTCACACGGTGGTGATGTCGACAGAGCACCGCGAGATTGTCTGTGGTCGTTCGGCCGCCGGCGTCGAAGGGGACGATGTGGTCGATGTCGGCACTTCGGGCGGGTCTGGTGCAGTGGGGGAAGACGCAGGTGACGTCGCGGAGGATCACTTGCTCGCGTAGGGGGGTGGGGATCTCGTAGGACTCGCTCGACCGGTGTTCGGCGAGGTCGAGGACGGGTCGGACGACGAGTTGGGTGTCGGGGTCGGTGCACCACGAGCGCAGGGTGTCCAGGTCGAGGGCGGTGCGGGTGTTCTCGACCCGAGCGGCCGTTCCGAACGGGTTCTCGCCGGGTGCGTGGTTGATGTGGACGTAGAGCTGGAGGGTCCGCTTGGACCGCGCCGGCGGCTCCACCTCGCCATCGGCGGGGAAGCTGAGGGGTGTTTCGCGTCGGGCGAGTTCGCCGAGGGCCATGGCCCGGCGTGCGTCGAGCGACTCCTCACAGCCGAGGTCCTTCAACTGGGCGGCGACGGCGGCGAGGGCGTCCTCGAGGTCCAACGCGTCGGCGAGGTCGAGGGCGCCTTCGATGTCGACGCGGCCGTGGAAGTCGACATGACGGGAGTAGATGGTGACGTGCCGCTTGTCGTCAGCCGCTTCCCGCCTGGCCTTGAGGAGCTCGGGGTCTGCTTCGGCTTCAGCTGCTTTGACGGTCTGCTCGATGCCGCGTCCGCCGATGGAGTGCGCGAACGACGCCAACCGCTGGTCGACCAGCTCGACGGCCTCGGGCGACAAGAGCCGGGTGGCTTGGGCGATCTTCCGTGCCCGCCACACCGGAACCTCACCAGCCTCCACACGCCGCCAACACCGGGGCAGACGAGCAGCCAACTCCAACGCGTCGCCGATGTAGTAGTGCCCGGCGTCGGCCGAGAGCCCGATGGCGGCGGCGAACTCGTCGATGCAGAACTCCGCCACCAGGGGTGCACCTTGGCCGGCGATGGCGAGGGTGCGTTCGGTGCCGGGCACACACGCGCTGTCCCACTCATCAGCCGCCGGGTGCGCGAGAGCCCACTGGGCGGCGGCGATGAACACGGATCGTTCGGCGTCGTCGGCCACCACCCGCGCGTCGCGCGCGAGCACCAGGAGGGACCGCGGGTCCCGAAGATCCTGGTGTGGGGTGGTGGAGGCCATGCCTCAGTCTACTCGAACACGTGTTCGAATACAAGGGTTTCGAGCGACTGAATCTGCGTGGTTGCGGCTGCCTTTCGGCTTGCTGGGCTTCGAGGCCCTCAGCCGGGGGCTCGGGCACCTCAGCCACCGGACGGGAGCCGCAGATCGTCCCTACTGCCAGCGTTCGTCTGGCCGGGTCTCGCGGCTCGGCGCCGGGGCGCCTCGCACCTCGACCACCGGAAGCGATCGGTGGTCGAGGTGCGAGCGAAGCGAGCCGCGAGACCCCCGCACCCGAGCGGCAGCCGGAAGCCGTCACCTGCGTAGCCGGCGCCTTTCAACCGGAGCGAGCGGCGACCCGAACACCGAGAGCAACCCGGCACCCACCTAGCCGGCGCCTTTCAACCCGATGTGAACGCCGCACCCGAGAGGCAGCCGGAACCCCCACCGGCGTAGCCAGCGCCTTTCACCCCGAAGCCAACGCGGCAGCCGGGGTCGGTCGGCGCGGGCAGGCGACGTCCCCAACGAAGCAGCTCACCTCACCGGGTCTCGCAGCTCGGCGCCGGGGCGCCTCGCACCTCGACCACCGGAAGGAGCGCCGTCCCCACCGTCGGCGTCCGTCCCACCCGGGTCTCGCAGCTCGACACCAGGGCGCCTCGCACCTCGACCACCGGAGCACCTGTCCCGACCCTCACCTCCCGAGGATCGACACCTCCGAGATCGCGGTGTTGTCCTTGGCCGCCGGCCCGGTGCCGGGCGGCGAGACCTGCATCAGACGCAGGCGCACGGTGTCGGTGGTGATGGTGCCGACGTCGAGGCGTTGCGGGTCGCGGGTGTCGATGAGGTCCTGGCTGATCGTGGTGCCGTCGTCGAAGATCCACTCGGCGCGGAGGATGCGGCGGTTGCCATGGTACCAGTCGTAGGTGGTGCCGCCGGCTCGGCTGGTCTTCGCGTAGCCGTTGATGAGCGAGACGCTGGTGACGGTGCTGCCGGGCGGGAGGGTGAAGACCAGCTCCGCACCGGTCGCATCGCCCGGGGTGCGCCAGCAGGTGGTCGGGTCGCCATCGAGCATGTTGGCGGCCACGTAGGTGACCGGGCGGCCGGTGGCGACATCGCTGCTCGGCGGACCGGGCGGCGGAGCGGTGACCTGGGCCTGGGCGCTCAGGTCGCGGCCGTCCTGCGGGTCCGGGGAGCCGGCGTCCGTCGGGTCGGGATCGGCGCCGGGGGAGTCGCCGTCGGCGGGGTCGTCGGCCCCCTGATCGTCGTCAGCGGCCTGCGCACCCGCACCCGGCCGACCGTCGTCGGCACGGGCCGGTGCGGCGTCGTCCCCGCCGCGGGTGAGCAGGAGCCCGCCCACCGCCACGAGGACGACGACGAGGCCGCCCGCCAGCAGCAGCTGGGCGCGCCGCGCCGGCTGCCGGTCGGTGGGTGCGGGGGACGGCACCGCCGGGAGGTCGGTGAGGGTGAGGTCGGGACCGGACGGCGCGCCGGTCGGCTCGTCGGCGAAGAGCGGGAACCGCGCGGGCGGCGGGGGCTCGTGCACCGGCGGCACCGGCACCGATTCCGGCGCGGCCGGCGCGGCTGGCGCGGCTGGCGCGGCCGGGGGGACGGCGGGCCGCTCGGCGGTGTCGTGGAGGCTCGGCGCACCGGCGACGGGGACGCCGACCCGGTGCCCGCAGTTGGTGCAGTACCGGCCGACGCCCAGCGGTGCTCCGCAGTTGGCGCAGGTCGTCACGCGGCATAGTCTGCCGGGCCGCGCGAGCGCGGCAAGTCGGGGGGAGTCGGTGGTCCGGTCGTCCCGACGCGTCGACACCCCTCAGACCGCCAGGTGCTGGACCTCGCCCTCGAGCGGTCCCTCGCGGTCGTCGCCGCCGCCCCGGGTCTCGACCACGATCATCGCGGTGAGCACCATCAGCCCGCCGAGGAGCATGCGTGCGGTGGCCGACTCGCCGCCCAGCGCGACCGCGAACCCGGCCGCGAAGACCGGCTCCATCGACATGATGATCGCCGAGCGGGTGGCCGGCAGATGGCTCTGGGCCCAGGTCTGGGCGACCAGCGCGAGCGCGCCGGCGACGAGCGCCATGTAGACGACGGAGAGCCAGTCGCCGGTCGTGGGCGGCAGCACGATGCCGTCGGGCACGCTGGCGATGAGGCAGACGACCGCGATGACGATGATCTGCACGATCGACATGCCGAGCGCGTCGGAGGCGTTCGACCAGGCGCCGAGTCCGACGATGTGCAGCGCGTAGAGCATGGCGGCGACCAGCGTGATCGCCTCGCCGTAGCCGACCGAGAACCCGTCGAGGGTCAGCACCCCGAGCCCGGCCATCGCGAGCAGCACCGCCGCCCAGGTGACACGCGTGATGCGGGTGCGCAGCAGGACGGCGGCGAACAGCGGGGTCGCGATCACGTACATGCCGGTGATGAACCCCGACACGCTCGCGGGGGTGTGGGCCAACCCGGCGGTCTGGAGGATCTGGGCGACGCCGTACAGCAGGCCCAGCACCAGCGCCTGGCGGCGTGCCTGCGCGGAGAGGCGCTGCAGCGCGCGCGGCGCCACGAGCACCATGGCGACGGCCGCGATGCTGAACCGGACGGCGAGGAAGTCCAGCGTGGGCACCCGATCGAGGAGGTCCTTGATCAGGAAGAACGTCGAGCCCCAGCAGGCGGTCATCGCCAGGAGGGCCCCGGTCGCCAGCAGCTGCAGGCGCCGCTGGCGGGTGTCGTCGACGGTCGTGCTCATCCCTGGCCCTCCCGGATCTTCTTCAGCAGCGGCAGGTCGGGGTGGCCGACGTCGCGCGATCCCGGCGTCTCCAGGATGAACGGGACGCCGTCGGTCGCCGGGTGCGCGAACAGCTCCTCGAAGGCGCCGAGCCCGATGTGGCCCTCGCCGATGCATTCGTGCCGGTCCTTGAAGGCGCCCCGCACGTCCTTGGAGTCGTTGGCGTGCACCAGCCGCAGCCGCCCCTCGCCGCCGATCTCGACGATGCGGTCGAGGGTCGCCGTGGTGCCGCCCGGTTCGTCGAGCGGGGCGCCGGCGGCGAACACGTGGCAGGTGTCGAGGCAGATGCCCGCGCGCGGGTGGTGGTCGACGGCGTCGAGGTAGCCGGCGATGTCCTCGACCCCGGCGCACAGCGAGCGCCCCTGACCGGCGGTCGGCTCGAGCAGCAGCCACGGTCCGTCGTCCCCGAGCGTCTCGAGGATCGGCAGCAGACCCTCGCGCACCTGCCGCATCGCGGCGGCGAACCGCTCGGCGCTCTCGGCGTCGCTGCCGCCCGGGTCGACGAAGGAGCCGGTGTGCACGACGACGCCCTCGGCGCCGATCTGCGCCGCTCGCACCAGGTTGTGGGCCACGACCGCCACGCTGTTCTCGTAGGTGGACGGCGTCGGGCTGCCGAGGTTCACCAGGTACGGCGCGTGGATGAACACGCGCATGCCGCGCTCGGCGATCGCCGCGGCGAAGGCGGCGTCCTCGGCGGGCTTGCCGGCCGAGAGCGCCCAGCCGCGGGGGTTGCCCACGAAGATCTGCAGCGTCTCGCAGCCGAGCTCCTCGGCGCCGGCCAGGGCGCCGGCCACCAGGCCCTTGCCGACCTGCACGTGGGTGCCGACGGGGCGGGACAGGGAGCGCAGGTCGGTCACCGGGCCAGCCTAGGAGCGCGCCTGCGAGGACGCCGATTCGGCGCGAGGCCTGCCTCGCGGAACGCCCGGCGTGATTACCGGCGTCACTCCCGGGTCACACCAGGTACAGGGTGACCGTGGAGCCCTTCGGGACCTGCTGACCGGCGTCGGGGTCGCTGCTGAGCACGTAGCCCAGGCCGATGTAGGCGCGGGAGTTCTGCACCTCGACCTTGAAGCCGAGCGCCTCGAGCTTCTCCCGTGCCGCCTCGACGCCGGAGCCGATGACGCGCGGCATCTCGACCAGCTCGGGCCCGAGCGAGACGGTGAGGTTGACGGTCTCGCCGCGGAACAGGGTGCCGCCGGTGGGCGACTGGGAGACGACGAATCCCTCGGGCACCGTGTCGCTGTAGACGGTGGTGCGGCGGTCGACCACCAGGCCGCGCCGCTCGAGCACCTTCTGGGCGCGGTCGGCGTCCTTGCCGACCCAGTCGCCCACGGGGATCGGACGGCGTCCCTTGCTGACGACGAGGTCGACGGCGGCGCCTGGCCGCAGCTGCTCGCCGGCGGCGGGGTCGCTGGAGATGACCTCGCCCTCGGCGACGGTCTCGCTGTAGGCGCGGGTGACGAGGCCGACCTCGAGCTTGGTGTCGGTGAGGGCCTTGGTGGCGGCCTCGAGCGTGAGCCCGGCCAGCTTCGGCACGGGGTACTGCTCGACCCCGAGGGAGACCACCAGCGTGACGGTGTCGCCGTCGAGCACGCGCGAGCCCGGGTCGGGGTCGGTGCTCACCACACGACCCTTGGCGACGTCGTCGCTGTAGACCGGGGTGCCGATCTCGACCTCGAAACCGGCGTCCTGGAGCTTCGAGGTGGCCTGCGCCTGGGTGAGGTCGAGGACGCTCGGCAGCGAGGTGTAGCGGGCGTAGCCGAACCACCAGGCGCCCACACCCACCGCGACGGCGAGCAGGACGGCGAGGAACAGTGCGAGCGGACCGCGCCGACGACGGCGTCGCGGCGGCGGCAGGGGAGCGACGGGTTCGATCGGGCCCACGGGCCGGACCGTCACCGCTGCGGTCGCGGCCGTAACGGCGGACCCGGTCGCCCCGGCCGCGGGCGCCATCGCCGCGAGGCGCTGGGTGTGCTCGCCGAGGTCGGGCAGCGCCAGCGGGTCGTCCTCCTCGACGAGCCGCTCGCGGATCTCCTCGAGGCCGACGAGCTCGGCGGTGCCCGAGACGACCCGCGGGGTGAGGTCGGCGGTGAGGTCGGGGTCGTCGGCCACGCCGGCCGCGAGCGCCTGCTGCACGAGATGGAGGTGGCGCAGCAGGACGCCGGCGTCGGCCGGGCGCTGGGTGACGTCGCGTGCGGTCGCACGGGCGACCAGCGCATCGAGGTAGGGCGGGATCGAGGGGACGACGCGCGAGGGCGGCGGGACGTCCTCGTGCACGTGCTTGTAGGCGACCTGGATCGGCGACTCGCCCTGGTGCGGCTTCCGGCCGGTGAGCAGCTCGGAGAGGATGACGCCGACCGCGTACACGTCGGCGCGGGCATCGCCCGTGCCGTGGACGACGAGCTCGGGCGCCACGTAGGAGACCGTGCCGATGAGGATGCCGGTGGCGGTGTGGCTGGTGTCGGCGCTGATCGCCTTGGCCAGCCCGAAGTCGGCGACCTTGACCCGGCCGTCGTCGGCCAGCAGCACGTTCTCCGGCTTCACGTCGCGGTGCATGATGTCGGCCCGGTGGGCGGCGGCCAGGGCCGAGACGACCGGCTCCAGCACGGCCAGCGCCCGGGCGGGGGAGAGCGGCGCCTCGGCGGCGATCACGTCGCGCAGCGTGCGCCCGGGGATGTACTCCATCGCCAGGAAGACGGTGCCGTCGTCCTCGCCCTGGTCGAAGACCGCGACGATGTTGGGGTGGCTGAGCCGGGCCGCGGCACGGGCCTCGCGCACGAAGCGCGCGGCGAACTGCTCGTCGTCGCCGAGGTCGGCGCGCATCACCTTGACCGCCACCGTGCGGTCGAGCCGCTCGTCGTGGGCGGTGTAGACCCGGGCCATGCCGCCGCGGGCGATCAGGCCCTCGATGCGGTAGCGGCCGTCGAGCACGCGCCCGTGCAAGGGGTCGGTCGAGCCGGCGCCGTGCGCGCGCGTCGTCTGCTCGGTCACCTCGTCCCTCCTGCTCCGGAGGGGGAAGCTCCGGAGCGCCCATCGTACGGTGGCGACACGCCGAGGCTCCGGTCGGACACGCGTGGGACGATGACCCCATGGCCGACCCGACCCGTGACATCCCCCTCGCCGACCACGACCTCGACGTCCTCGTGGAGGAGTGGATCGACTGGGCCGAGGCCGCGCGGCGCCTGGGCGTCGCGACGTCGCGCATCCGCTCGATGATCGCCGACCACCAGATCGCCGCCGCCGTGCCCCGGCCGCGGGCCGGCCAGCAGATCCCGGCCCTGTTCGTACAGGACGGCGAGCTGGTCAAGGGGCTCTCCGGCGTCGTCACCGTGCTCCACGACGGCGGCTACACCGACCGCGAGATCATCGCCTGGCTCTTCCTCGACCAGGACTTCCCCGGTCGCGGCATCGACGCCCTGCGCGAGAACCGCGGCAGCGAGGTCAAGCGCCGCGCCCAGGCCATGGCCTGGTGACACCCCGCTGATCGCGGGGGATGCCGGGGCGCAGATTCAGACCGAGCGACGCGTCGCCGCTCCGGCCAGCTCGCGCAGCGCCGTGCGGGCCCGATCGTCGACGGCGGCCGCGTCGACCGCGGCCAGGGCGGCGCGGGTGAGGTCGTCGATGCGCTGCTCGACGGCGTCCTCGGCGCCGCTGGCGCGGATGATCGCGCGCAGCCGGTCGACCTCGGCGTCGTCCAACGGGCGGCCGAGGGAGCGGTCGAGGTGGTCGCGGTCGTCCGGGGGAGCGCCCTGGAGGGCGAGGGCCACCAGCACGGTGCGCTTGCCCTCGACGAGGTCGTCGCCGGCCGGCTTGCCGGTGACGGCGGGATCGCCGAAGACGCCGAGCTGGTCGTCGCGCAGCTGGAAGGCCTCGCCGAGCGGCAGGCCGTAGGCGGTCAGGGCCGCGAGGCGTGCGTCGTCGGCACCGGCCAGCGCCGCGCCCACGTGGAGCGGCCGCTCGATGGAGTACTTGGCCGACTTGTAGCGCAGCACCGTCATCGCCGTCGCCTCGTCGGCGTGCCCGCGGGCCTGCACGGAGATGTCGAGGAACTGCCCCGCGATCACCTCGCTGCGGCACAGGTCGAAGACCCGCAGCGCCGGGGCGACCCGCTCGAGGGGCAGTCCGCAGGTGCGCAGCAGCTCGTCGGCCCAGGCCAGCAGCAGATCGCCGAGCAGGATCGCCGCGGCGGCGCCGTACTGCTCGGGGTCGCCGCTCCAGCCGGCCGCGCGGTGCTCGGCCGCGAAGCCGCGGTGGGTGGCCGGCCGGCCACGCCGGGTGTCGGAGGCGTCCATGAGGTCGTCATGCACGAGCGCGCTGGCGTGCAGCAGTTCGAGGGACGCCGCGGCCCGGCCGAGCGCGGCCAGCTCCGCGGACGACGGATCGGGGTGCACCGACAGGTACCCCCAGTGGCAGAAGGCCGCCCGCAGCCGCTTCCCGCCGGCCAGCAGGGCCCGGGCCTCGGCCAGCAGCCGACCGGCGTCCTCGCCCAGCGGAGCCAGCACCGCGGCCTGCCGGTCGAGGAACTCCGTGATCACCGACTCGATCCCGGTACGGAAGTCGGCGGGGTCCCAGACGGCGCTCACGCGGCGAGCCTAGACGCCGTCCCCGCCCGTGGACGACGCGGCCGGTGCTACCGCCGGGTACCTAGAATCGGGGCATGACGATCGACCGCGGGCGCTCCCTGGCCGAGCTGGTGGCAGCCGGCGAGCGGTCGTTCTCCTTCGAGTTCTTCC
Source organism: Nocardioides fonticola (assembly GCF_039536805.1). Classification (NCBI taxonomy): domain Bacteria; kingdom Bacillati; phylum Actinomycetota; class Actinomycetes; order Propionibacteriales; family Nocardioidaceae; genus Nocardioides; species Nocardioides fonticola. Next base: position 223,781 of record NZ_BAAAZH010000001.1, on the reverse strand, counting down.
CCCCGCGCGACGAGGCGGGCGAGGAGCAGCTGTGGCGTGCGGTGAGCGCGCTCGAGCCGTACCGGCCGACCTTCGTCTCGGTCACCTACGGTGCCGGCGGCTCCAACCGCGACACCACGGTGCGGGTGACCGGCCGGATGGCCCGCGAGACCACGCTGACCCCGATGGCCCACCTCACCTGCGTCGGCCACACCCGCGAGGAGCTCGAGGCGATCCTCGACGAGTACGAGGCAGCCGGCGTCCGGCACGTGATGGCGCTGCGCGGCGATCCCAGCGACGGCCCCCGGGCCCCGTGGGTGCCCACCGAGGGCGGCCTGCAGTACGCCTCCGAGCTCGTCGAGATGTGCGCGGCTCGCGGCACGTTCCGCATCGGCGTCGCGGCGTTCCCCGAGCGGCACCCGGCCTCGGCGTCCCTCGACCAGGACGCCGACGTGCTGGCCGCCAAGGCCCGCGCGGGTGCCGAGTTCGCTGTCACCCAGATGTTCTTCCGCGCCGACGACTACTTCTCGCTCGTCGACCGGGTGGCCGCGCGCGGCGTCGACCTGCCGATCCTGCCCGGCATCATGCCGATCCTGAACCTCAACGCCATCCGTCGCCAGGGCGAGCTGATCGGCACCGAGGTGCCCGCCGACGTCGTCGAGCGCATCCGGGCGCACGAGGGCGACCCGGTCGCCATGCGCGCGGAGGGCATCGCCTTGGCGGCCGAGCTCTGCGAGGAACTGCTCGCCGGCGGCGCGCCGGGCCTGCACTTCTACACGCTCAATCAGTCGCGCGCGACGCTCGAGATCTTCGAGCGCCTCAACGTCACCGTCTGACCCCCGCTCAGCCTGGGGCCGGTCACGCGGGCCCGACGACCTGGGCGACCAGCGCGGCCGAGAGGCCGACGAACGGCACCCCGCCGCCGGGCGTGGCGTGCGCGCCCGCGGCGTAGACGCCCGGGATCGGGGTCGTGGGACCCAGCCGGCGACGCACCGTGCCGCGGCCCTGCCACAGGACGCCGTGCGGGGAGCCGCCCCAGCGCTCCACCAGGCGGCGCGGGCTGAGATCGACCTGGGTGACGACATGGCGGCGGACGTCGAGGCCGCGCCGCGCCAGGGCACGGGGCAGTTCCTCGGCGATCTTGCCGCGGGCGTGGAGGGTCCAGGCCTGGTGACCCGCCGGAGCGCAGCCGCCGGTGCGCACGACCAGCATCGGGTCGCCGTGCAGCACCACCTCGCTCGGCACGTCGGGCAGGGGATCGGCCGGGTCGTCGCGGAGCCCGAGGTGGGTGACGACCGGCGGCAGGGCCGGCATCGTGCGTTCGACGGACCGGGCCAGGGCGGGCAGTCGGCGGGGGTCGATCGCGCACACCACGACGTCGGCGTCGAGCACCTCGGCTCCCTCCGTCGGGCCCGGCCCGTCGGGGGTCCCAGGAGCCTCGGGGGCCTCGGGATCGGCGGGGGTCGCGGCGATCCGGACGCCGACGACGGCGCCGCCGGTGCCGAGCACGAGGTCGAGGGCGGTGGTGGCGGTGTGCACCACGACGCCCCGGGTCTCCAGACGCTTCTCCAGGGCGAGCGCGAGGGCGGCCATCCCGCTGGAGCCGCACGGCGTCCCGGGCGCCGCCGACGGCACGGTCCAGGCGCCGAAGGTCTGCTCGAGGTAGGAGACCAGCCCGGCCCAGGCCGGCACGTTGCGCAGGTCGTGGCCGTCGGCCACGTGGGGGTGGCCCGCGACCAGGCGCGCACGGTCGTCGCGGAAGGCGCGCTTGAGCCGCTTGCGCAGCACGGTGCGGTCGTCGAGGAGCGCGGCGGCCTCGGCCGGCAGCCGCTCGGGGTTCCAGGGCGTCTCGAAGTAGTGGCGGCGCAGCACCTCCCAGTCGTCGCCCCCGGCGTCGACGTAGGCCTGCCACTGCGCGCCCAACCCGGGACGCAGGGCCTCGAACGCCTCGGTCTGCGCCCCGCGGGAGCCGCCCGCGAGCCGCAGCGAGGAGCCGTCCTCGAAGCGGTGCTCGCGCACGAGCGGGAGCGGCACCAGGTCGAGCTCCTGCTCAAGTGGACGCCCGGTCTTGCGGAACAGGTCGCGCAGGACCGCCGGGAGCAGGGTCGCCTGCGGGCCGGCGTCCCAGCCGAAACCGAGTCCCTCGTCGTCGGTGACCGGGGTCAGGACGCCGCCCAACCGCTCGCCCCGCTCGACCAGGTGCACGCGGTGCCCGAGCTTGGCCAACCGCGCCGCCGCGGCCAGGCCGCCCAGGCCGCCGCCGATCACCACGACCCGGGCCATCAGACGACCTCGACCGGGGTGGCGCCGGTGATGTCCCGCAGCTCCTCGTAGGTCGTGGAGAAGACCGCGGCCGGATGACCGGCCGCCGCCCAGACGACCTCGTGTCGCGCGAGCCAGGGATCGAGGTAGGTGGGCAGGGGCGCCGGGTGGGCGAACGGCGAGACCCCGCCGATGACCTGGCCGGTGTGCTCGCGGACGAAGTCGGGGGAGGCGCGCCGCAGCGACGCCACACCGATGCGTTCGGCCGTCACGACCGGGTCGACCCGGTGCGCGCCCGAGGTGAGCACCAGCACCGGCGAGCCGTCGGCGTCGAAGAGGAGGCTGTTGGCGATGGCGCCGACCTCGCAGCCCAGCGCCTCGGCAGCGAGCGCGGCGGTGTGGACGCCGTCGGGCAGCACGACGATCTCGCCACGGCCGCCACGCCGGGCGTGCTCCTCGCGGAACCGACGGATCCCGGGATGCTCCTCGCTCATGCGGAGACCCTAGTGGCGCGGCACTAGAGTGCGGGCAGAGTCTCCGCCGCCGTCGGGGCGGGGCCCGACGATCCGGAGGAGTCATGACGACGCCGCGCCCCCGCGCTGTCGACCTCGCCAGCGGTCTGCTGCTCGGACTGCTGGGTCTGGGCGCCGTCACGGTGGTGTTGACGATCGTCCAGCGCGACGACCTCATCCTCAACTGGGCCCAGGGCCACCGCGAGGCCCGCGAGATCGTCGCCCGGCAGGGTCTGGCCTACCTCAAGGCCGAGCAGCCGATCGCGATCCCGCAGTTCGTGCCGGTCGCGTGGGTGCTGTGGGTCGTCATCGTCTCGCTCGTGCTGGTGCTGCTGGCGCTGTTCCGGCACGGGCACGCCTGGGCGCGGTGGGTGCTGGCCACCCTCGTGGTGCTCATCGGCATCGCCACCGGCGCGGCCATCCGCATCGGCGCGCCGACCAGCTTCGAGGTGCTCGCGTGGGGTTCCCTGCTCCTCGACGTCGCGATCCTCGCGACCCTCTTCCGGCCGACGATCGGCCGGTTCGTGCACGCACCGGCCTGACCCCGTCGGGCCGTCCATCGGGCCATCCGCCGGCGAGCCGTGCGGTGCGTGCCCTTGACCGCGTGGCCCTTCCGCGCTTCACTGGTGGTGTTCGAACACGCGTTCGATCATCCGTGAAGGGGGAGACCATGACCCGCATCAGCGCCACCACCGTGAGCCACCTCGACCGCGCGGCCGACTCCCTCGCCGAGGCCGCCGCCACGGCCGACGTCCCCGCCCGCTACGCCCACGCCCACGTGGCCGCCCTGCGGGCCGCGGCTGCCCTGCTCTCCACCCGCGCCCGGCCGGAGGCTCCGGGACGCCGCAGCACCCAGAACGCCTGGGTCCTGCTGGCCCGGCTCGCACCGGAGTTCGAGGAGTGGGCCACCTTCTTCGCCGCCGGTGCCCGCAAGCGCGCTGCCGCCGAGGCCGGCTCGCGGCGCGCGGTGACGGCACGCGAGGCCGACGACCTGCTCCGCGACGCCGAGCGCTTCGTGCGCCTGATCGAGGAGTCCCTCGGCCTGCGTCCGCACGAGACCCGGCACCCCGCTCTGCCTGTCGAACTCGGGCGCGCCGGCTGACCGGGCGCCCCCGCGGTGCACGGACGACCACGCACTAGGGTGGCGCCATGCCCGGACCCGCACCCGGCCCCGCGTCAGGACCCGCCTCCGGATCGGAGCGTCCCTCGGACCGTCGCGGCGCCGTCCGCACCGGTGTCGTCTGGGCCGCGCTCCAGCCGCTGGTGACCACCGCCCCGCTCGACGTCGTCGACATCGGCGGCGGCACCGGCGGGCTCGCCGTCCGGATCGCCGCCCTCGGCCACCGCGTCACCGTCATCGACCCCAGCCCCGATGCGCTCGCCGCACTCGACCGCCGCGCACGCGACGCCGGTGTCGCCGTCGCCGGCGAGCAGGGCGACCTCGCCTCGCTGGCCGACCGAACGGCGAGCGCCGACCTCGTGCTGTGCCACGGCGTCCTCGAGGTCGCCGGCGACCCGGCGCAGGCCCTCGCCGTCCTGGCCGGGAGCCTGCGGGCCGGGGGAGCGCTGAGTCTGCTGGTCGCCCAACGGCATGCGGCCGTCATCGCCCGCGCGATGGCCGGTCACTTCGGCCAGGCCCTCGCCCTGCTCGACTCCACCGCGCCCACCGGACGTGCCGGGGTGCGGTTCACCGCCGCCGAGCTCGAGGAGCTGGTCGCCGGCGCCGGCCTCGACGCGATCGCGTTGCAGGGCGTGCGGGTCTTCGCCGACCTCGTGCCCGGCAGCCTGCTCGACCTCGAACCCGGCGCGACGGCCGCGCTGCTCGAGCTCGAGCACGCGGTCGCCACCCGTCCGGAGTACCGCCCGCTCGCGGCGCAGCTGCACCTGCTCGCCCGCCGGCGCGGCCGCTAGCGCCCCCGAGAAGCCCCGAGAACCCCCGAGAACCCCCGAGAAGCACCGTTCACGTCCCCGTCCGCCAGCCCCCGGCGTTGACAGGTTCGTGAAAATTCCCGGTCCGCCTACCGTGTCGCCACACGCCTGCCTATCCTGGAAGCCACCGGCGTGACCCGCCCGACACCACGATCTACCCAGTGGAGGCCCAAGGTGCCACTCTCCGAAGAGGAGCTGCGACTGCTCGAGCAGATGGAGCGCGCTCTCTCCGCAGAGGATCCGAAGTTCGCCTCCACCCTGCGCGGCACGTCCCTGCGCCGCACGGCCCGTCGGCGCGCCATCCTCGCCGGCGTGGCGCTGGCAGCCGGTGTCGGTGTCCTCACCGCCGGGGTGATCACCAAGCTGTGGGCCCTCGGCGTCGTCGGCTTCATCGTCATGCTCGCCTCGGCCACCTGGGGGCTGGGGGCCATCCGCAGCCAGAAGGCCGCGACGGCCGAGCCGGCCGTCACCCGCACGAACCGCGGCTTCGGTGTCGTCGACGGTGGGCGCGCGCCGCGCGCCGGCCGTAGCCGTGCCCCCAAGCAGCAGCGGCGCACCTCCGGCTCCTTCATGGAGCGTGTCGAGGAGCGGTGGCGCCGCCGCCGCGACGAGGGTCAGGGTTTCTGACCCCTGCCGTCTCTAGCACGAGGCCCGGACCACTGGTCCGGGCCTCGTCGCGTTCCGGGCCAGGTGCCCCGGGACAGATATCCCGCCGACCCCTCAGGACGCCGACCCGGGGGCCGATGTCCTCCGGCGAGGCACGACCGCCGAGGCGCCTGGGGGGCGAAGACATGGGATTCTTGCGCAAGGTCACGGTCCGTCAGCAGTTGTACGCGGTCGGCGCGATCACCACGCTGCTGCTGCTCGCGATCGCCGTGCCGGCGATCAACGCGACGGGCAGGATGAAGGGGCGGGCCACCGATTCGCTGGAGTCGATGAAGGTGACCGTCGCTGTCACCAACGCCTACCAGGCCTGGTTGACGGCCGACGACCAGGCGAACATGTGGGTCGCGCTGGCCACCTTGGGTGATCCCGCTCAGAAGCAGCTGACCGCGGACACCTACCAGCAGTTCCTCGACGCGATCGACGAGGCCAACAAGCAGATCGAGATCGCGCGCAACTCGACAACGCGCCAGGAGTCCCGCGACATCCTCGACACCATCAGCGCGAACGTCGACGCGTACGACGACTTCACCATCAAGGCCCACGACCTGATCGATCAGGGCGAGGTCAAGGCGGCGGTGCAGACCCAGACGGTCGACAACCTCGAGCCGTCCGAGGCGCTGCCGACCGACTTCGGGCGCGTGGTCGACCTCGAGCGCGCCGGGGACGTCACGAACTATCGGGCGATGATCTCCGAGGCTGGTTCCACCCGGCGGATGATCATGCTGCTCGGCATCCTCGCCCAGCTCCTGTTGCTCGTCGCACTCGCCTATGTCGGTCGCTCGATCACCCGCCCGATCGAACGGACCGTCGCAGTGCTGGAAGGCGTCGCGGGGGGTGACCTGACCCGCCGACTCGAGCACGATCGCGAGGACGAGTTCGGTCGGATCGCCACCGCCCTCAACACCGCGGTCATCTCCCTCGAACAGGCGCAGGACGACGTCGCCCGCGCCGAGCAGGAACGCGCCGCCCGCGCGGCCCAGGACCTCGCCGACGCCTCGGCCCGGGCCGAGGCCGAGCGCCTGGCCGCCGAGGAGGAGCGCAAGCGTCTGGAGGCCGACGCGGCCCGCGCCGCCGCAGCGGCCGCTGCCGAGGCCGAGCGCGAGCGCCAGGCCGCGGCCGACGAGGCCGAGCGGCAGCGTGCTGCGGCCGCGCTGGAGCAGCAGACCCTCAACGAGCGGATGGCCCGGGAGAAGGAGATCGCGGAGGCCGAGGCGGCCGCGGCGGCCGACCTGCGCGCCAAGGTCGACGCCCTGCTCACCGTCGTCGACGCCGCTGCGGGCGGTGACCTCACCTGTCCGGTGACCGTCACCGGGGACGACGCGATCGGTCAGCTGGCCGGAGGCCTGGACAAGCTGCTGCAGACCCTGCGGGCCAGCATCGGCGAGATCGCCAGCCACTCCCTGACCCTGGCCTCGGCCTCGGAGGAGTTGAGCGTCACCTCCTCCGCCATGGGCGACAGCGTCCAGGAGACCGCCACCGAGGCCGATGCCGCCTCGACCAAGGCGCAGCAGGTGGCGGCCGACGTGCGGGCCGTCGCCGACGGTGCCGACTACCTGACCGGCGCGATCCGCGAGATCGCGACCAGTGCCCGCGAGGCCTCCACCGTCGCGCAGCGCGCCGTCGGCGTGGCCGACTCGGCCAACACCACCGTCAGCCGCCTGGGTGCGTCCTCCTCGGAGATCGCGGGCGTGCTCGATCTGATCAGCTCCATCGCCGCTCAGACGAACCTGCTCGCCCTCAACGCCACGATCGAGGCGGCACGCGCCGGCGAGGCCGGCAAGGGGTTCGCGGTCGTGGCGAGCGAGGTGAAGGAGCTCTCGAACCAGACCCGCACGGCGACCGAGGAGATCCGGCGTCAGATCGAGGAGATCCAGTCCGACACGACCGGCACGGTCGCCGCGATCAGCGAGATCGTCGCGATCATCGACCAGATCAGCTCGATCCAGAGCTCCATCTCCAGCGCCGTCGACGAGCAGGCCGCCACGACCGACGAGATGTCGCGCCGGATCGCCGAGGCCGCCAGTGGGACGGGTGCGATCACCGGCAACGTCGCCCGGGTCGCCTCCGTCGCCGGCGACACCTCGCTGGCCGCCGAGCAGTCGCTGGACGCCGCAGGCTCGGTCAGCCGGATGGCCGCCGAGTTGCAGACCCTGGTCGGCCAGTTCCGCTACGAGATCGCGAAGGACGCCCGTGCGCCGCGTCGCGATCTCCCGGGCAACGTGCGCCCGCTCCGCGTCGAGCGTTCCGCCTGAGCTGTCCGGCCCGGGCTGTCCGGCCTGAGCTGTCCGGGGCGCCGGTCAGCCGCGGCCGGCCGGCTCGAGCCGGTCGTCCTCGGCGGACACCGCTCGGGTGGGTCGTCGCAGCAGCGAGGGCGCCAGCAGGGTCGCTCGCCAGCGTCGCCGCCGTGAGGTGACCTCGGCCATCGCAGTCAGCACGACGCCGGCCGGGTCGGCGAGGGCGCCCGGGGCCGTCGTCGCGCTCGGGGCGTAGCGCTCCCGCTCGACGGCGTCGACGAGCCGGTCGAGGGCGGCGGCGATCGCGGCGTCCCCCGCGGTGGTGGTGCCGCGCAGGCGCTCGGCCAGTCGTGCCCCGGTGGTGCGCACCGACCAGGTCGGCGGCCACGGGTGCCCGAGATCGCGCGCCGTGTCGGCCAGCTCGGTCCAGGCGTCCTCGGCCGTGCCCTCCAGCCTGCGGGCGCGCCGTCGCCGACGCACGACGGCGGGGGAGGCGGCTGCGAGCAGCACCAGGGCGACACCGGCGGCCGTCCCGGCGAGGACGGCGGGATCGCGGCCGGACTGCTCGGTGGCGGCGGCGTCCTGGGGGAGTTCCCGGTCGGGCCGGTCCTGCGCGCCGGGGGCCGTGGACGGCGCGGCGCTCGACGGTGCCTGCGTCGGCTCCGGGGCCGCGGAGGGTGCGGGCGTGTCGGTCACACCGCGGGTCCAGGACGGCGGCTGGTCGGTGCGCACCGACGGCGTCGGCTCGAAGCGCACCCAGCCGAAGCCGGCGAAGTAGAGCTCGGGCCAGGCGTGGTAGTCGTGGGAGCTGTAGAGGTAGGTGCCGGGGCCGATGCGGTCGGGGCGCAGGAAGCCGACGGCCACCCGCGCGGGGATGCCGATGTCGCGGGCCATCACGGCCATCGCCGAGGCGAACTGCTCGCAGTAGCCGCTGCGGTCGCCGTTCGGGTCGAGGAAGGCCTCGAGGGCGTCGACGCCGTCGCCGAGCGGGGCGGAGTCGAGGTCGTAGGTGAACTGGCTGCGGAAGAAGCGCTGGAGGGCCACCGCGGCCTGGTAGTCGGTGGGGGCGTCGGCGGTGACGCGCTGTGCGATCTCGTCGACGATCGGGGGCAGACCGTCGGGCAGTTCGGTGTAGGAGGTGCTGACGAGTCCGCCGGGGGCGGGTGCCTCGTCGAGCGCCTCGGGCGTCAGCGCCAGCTGGTCGCCGACGGCGCGGTAGGACATGCCGCCCGCGTTGAGGCCGTCCTGGGAGGCGAGGAAGTCCATGGTCGCGGTGTCGTAGCGCCAGTCGCCCTCGGCGGTGACCGAGGTCGGTGGGTAGGGCGTCGGCAGCCAGCGGGAGTCGAAGTCGGGGGAGGTCTCGATGCCGTAGTCGTAGGTGCGGCGGCGCACGTTGCTGGAGACGGCGGAGAGTCCGGGCACCTCGCCGTCGGCCTGCTGGTCGGAGGGCACCTGACGATCGCCCGCCGTCCACTCCTCGTTGCGGAACACCGTGAGCGCGGCGACCCGCAGGTAGCTGGGATCGGGATCGTCGGTGGTGACCCTGAGCACCGGGACGTCGGCGCCGCGGCGCAGGTCGCGGCGCAGGTCGGTCATCGGGTTGACGACGCGCAACCCGTCGCCCTTGCCCGCCCCGCCGCCCACGTCGAAGAGCCGCAGGTCGCCGAGCGGCAGCACGCCGGGCAGCGCCACGGCCAGGACGACGCTCGCCGCGGCCACCCCGGCGGCCGGACCTCGCACCGAGCCGGTGCGCACGCGGAACCCCGGATGCTGGTCGTGCACGCTGCTGCCCCATCGGGTGGCGGCGTCGAGCTCGCCGAGGAAGAGCAGGGCGGCGAAGCCGAGGGCGACCAGCATCGCCACCCACCAGGGCACGAGGTCGCCGAGCACGGCGATCGGCACCGCGAGGACGACGAGCAGCGGGACCGAGGCGAGGCCCGGACGCCGCAGGCTGCATGCCACGAGGTCGACGACGACGATGGCGCCCGCGCCGGCCACGATGAGGAGGGGGTCGATCGGCGGGACGCCCGAGCCGATCGGGGAGGCGTAGGTGTTCGCGGTGTCCTGGGCGGACCGCACGGCGTCGAACAGACGGGTCGCGCCCCCGCCGAGCGGCAGCGCATCGCCGGTGATGGCGTAGGTCGCGGCCGCGAGGGCGGCGAGGGCCTGGACCGCCAGTGTCAGCAGGAGAGGCGATCGCAGCGCACGCAGCGTGGCTCCGAGCACGGCGACGAGCAGGGCGATCCACCCCAGGGGACGCAGGTAGCCCCCGAAGTCGTCGGCGAAGTCGACCCAGGAGAGCAGGGCGGCCCACACCGTGAACGCCGTGACGAGGGCCGGCGCGGCCGCGGTGAGCAGGTCGTCGACGCGAGGCCGCTGCTCCGGTGGGGCGGCGCCGAGCCGGCGCACCTGGATCCGGTCGCCCTGTGGCGGGCCGGCCGGGCTGGCAGGGCTGGTGGGGCTGGTCGTGGTCATCGCAGCGCTCCCGCCGCCGCCATGCCGGACCCGCGCGCCGAGACGCTGCGGGCCAGGGCGGTCCAGGTGGTCTCGAACCGGTCGTCGTGACGATGGGGGACCGCGCACCACCCGGCCCCCGTGACGGAGGCGACGGCGGCGACGGGGGACCCGGAGGGCGACGTCGCGGTCCCGCCCGACCAGGAGGCGGTGTCCAGCACGACCGCGGCGGCGACCCCGACGTGCTGGCGCAGCCGCCGCAGCGCGACGGCGTCCGATTCGCCGACAGCACCGAGGACGGCGATCAGCAGCCCGCCCTCGCCGTGGTCGGAGAGCCAGGAGGTGTCGAGGGGAACGCCGGTGCCGGGCACGGTCTCGACCACGGCGAGCTGGTCGATGAGGGCCTCGGTCGACGCCGCACCCGTGTGGTCGTGCCACGCCTCGTGGGTGGCGGCGGTGGCCAGGCGCACGGCGTAGCCGCGCTGGGCGAGATGGCGGGCGATGGAGGCGACCAGCGAGACCGCGGTCTCGAGCGAGGAGGCGGCGCCGTGCCCCACGTGCGCCTGGGCGCGGTTGTCGAGGAGCAGGGTCGCGCGCGCCTGCCAGGGCTGCTCCTCGCGGCGCACCATGAGCTCGCCCGCCCGGGCCGAGGAGCGCCAGTGCACGCGGCGCAGGTCGTCGCCGCGCCGGTAGTCGCGCACGGTGACGTCCTCGGCGGACCCGACGGCGAACGCCCGCGTGCGGTTGTCGCCGGCGCCGGCCCAGCCGCCGGTGAAGGCGACGGCCGGCAGGTCGACGACCCGCGGGGTCACCACCAGGGTCGCGGTGGAGGCGAACTCGCGGTGCAGCCGCACCATGCCGAAGGGGTCGCCGACCTCGACCTGCATCGGGCCGATCGTGAAGCGACCGCGGTGGTCGGCGCGCACCGGGTAGGACACCGTGCGGCGCCAGCCCCGACCCACGCCCTCGAGCACGAACCGCGGGCGGGCGCCGAGCGCGTAGGGCAGCTGCTCCTCCAACCGCAGCAGCCCGGTGGGGGTGCGGCCCTCGTTGGTCAGGCTCAAGGTGACCTCGGTCTGCCCGCCGGCCGGGATGCGCGCATGGGCGAGCCGGCGACCCAGGGCGATGCGGTACTGGCTGCGCAGCAGCACCGCGCCGCTGATGAGCGGCAGCGCCAGGGCCAGCAGGCCCGCCCGCACGATGGTCGGCTGGCCCGCCACGAGGGCGCCGACCGTGGCCGTCACGCCCGCACCGAGGAAGGCGCGGCCGCGCAGCGTCAGGGACCCGAGCGCCTCACGCAACGGGGACGCCCGCCACCAACTGCTCGAGGACGGCGCTCACCGACCGTCCGCCGCTGCTGGACTCCAGGCTCGGGACGAGGCGGTGGCCGAGCACGGGTGCCGCGAGCCGGGCGATGTCGTCGGGGACGACGAACTCGCGCCCGGAGATCGCGGCGTAGGCCTTGGCGGCCCGCACGAGGTGCAGGGTGGCGCGCGGGGAGGCCCCGAGGGAGAGCTCGGGGGTGGTGCGGGTGGCCGCGGTGATGCCGACGGCGTAGCGGGCCACGGCGTCCGAGACGTGGATCTGCCCGACGATGGAGATGAGCTTGGCGATCTCGGCGGCGTCGGTGACCGGCTCGAGATCGTCGAGCGGGTTGGCGGCCGTGACGGTGTGGCTGGCCAGCATCGCCAGCTCGGCGGCGAGCACGGGGTAGCCCATCGAGACGCGCACCATGAAGCGGTCGCGCTGAGCCTCCGGCAGGGCGTAGGTGCCCTCCATCTCGACGGGGTTCTGGGTGGCGATCACCAGGAACGGCGCCTCGAGCCGGTAGGTGGAGTTGTCGACGGTGACCTGCCGCTCCTCCATGCACTCCAGGAGCGCCGACTGGGTCTTGGGCGAGGCGCGGTTGATCTCGTCGCCGACGACGATGTTGGCGAACACGCCGCCGGGGCGGAACTCGAACTCCCGGGACTGCTGGTTGAACACCGAGACGCCCGTGACGTCGGAGGGCAGCAGGTCCGGGGTGAACTGGATGCGGCGCACCGTGCAGTCGATGCTGCGGGCCAGCGCCTTGCTCAGCATCGTCTTGCCGACGCCGGGGACGTCCTCGATGAGCAGGTGCCCCTCGGCGAGGAGGACGACGAGGGCGGCCGTCACGACGTCGGGCTTGCCCTCGATCACGCGCTCGACGTTCTCCCGGATGCGGCCGGTGACCCGGGTGAGGGTCGCGAGATCGGGGACGCCGCCGGCGTCGCTCACGTGTCGTCCGTCGACGGCTGCCTGCTGATCCACCGGACCTCCCCTTCCCTGCGGCCCCGCGCCGCGTGCTGGGACTTCCACCGTAGGGGTTCGGCGCAACCCGGGGAACGGACGGGCGGCCCGACGGGTGGACCGAGCGGTCGGGCGCGGTGGGTCGCGGGTGGGTCGCGGGTGGATCGCAGTGGAGCGGGTGGGGGCCGCTCGGGACTCCTCGGGCCCGGTGGAGCGAGGTGGAGGACGGCGGACCCGCGGTGGAGGGCGGGTGGAGGGCGCTCGGGGGCGGCGGGCGGCGGCGGGGGAGGGGAGTGCGCTCGATCCGTGGGGCGACGGGGGCGGAAACGGGGTGGAATGTGGTTGACGGTGGATGAAAGTGGAGTAGGGTGGAGCGCAGTGGAGGAAGAGACCACTCTCGTGGGGCCAGGAGGTGCGCCGTGTTCTTCATGGGCACCTACACCCCGAAGATCGACGAGAAGGGGCGCCTCTTCCTCCCGGCCAAGTTCAGGGACCGACTCGCGGAGGGGCTCGTGATCACACCGGGGCAGGAGAAATGCCTGGTCGTGTGGCCCCAGGACGTCTTCATGAAGGAGGCCGAGCGGGCCCAGGCCACGCCGATGACCAACCGCGACGCCCGCGACTACGCCCGGCAGCTGTTCGCCAACGCCGAGCAGACGACGCCGGACAAGCAGGGACGCATCGGCATCCCGGCTCACCTGCGCGGCTACGCCTCGCTCAACCGCGACATCGTCGTCATCGGCGTGATGGACCGCCTCGAGATCTGGGACCCCGAGCGCTGGGCGGAGTACTCCTCCGGTGCTGCGGAGAAGTTCGCCGATCTCGACGAACGACCCGTGGCGCCGGTCTGACCGGCGTCCCCCTGAATCGGCTCCGTCCGGCTCCACCCAGCTCTAACCAGCTCCACCCGACTCCACGTAACTGCACAGCGATCCGCAGGGCCCGGTCTCAGCCCGTTCCGTGTGCTTCTGGGGCACCTTCCCCGGTTCCAGACCCACGCCAGATCCCTTCCCCGATCGCCGAACGGGCGGGGACCAGACCCTGCGGCTCCACCTCGCCCCCTCCCGCCCTCCACTCCGCTCCACCCCCACGCACCACCACGCACCGCCACACCGCCACTTCCAGCAGACCGGGGTCGACACCGATGAGCAGGTCCATGAGCGTCACCGCCGCAGCGCCGCAGCGCCGGCGCGTGCGACACGAGGCGCGCGACGCCGCCGTCCTCATGCTCTTCTCGGCCGGGCTCTCCCTGGGCGGCGCCGGGCTGCTCCTCATGCTCACGACCCTCGCGACGGGCCGCTGAGCGATGCCGGCCCCGCTCCACGTCCCGGTCATGCTCGACCGGGTCGTCGCGCTCCTCGCGCCCGCGCTCGAGCAGGAGGGTGCGGTGCTCGTCGACTGCACCCTCGGCCTCGGGGGGCACAGCGAGGCCGTGCTCGAGCGCTGCCCGGCGGCCCGGGTCGTGGGCATCGACCGCGACCCCGAGGCCCAGCGGCGCGCCGGCGAGCGGCTCGCCCGCTTCGGTGACCGGTTCACCGGCGTCCACGCGGTCTACGACGAGATCCCCGACGTCCTCGCCGGGCTGGGGCTCGACCACGTCGACGCGGTGCTCTTCGACCTCGGCGTCTCCTCGATGCAGCTCGACCTGCGCGAGCGCGGCTTCGCCTACGCCGAGGACGCGCCCCTCGACATGCGGATGGACGGCAGCCGCGGCCGGACGGCGGCCGACGTGCTCAACACCGCCGAGCCGGCCGAGCTGACCCGCATCCTGCGCGACTACGGCGAGGAGAAGTTCGCCCGCAAGATCGCCGCCGCCGTGGTGCGCGAGCGCGAGAAGGCGCCCTTCACCACCTCCGGGCGTCTGGTCGAGCTGCTCTACGCCGAGATCCCGGCACCTGCCCGGCGCACCGGAGGGCACCCGGCCAAGCGCACCTTCCAGGCGTTGCGCATCGAGGTCAACGACGAGCTTGAGGTGCTGCGCCGGGCGCTGCCCGCCGCGCTGAGGGCCGTCGGCGTCGGCGGCCGGGTCGTCGTCGAGGCTTACCACTCCCTCGAGGACCGCATGGTCAAGCAGGCCTTCGCCGCCGTCACGACCCTCGACGTCCCCGACGACCTCCCGTTCGTGCCGGCCGGCAGCGAGCCGCCGTTCCGCTCCGTCACCCGCGGCGCGGAGAAGGCGACGGAGGCGGAGATCGCCGAGAACCCGCGGGCCGCCTCGGTGCGCCTGCGGGCCGTCGAGCGGGTGCGGGACGGCGAGGCCGGCGCAGGCAGCGGTCGGGGTCGTGCGAGTGGTCGGGGCAGTGGTCGGGGCAGTGGTCGAGGCAAGGGAGCCGCGTGATGAGTGAGTTCGGTCGGACGTCGTCGGGGGCGGCGCGCAGCCTGCCCCGGGTGGCGGAGTCCGCGGTCGAGCGGGCGCGGCTCAGCGTCGTCCCCCGGGCGCGCGTGCAGGCGGCCCGGGTGCCGTTCGTCACCCTGGTGAGCGTGCTGCTCCTCGGGGGCGTGGTCGGGCTGCTGTTCTTCAACACCTCGATGCAGCAGTCCTCCTTCACCGTCAGCTCGCTCCAGGACCAGGCCGACGTCCTCTCGGCCCGCGAGCAGGCGCTCGCCATGGAGATCCAGCGGCTCCAGGACCCGCAGGCGATCGCCCGACGCGCCCAGCGCCTGGGCATGGCCATCCCCGAGGCCCCGCTCTTCCTCGACCTGCGCACCGGACGTGTCGTCGGCGACCGCGAGGCCGCCTCGATCAGCACCCGCGTCGCGCTCGACCCGGCCCCGCCCGTGCTGCCCGCCGAGCTCGCTCCGCGGCCGCGGGTGAAGATCGTCCCGCCGCCGGAGGGCGTGCTCCCCGAGGACCGCGCCGACACCGCGGACACGGCGTCCGGGCGAGGTGCCTCGGATGAGAAGAAGAACGACGGGAAGAAGAACGAGAAAAAGAACGACGGCTCGGCCCGGGGCGGTCGTCGATGAGCCCCCGGCGGGAGGGCCGGCTGCGCCGCGAGTCCGGCGTCCGCCGCGGTGCCCCGCAGTTCCGCCTGCGCATCGGCTTCGTGGTCATCGCCATGGTGTTCTCGGTCTTCGGCGCCCGCCTCGTCCAGCTCCAGGCGGTCGACCCCGGCGCGTACGCCGCACTCGCAGCCTCCGAGGGCACCGTCGACGTCGTCCTGCCCGCCGACCGCGGACGGATCCTCGACCGCAACGGCGAGGTGATGGCCGAGTCCGTCGACGGGCTGATGATCATCGCCGACCCGCTGCTGGTGAACACCGACAAGGACGGCAACGAGACCGACCGGGCCCCCGAGCTCGCACGCTTCCTGGCCCAGCGCCTGCACGTCGACTACTTCACGATCCTGCCGCGGCTGCGCGACACCGCCTCCCGGTTCCAGTACATCGCACGGGCCGTGCCGGCCGCGCTGGCCACCAAGGTCGTCGCCCGGGCGAAGGCGATGGGCTTCGACGGCCTCAGCACGCGCCGCGACCCGGTGCGCCTCTACCCGGGCGGCGACGTCGCGGCCAACCTCATCGGCTTCCTCGGCACCCCGCACGAGAACGGGACGGCGCGCCCGCTCGCCGGCTTCGAGGCGACGTTCGACGACGTCCTCGCCGGCCGCGACGGATCGGCGCGCTACACCGTCGACAGCGTCAGCAACGGCAACCGCATCCCGCTGGGGCAGAGCACCGTCGTCCCGGCCGTCGACGGCCAGGACCTGCACACGACCATCGACCGCGACCTGCAGTGGTACACCCAGCGCGTGCTCCGCAAGACCGTCGAGGACGCGCGGGCCGACTCCGGCGCCGCCGTCGTGCTCGACACCCGCACCGGCCAGGTGCTCTCGCTGGCCGACTACCCGACCTTCGACGCCAACGAGCCGCTGGAGTCGCCGAAGGAGGACCTCGGCGCGCGGTCGGTCAGCGACGTCTACGAGCCCGGCTCGGTGGAGAAGGTGCTCACGCTCTCCTCGCTCATCGATGCCGGCAAGGTCACCGACCGCACCCGTCTGCTGGTGCCGGGCTCCCTGGCCCGCCAGGACCGCGTCATCCACGACTGGTTCCCGCACGGCACCATCAAGCTGACCCTCGCCGGCGTCATCGCGAAGTCCTCCAACATCGGCACCGTGCTGGCGGCCGACAAGTTCGCGCCCGGCCAGCTGCACTCCTACCTCAGCCGCTTCGGCCTCGGCCGCGCCACCGACACCGGCATCCGCGGCGAGTCCGCCGGCATCCTGCCCGGCGGTAGCGCCTGGACCAGCCAGACCCAGGACCGCGTCGCGTTCGGCCAGTCGGTCTCGGTCAACGCCCTGCAGATGGCCGCCGCCGTCAACACCGTCGCCAACGGCGGCGTGCGCGTCGACCCCAGCGTGATCCTCGGCAGCGCCACCACCGACGACGGGCAGACCGTCGGCTCGGACGACGTGCGCGAGCGCCGGGTGATCTCCTCCGACGCCGCCCACCAGATGGCGCTGATGATGGAGCGCGTCGTCGACCCCGAGGCCGGTGTGGCGCCGGGTGCGCAGGTGCCGGGCTACCGCGTGGCGGGCAAGACCGGAACCGCGCAGCGCGCGAACAGCGAGTGCGGCTGCTACGACGGCACCTTCACCGTCTCCTTCGCGGGCTTCGCACCCGCCGACTCGCCGCGCTTCACGATCTACGTGGTGGTGCAGAACCCGCGCAACGGCGGAGGTGGCGGTTCGGTCGCCGGACCGGCATTCTCCCAGATCATGAGCTACGCACTGCGCCGCTACGGCGTCCCGCCGACCGGTACCCGGCCCTCGAGCCTGCCCGTCGAGTGGTGAGCGCGGTGCCCGGCGACGTCCGGCCCGAGCGCCCGCCCGCCACGCCGCTCGCCGAGCTCGCGGCCGTCGTCGGCGTCGCCGCCCCCGACGGCGCCGACCGGGTGGTCGTCAGCGGGCTCTCGCTCAGTTCCCAGCGGGTGCGCCCCGGCGACCTCTACGCGGCGCTGCCCGGCGCCCGCGCGCACGGGGCGACCTACGCGGCCGCCGCGGTGGCCGCGGGTGCGGTGGCGGTGCTCACCGATCCCGCCGGCGCCGCCGAGATGTCGACCCAGGAGTCGACCCCGGAGTCGACCCAGGTGCCGACCCTCGTCGTCGACGATCCGCGCCGCCTGCTCGGCCGGCTCGCCGCGCACGTCTACGGCGACCCGGCGGCGTCCCTGCGGATGATCGGGGTGACCGGCACCCAGGGGAAGACCACCACCACCCGCCTCGCCGAGGGCGGGATGCAGGCTGCGGGCATCCGCGCCGCCGTGGTCGGTACGGTCGGCACCCGCATCGCCGGACGCGAGGTCAAGACCGCCCTGACCACACCCGAGGCCCCCGACCTCCACGGACTGTTCGCCCTCATGCGCGAGCAGCACGTCGAGGCGTGCGCCATGGAGGTCTCCAGCCACGCGCTGGTCATGGGCCGCGTCGACGGGGTCGTCTTCGACGTCGCGGTCTTCCTCAACCTCGGCCGCGACCACCTCGACTTCCACGCCGACATGGAGGACTACTACCGGGCGAAGGCCTCGCTCTTCACCCCGGAGCGGGCGCGGCTCGGCCTGGTCTGCCTCGACGACGAGCACGGACGCCGCCTGGCCGCCGAGGCGCCGATCCCGGTACGCACCTTCGGGCTCCGCCCCGAGCACGCACCCGACTGGACGGCGATCGACGTCGTCACCGAGTCCGAGGGCTCCTCCTTCGTGCTGGCGGGTCCGGGCGGCGTGCGGGTGCCGGTGCGCTGTCCGCTGGCGGGGGAGTACAACGTCGCCAACACCGTCGCCGCCCTCGCCGCGTGCGCCGAGGCCGGTCTCGACGTCGCCGCCGTGGCTCGCGGCATCTCCGAGGGTCCCGGCGTGCCCGGTCGCCTCGAGCGCATCCCCAACGAGCGGGGCATCACCGTCGTCGTCGACTACGCCCACAAGCCGGACGCCGTCGAGGCGGCGATCGGGACCCTGCGGCCCCTGACGGCGGGTCGCGTGATCGCCGTGCTCGGCGCCGGCGGCGATCGCGACCCCGGCAAGCGTCCGATCATGGCCGCCATCGCGGCGCGCCTGGCCGACGTCCTCGTCCTGACCGACGACAACCCGCGTTCGGAGGACCCGGCGGCGATCCGGGCGGCGATGCTCGCCGGCATCGAGGACGTCGACCCGGCCCAGCGCGCCGTCGTCCACGAGATCGGCGACCGCCGTGCGGCCATCGCGGCCGCCCTCGCCGCGGCCGAGCCCGGCGACATCGTGCTCATCGCCGGCAAGGGCCACGAGACCGGCCAGGAGGTCGCCGGCGTCGTCACGCCCTTCGACGACCGCGAGGTCGCCCGCGAACTGCTCGCCACCCCTGCGGCGGGCGCGGCGGATGGGGGATCCGTGGCCGATCCGGGGCAGAATCCTCCGCGATGAACGAGCGAGGCCTGCGATGAGGGCGATTCTGTTGGCGGGCGGCTTCGGCCTGATCTTCTCGCTGCTCGGCACCCGCGTGGCGATCCGCCAGTTCACCAAGCTCGGCTACGGCCAGGAGGTCCGCGAGGACGGCCCGACCAGCCACCAC
Source organism: Nocardioides fonticola (assembly GCF_039536805.1). Taxonomy (NCBI): domain Bacteria; kingdom Bacillati; phylum Actinomycetota; class Actinomycetes; order Propionibacteriales; family Nocardioidaceae; genus Nocardioides; species Nocardioides fonticola. Next base: position 204,935 of record NZ_BAAAZH010000001.1, on the reverse strand, counting down.
ACCAAGCGCGGCACCCCGACCATGGGCGGCGTCGCGATCGTCGTGGCGGTGGTGCTCGGCTACTTCCTGGCCAAGCTGATCACCCGTTCGATGCCCAGCGCGTCGGCGATGCTGCTGCTGCTCGTCTTCGTCGGCACCGGCATGGTCGGCTTCCTCGACGACTTCATCAAGATCTACAAGCAGCGCAGCCTCGGCCTGCGCAGCAAGGCCAAGATCATCGGCCAGACGATCGTCGGCCTCACCTTCGCAGCCCTCGCGCTCAGCCCGATGCTCGAGGACGACCGCGGTCAGACCCCGGCGTCCCAGGCGGTCTCCTTCATCCGCGACATCTCCTGGCTGAGCCTGCCGATGGTCGGGGCGATGGTGCTCATCTGGCTCATCGTCACCGGCACCTCGAACGCCGTGAACCTGGCCGACGGCCTCGACGGTCTGGCCGCCGGCGCCTCGATGATGGTCTTCGGCGCCTACACGATCGTGAACATCTGGCAGAACAACCAGTGGTGCGGGCAGTCCGACATCACCTACGGCAAGTGCTACGACGTCCGCGACCCGCTCGACCTCGCGGTCGTCGCGGCCGCGCTGACCGGCGCCTGCTTCGGGTTCCTGTGGTGGAACGCCTCGCCCGCTCAGATCTTCATGGGCGACACCGGCTCGCTCGCCCTGGGCGGTGCGATCGCCGGACTCGCCGTCCTCACCCGCACCGAGCTGCTGCTCATCGTGCTCGGCGGGCTGTTCGTGCTCGAGACCGCCTCGGTGATGATCCAGGTGACCACCTTCAAGGTCAGCCGCAAGCTCACCGGCACCGGACGACGGGTGTTCCGGATGACCCCGATCCACCACCACTTCGAGATGCTCGGCTGGGAGCAGGTCACCGTCGTCATCCGCTTCTGGATCATCACCGGCATCTGCGTGGCCGCCGGCATGGGCATCTTCTATGCCGAGTGGGTGGCCGGCACGTGACCTCCGCGGGCCCGGCCTGGCACTCCCTCGGGCAGAGCGACTCCTGGGCCGGCGTCCGGGCGGTCGTGCTCGGGTTCGAAGACGCCGGGTTCGCCGCGGCCGACAACCTGCTCCATCTCGGGGCCGACGTGCTCGTGCTCGCCTCGCCCACCCCCGACGCCGCCGCGCTCGCCGACCAGCGGGAGAAGGCCGAGCTGCTGGAGGTGCTCGGAGCCCGGGTCCGGTTGGACGCCGAGCCGGTGACGCAGCTGCCCGAAGCCCTCGACCTCGTCGTCGTGCCGGCCGGAACCGCCCACGACCACCCGCTGGTCGCGGAGGCGATCGCCCGTGGCCTGACCGTGTGGAGCGACGCCGAGCTGGCCTGGCGGCTGCGACCCCGACCGGTGGCCGCGCCCTGGCTCGTCGTCGCCGGGCCCGACCCGGCGCTGGTGGGCGCCTGCACCGAGCGGCTCGGCGCGATCCTCGCCGCCGACGGGGTGGTGGCGACCGTGGCCGGCACCGCCGGGCGACCGGTGGTCGAGGTCATGATGGACCCCGCTCCGTGCGACGTCCTGGTGCTCGGCATCGACGCCGTCCAGCTGACGCACCTGCCCACGATGGCCGCCGACTCCGCGGCGCTGCTCGGTGTGCGCGACGCCGACCCGGCGTTCGCGGCGGTGGCCGGCCGGGTGTACGCCGACGTGCGGGTCGCCTGCGTCTACCTGCTCGCCGACCCCGGCACCGAGGAGCTCGTGGCCGAGGCCGAGGTCGTCGAGGGCGCCCGGGCGATCGGGGTCACCCTCGGCACCCCCGCACCCAGCATGGTCGGCGTCGTGGAGGAGTTCCTCGTCGATCGCGCCTTCATCGCCGAGCGGGCCTCCAGCGCCGCCGAGATCGGCTCGCTCGAGGACGTCGGCAGCGACGACCCGCAGGTCGTCACCGCCGCCCTGACGGCTGCGGCCCTGGCTCGGGCGCACGGCGTCTCCCAGCACGCCGTCCGTGCCGGCCTGCGCCGGGTCGCCGGTCTGCCCGACTGAGCTGAAGCAGCCGGCCGATCCCGGCACGACCGGCCCGGCGACACGCCGCCGAGGTGCGCGCGATCCGTGGTGTTGCCCCTGAGACTGATGTGACGCACGTGTCGGGCGAGACGGAAGGGACGCGATGACCACCGCGAATCCGGAGGACACCCAGTACCTGGCGCCTCCCGCCCGCCGCGGCACCCCGCGCTACGCCGTCGAGGCCGTGCGCGACGCCGTTGAGTCGCTCCAGCGGGCGCTCGACCGGCCGCTGACGGCCTACTACCTGCTGCTCGGCGCCTCGGGGCTGCTCCTGCTCATCGGCGTGATCATGGTGATGAGCGCCTCGAGCGTGTACTCCTACGAGCAGAACGACGGCAACTCCTACGCCGTCGTGACCCGCCAGCTCGTCTGGGTCGCGATCGGCCTGCCGTGCGCCTTCGTGGCCAGCCGGCTCCCGCAGCGGCTCATCCGGGCCCTGGCCTACCCCGGCTACGTCGTCTCGCTGGGGCTGCTGGTGCTGACCGCCTTCATCGGCGTGCGCATCAACGGCAACCAGAACTGGCTGGCCGTCGGGCCGATCCAGATCCAGCCCTCCGAGATCGCCAAGCTCGCCCTCATCATCTGGGCCGCCCACATCTACGCGGTCAAGGAGCGCCGTCTCGACACGCTCCACGAGATCATCGTGCCGGTGGTGCCCGGCATCGCGCTGATGACCGGCTTGGTCATCGTCGGTCACGACCTCGGCACGGCGCTCGTGCTCTTCGCCCTGCTCGGCGGCATGCTCTGGGTCGTCGGCGCCCCGGCCAAGCTGTTCTGGTTCGCGATCACCGCGGTGAGCGTGCTGGCCTTCGGGCTGGCGACCACCGACTCCGAGCGCATGGGCCGCCTCACCAACTTCATCGACCCGATGAAGGACTACCAGGACGCCGGCTGGCAGCCCGCCCACGGCCTCTTCGCGCTGGCCACCGGCGGCATCACCGGCGAGGGCATCGGCGCCTCGCGCCAGAAGTGGGGCCAGCTGCCCGAGGCCCACACCGACTTCATCTTCGCCGTCCTCGGCGAGGAGCTCGGCCTGATCGGCACGCTGCTCGTGATCGGCCTCTTCCTCACCATCGCCTACGCCGCCCTGCGGGTGGCGCGCCAGACCCATGACACCTTCGTCCGCTACGTCACCTTCGGCGTCGTGGTCTGGATCATCGGCCAGATGATGATCAACATCGGCATGGTGCTGGCGCTCCTGCCGGTCGTCGGCATCCCGCTGCCCCTGGTCTCCTACGGCGGCTCGGCGCTCGTGCCGACGCTCGTGGCGCTGGGGCTGGTGGTCGGCTTCGCCCGTCGTGAGCCCGAGGCCGCCCGCGCGCTGGCCCAACGGCGCCGCAACCGCTCGGCCGGTCTCGCGGCCCGCATGCGCTGAGGGCCGACCCCGCCCGTTAGGTTGTCGACCGATGCGCGTCCTGCTCGCCGGTGGTGGAACCGCCGGCCACACCTCGCCCCTGCTCGCCACCGCCGATGCCCTGCGTCGGCTGCGACCCGACGTCGAGATCACCTGCCTGGGCACGCCCCGCGGGCTGGAGAACACCGTCGTGCCGGCCGCCGGCTACCCGCTCGAACTGGTGCCGCCCGTGCCGCTGCCGCGGCGCCCCAACGCCGAGTTCTTCAAGGTGCCCGCGAAGCTGCGACGGGCGGTCCGCGCCGCTGAGGACGTCGTCGACCGCATCCGCCCCGACGTCGTTGTCGGCTACGGGGGCTACGTCTCGATGCCGGCCTACCTCGCCGCCCGGCGCCGACGGCTGCCGATCGTCGTCCACGAGCAGAACGCCGTGCCCGGCCTCGGCAACCGGGTCGGCGCCCGGCTCGCCACGCGGGTGGCCGTCAGCTTCCCCGACACCCCGCTGCCGCGCGCGGAGTTCGTGGGCCTGCCGATCCGACGGATGATCGCGACCCTCGACCGCGCCGCCCTGCGCGCCGAGGCCCGCGCCCACTTCGGGTTGGACGCCGACCGCCCGACGCTGCTGGTGACCGGCGGCTCCCAGGGCGCGACCCGGCTCAACCGCGAGATCTCCGGTGCGGCCGAGGCGCTGGCCGCGGCCGGCGTCCAGGTGCTGCACGTGCAGGGCAAGCACGGCGGAGCAGAGCCCGGTCCGACCGGTGCGGTGCCCTACGTCGTCGTGGAGTTCACCGACCGCATGGACCTGGCCTACGCCGCGGCCGACCTCACGGTGTGCCGCTCGGGGGCCAACAGCGTCACCGAGGCCGCCGCCGTCGGCCTGCCCGCGGTCTTCGTGCCGCTGCCGATCGGCAACGGCGAGCAGGCCCACAACGCCCGCCCGGTCGTCGAGGCCGGCGGGGCGCTGCTGGTCGACGACACCGCGCTCACCACCGCCTGGGTGCGCGAGCACGTGCCGGCACTGGCCACCGACCCGGGGCGGCTCGCGGCGATGTCGGCCGCGGCGTCGGGGCTGATGCGCCGCGATGCCGACGAGGTGCTGGCCCGCATCGTCCTCGAGACCGCCGGGGGAGCGGGCCGATGAAGGTGCCCGTGCCCGACGTCGTCCCCCCGGCCGCCGAGCTGGGTCGCGTGCACTTCGTCGGCATCGGCGGCGCCGGCCTGTCGGGCATCGCGCGCATCATGCTCGCCCGCGGCGTCCCGGTCAGCGGCAGCGACGGGGTCGACAGTTCCACGCTCGCGGCGCTGCGAGCCCTCGGTGCGACGGTGCACCACGGGCACGCCGCCGACCACGTGGGTGCGGCCGACACCGTCGTCGTCTCGACCGCGGTGCAGGAGGACAACCCCGAGGTGGTCGAGGCGAGGCGGCTCGGCCTGCGCCTGCTGCCCCGCTCCGCGGCCCTGCGCTCGGTCATGTTCGGACGCCGCGTGGTCGCCGTCGCGGGCACGCACGGCAAGACCACCACCACCTCGCTGCTCACCGTGGCGCTCCAGACGGCCGGGGCCGACCCGACCTACGCCATCGGCGGCGACCTCGCGGCCACCGGCGTCAACGCCGCCGACGGGTCGGGCGACCTCTTCGTCGCCGAGGCCGACGAGAGCGACGGCGCCTTCCTGCACTACGCACCGTTCGCGGCGATCGTCACCAACGTCGACGCCGACCACCTCGACACCTGGGGCACCCCCGAGGCGTACGCGGCGGCCTTCGACGACTTCGTCGCCACCCTCGACCCCGACGGCTTCCTCGTGGTCGTCGCCGACGACCCCGGCGCCGCCGCGCTCGGCCGCCGTCACGCGGCCGGCGGGCGACGGGTGATCACCGTGTCGGCGCGCAGCGACGCGGCGGTCGACCTCGGCCCCGCCGCGCTCGACGGCGTCCGTCTGTGGTCGCCGGGGGAGCACTACCGGGCCGATGCGCTCGCCGCCCTGGCTGCGGGCCTCGAGCTCGGCCTCGAGCGCGACGCCCTGCTGCGGGGCCTGGCCTCCTACACCGGCACGAAGCGCCGCATGGAGCCCAAGGGCGAGGCCGGCGGGGTGCGGGTCTACGACAGCTACGCCCACCACCCCACCGAGATCGTCGGCGACCTGGAGTCGGCGCGCGCCCTGGCCGGCGAGGGACGGCTGCTGGTGGCCTTCCAGCCCCACCTGGTCTCCCGCACCCGCATCTTCGGGGCGGCGATGGGCGAGGCGCTCGGGGCCGCCGACGAGGTCGTGCTCCTCGACGTCTACCTCGCCCGCGAGCCCGCCGACCCCGAGGTCACCGGTCGGCTCGTCGCCGACGCCGTCCCGCTGCCGCCCGAGGCGGTGCACTACGTGCCCGACCTCGACGACGTCGCGGCGGTGCTCGCCGCCCGGGCCCGGCCGGGCGATCTCGTGCTGACGCTGGGGGCGGGCAGCATCACGCGGGTCGGCCCCGAGGTGCTCGCCCTGCTCGAGGCGGGCGGTGCCGATGGCTGAGCGACGACCGGGTCCTCCTCGGCGTCCGCGCTCCCCGGGGCGTTCCCGGGGGCGTTCCCCGGGGCGTTCCCGGGGTCGATCGGCCGATCCGCAGGAGCGGATGCGGCGCCGGTTCGCGCGCCGCCAGTGGGCACGTCGACTGCTCACCGCCCGCCGGGCCCTCGTCCTCCTCGGCCTGGTGGCGGTGGCCGCGGTCGCGGTGTGGGCGGTGTGGTTCAGCTCGTGGCTCTCGGTCGCGAAGGTCGAGGTGCACGGCACCTCCCAGCTCACCGCCGCCCAGGTCGAGAACGCGGCCCGCGTGCCCCTGGGCGGCCCGCTGGCCACCGTCGACCTCGGCGCGATCCGCACCCGCGTCGAGGCGCTGGCCGGGGTCGCCTCCGCCGACGTCACCCGCTCGTGGCCCGACGGCGTGCGCATCGACGTGACCGAGCGGCAGGCCGTCGCCGTCGTCCGCATCGGCGGGCTGCTGCGCGGCATGGACGCCGGGGGAGTGGTCTTCCGCACCTACCGCACCGCCCCGGTCGGCCTGCCCGCCGTCACCACCGGCGCCGGCACCTCGGCCGAGGCGCTCGCCGAGGCCGCGGCCGTCGTCACCTCGCTGCCGCAGGAGGTCGCGGTCAAGGTCGACCACATCGACGTGCGCAGCGTCGACGCCATCGCCCTGGTGCTGCGCGACGGACGCACGGTCGAGTGGGGCAACAGCACCAACTCGCGCCAGAAGGCCGAGGTGCTCGGAGCGCTGCTGCGCCAGCAGGCCCGGGTCTACGACGTCTCGGTGCCCTCGAAGCCGACGACGCGGGGCTAGCCGGGATCCAGGCTGAGGCCGCCGTCAGGTTTCCCCGGCTGACCGGGGAAACCTGATGTTGATGGGCGAAGTTTCGCCACACAACATCACGGTTCGCCCCCCATGTGCCCACGCCGTCCGATCACGTCGAGAAATCGCCGACCCGTCGGGCGTGTCTGCCGGGATCGACCCGCGCGGCTGCCTACTGTCGTGACCACGGCGAGGTTGACATAACTATAACCCTCCACCTGAGGGTCAGGGTTGAGCGACACGCCGGACGAGCCAGCACCACCCGCACACCACCCGAGCACCGGAGGCGAGCCGCCATGGGCGCAGCACAGAACTACCTGGCCATCATCAAGGTCGTCGGCATCGGCGGCGGCGGCGTCAACGCCGTGAACCGCATGATCGAGGTCGGTCTGAAGGGCGTGGAGTTCATCGCCATCAACACCGACGCCCAGGCCCTGCTCATGAGCGACGCCGACGTCAAGCTCGACATCGGCCGCGAGCTCACCCGCGGCCTCGGCGCCGGCGCCAACCCCGACGTCGGCTGCAAGGCCGCCGAGGACCACGCCGACGAGATCGAGGAGGTGCTCAAGGGCGCCGACATGGTCTTCGTGACCGCCGGCGAGGGTGGTGGTACGGGCACGGGTGGTGCCCCGGTCGTCGCCCGCATCGCGCGCTCGCTCGGCGCGCTCACCATCGGCGTGGTCACCCGCCCCTTCGCCTTCGAGGGACGCCGCCGCGCCAACTCCGCCGAGGAGGGCATCGCCGGTCTGCGCGAGGAGGTCGACACCCTGATCGTCATCCCCAACGATCGACTGCTCTCGATCAGCGACCGCAACGTCTCGGTGCTCGACGCCTTCAAGCAGGCCGACCAGGTGCTGCTCCAGGGCGTCTCGGGCATCACCGACCTCATCACCACCCCGGGCCTGATCAACCTCGACTTCGCCGACGTGAAGTCGGTCATGGCCAACGCGGGCTCCGCGCTCATGGGCATCGGCTCGGCCCGGGGCGAGGACCGCTCGGTCGCCGCCGCCGAGATGGCCGTCTCCTCGCCGCTGCTCGAGGCGAGCATCGACGGCGCGCACGGCGTCCTGCTCTCCATCGCCGGCGGCTCCGACCTCGGCCTCTTCGAGATCAACGAGGCCGCCGCGCTGGTCGCCGAGGCCGTGCACCCCGACGCCAACATCATCTTCGGCGCCACCATCGACGACGCCCTGGGCGACGAGGTGCGGGTCACCGTCATCGCCGCGGGCTTCGACGGCGGCACCCCCAAGCGTCGCGACGAGGGCACCGTCCTGCGCCGCGAGCCGCGCCCGCAGCAGTCGCAGGCCGACACCCGCGCGGCCGTCGACGCCGCCCTCGGCCGTACCGCCGAGCCGGCCCGCGAGGAGCGCGAGCCCGTCGCCGCCCGTCCGGCCGCGGCGCCCACCGCCTCGCCGTCCGCTCCGGCCGCGCCGGCGCCGCGCCCCGCCCCGCGCCAGGTGCAGTTCGACGACGACGACCTCGACATCCCCGACTTCCTCAAGTGAGCGCGTGTATCTGACCCGGCAGCGCCTCGGCCCCGTCGACCTGGCCTTCACCGACCGGTTCGGCGGGGTCAGTGCGTTCCCCTACGACGAGCTCGACCTCGCCCTCGTCGGTGGCGGCGACCCCGCTGCGCGGGAGGAGAACCTGCGTCTGCTGCGCGCCGACTTCGCCCCCGACGACGAGCTCGCCGACCTGGTGCAGGTGCACGGCCGCGAGGTGGCGGTCGTCGACGACTCCACGCCCCTGGGTCCGGGCTACGTGCGCCCGGAGGCCGACGCGATCGTCACCGCCCGAGCCGGGGTCACCCTGATGGTCCGGATGGCCGACTGCGTCCCCGTCCTGCTGGCCGATCCCGACGCGGGCGTCGTCGGGGCGGCCCACGCCGGACGCGAGGGCGTCGTCGCCGGCGTGGTGCCGGCCGCGGTGGAGGCGATGCGCGGCCTCGGCGCCCGGCGCCTGCACGCCTGGATCGGTCCTCACGTGTGCGGGCACTGCTACGAGGTGCCCTTCGCGATGCGCGCCGAGGTCGGGGCGCTGCTGCCCGACACCGTGCAGACCACCTGGAGCGGGACGCCGTCCCTCGACCTCGGGGCCGGGGTGCGCGCGCAGCTCGTCGCGGCGGGCGTCGACGACGTCGTCACCGTGCCCGGGTGCACCCGCGAGCGCACCGACCTGTTCTCCCATCGGCGCGACGGCGCCGACGCCGGCCGCCTCGGCGCGCTGATCCGCCTCGACCCGACGTCCGGGAGCGCCCCGTGAGCCGGGCCGAGGAGCTCGCGGCCAACCTCGCGGCCGTGCAGGCGCGCATCGCGACCGCGGCCACCGCGGCGGGGCGCGATCCCGCCGAGGTCGGCCTGGTCGTGGTCACCAAGTACTTCCCGGCCTCCGACGTGCGCCTGCTCGCCGGGCTCGGGGTCGCCGAGGTGGGGGAGAACCGCCACCAGGAGGCGGAGGCCAAGGCGGCCGAGTGCGCCGACCTCGGTCTGCGCTGGCACTTCATCGGCGGCCTGCAGAGCAACAAGGCCGCAGCGGTCGCCGGCTACGCCGACGTCGTGGAGTCCGTCGACCGCCCCAAGCTGATCGCGCCCCTCGACCGCGGTGCCGCGGCGCGTGGGGCGGTGGTCGACGTGCTGGTGCAGGTCAGCCTCGACCCGCCCGGTCGCGATCAGCGATCGGGGGTCGAACCCGCGGGTCTGCTCGACCTCGCCGCCGCGGTCGAGGAGGCCGACCACCTGCGGCTCGCCGGCCTGATGGCCGTCGCACCGCTCGGGGAGGACCCCGCCGCCGCCTTCGCGCGCCTCGCCGACCTCCGCGCGGAGCTCCTGGCCGACCACCCGGGGGCGACCACGCTCTCGGCCGGCATGAGCGGCGACCTCGAGCAGGCCGTCGCGGTCGGCGCGACACACGTACGCATCGGCTCGGCAATCCTCGGTTCGAGGCCCCGGGTCCAGTAGGTTCACACTCGCAGGCGCCCCCTGGGCGCATCACCACCGGAGGACAGTCATGAGCGGCGCGATGCGCAGGATCGGTGAGTACCTCGGCCTGCTCGAGGACACCGGCCGGTACGACGAGTACGACGGCGACGACGACCACACCATCGAGACCCAGGCCCTCGCCACCGCGCGGGCCGGCCGTCCCGAGCGCCGCGAGGCGCGCGCGTCGGTCTCCGACCTCGCCGAACGGCGTCGTCCCACGCCCGTCCCCAGTCCCGAGCGAGCGGCCGAGATGACCCGCATCATCACCCTGCACCCCAGCACCTACAACGAGGCCCGCACCGTCGGGGAACACTTCCGTGACGGCATCCCGGTCATCATGAACCTCACCGAGATGGGCGACGCCGACGCCAAGCGGCTCGTCGACTTCGCCGCCGGCCTGGTGTTTGCCACCCGTGGCACCATCGAGCGCGTCACCAACAAGGTCTTCCTGCTCTCGCCCCCGAACGTCACCGTGACGGCCGAGGACCGGGCCCGGATGACCGAGAGTGGCTTCTTCAACCAGAGCTGACGCCGCCAGGCGCGGCCGCCCCGGCGTCCTTGCGCCGGCGACATAGGGAGGACCAGGACCCACGTGCAGGTCGTCGGCTCGATCATCTACTCGATCCTGTGGGTCTTCATCGCCCTGATGTGGGTGCGCTTCATCGTCGACTGGGTGATGATCTTCGCGCGCTCGTGGCAGCCCTCCGGCGTCCTGCTGGTGCTGCTCGAGGGGGTCTACTCGGCCACCGATCCGCCCATCAAGGCGCTGCGCAAGGTGATCCCTCCGCTGCGGCTGGGCAACTTCGCCCTCGACCTCAGCTTCCTGCTCGTCATGGTGATCGCCTGGATCCTGCTCCAGCTCACCGTGGCGATCTTCGGGCTCTGAGCGCCCGATGGTGAGACCCGCGACCCCGCGGGTCACACCAGCCCCATGGTTGGGGCTATTGTTCGACGCGAACCTGACGATTCGACGACGACGTCGTGTCCCCCGAGGTCCCCTCGGGTGTCGGCCCGGCTCCGCCGTCGTGTGTTCCCCGATAGATAGGTGAGGTCATGCCGCTGACGCCTGAGGACGTGAGCAACAAGCGCTTTACGCCGGTCCGGCTGCGCGAGGGCTACGACATGGGTGAGGTCGACCAGTTCCTGGACGAGGTGGAGGCGGAGCTCGCGCGCCTTACCAAGGAGAACGACGATCTGCGCACGAAGCTCGCTTCGGCCCAGTCGGTGACCCCCACCCCTGCCCCTGCGCCCGTGCCGACGCCGGAGCCTGCTCCGGTCGCGGTCGCCGAGCCCGCTCCGGTCGCCCCCAGTGGTGGCGTGGAGACGATCCGCGTCGAGACGGTTCCCGAGGCGTCCAACGCCGCGGCCCGCCTCCTCGAGATCGCCACCCGCAACGCCGACGAGCTCGTCGAGGACGCCAAGAACGAGGCCGACAAGATCATCGGCGAGGCCCGCACCAAGGCCGAGCGCCTGGAGTCGGAGAGCAAGGCCCGCGCCGAGCGCCTCGAGGCCGACGCGCACACCCGTGCCCAGATGCTCGACTCGGAGACCTCCGAGCGCCGCCAGCAGATGTTCGGCGACCTCGAGCGCGAGCGCGACAAGCTCAACAGCGAGGTCGAGAACCTGCGCTCCTTCGAGCGCGAGTACCGCTCCCGCCTCAAGAGCTACTTCACCCAGCAACTCGAGGCGCTGGCCGTCCCGAGCGAGGGCGGCAGCTCCGACGACGCGCCGGCGCCCAAGCGCCTGCGCTCGATCCTGGGCGACGACGAGGGCTGAGCCGGCCTCCGGCTGACGTCCCGATCGGCCC
>NZ_BAAAZH010000001.1:161179-193430 GCF_039536805.1 Nocardioides fonticola | reverse complement strand
CGGCGGTGCGGCGCTGCGGCGCGTGCGTTGAACCGGCCCGCGGCGAGCGCTAGCCTCCCGGGCACCGTCCGACTGAGGCGGGGAGCCGCGGTTCACCGCGGGGAATGAGGGAGGACCTCGATGGCACGATCCCGACCCACGTCGATCGCCAGCCAGGCCGCGTCGGCCGCGAAGCGGGTGCTCGGGCGTCCGGGCGCGAAGAAGACGGCCACGAAGGCGTCCCCGGCCGCTGCCACGAAGGCCACGCCCGCGAAGAAGGCGGCGCCCGCGAAGAAGGCGGCTCCTGCGAAGAAGGCGGCTCCGGCGAAGAAGGCCGCTCCCGCGAAGGCGGCGCCCGCGAAGAAGGCCTCGCCTGCGAAGGCGGCGCCTGCGAAGACGGCACCGGCGAAGAAGGCCGCTCCCGCGAAGGCGGCACCGGCGAAGAAGGCGGCGCCTGCGAAGAAGGCGGCTCCCGCGAAGGCGGCGCCCGCGAAGAAGGCGGCACCGGCGAAGAAGGCGGCTCCCGCGAAGGCGGCGCCCGCGAAGAAGGCGGCGCCTGCGAAGGCGGCACCGGCGAAGAAGGCGGCGCCCGCGAAGAAGGCGGCGCCTGCGAAGGCGGCACCGGCGAAGAAGGCGGCTCCCGCGAAGAAGGCGGCGCCTGCGAAGGCGGCACCGGCGAAGAAGGCCGCGCCCGCGAAGGCGGCACCGGCGAAGAAGGCCGCGCCTGCGAAGGCGGCTCCCGCGAAGGCGGCGCCCGCGAAGAAGGCGGCTCCCGCGAAGGCGGCACCGGCGAAGAAGACGGCTCCCGCGAAGGCGGCACCGGCGAAGAAGACGGCCCCCGCGAAGGCGACGTCCGCCACGAAGACGGCCCCGGCACCGACCCCCGCTGCGGCTCCGATTTCGGCCACCGTGGACACTTCTGGGCAGACCCCGTCGCCCACGCAGAAGGCCACCACCGTGACCCAGGCCGAGTCCGCTCCCACCCAGAAGTCCGCCGCCCGCTCCCGTGGTGCCGACGCCCTCGTCGTCAAGGAGGGCGAGGAGGCCTGGAGCAAGGCCGAGCTCGCCGAGGTCGTCGCCGAACTGCACGAGCAGCGCGACCACAGCCTCGCGATCGTCGCCGAGCAGGAGGCCGAGCTCACCGACCTCATGCGCGACTCCGGCGACGGCGCCGGCCACGACCAGGCCGACATGGGCGCCTCCAGCTTCGAGCGCGACCACGAGCTCACCGTCCTCAACAACGAGCGGGAGAAGCTGGCCCAGATCGAGCGCGCACTCGCCCGCATCGACGACGGCAGTTACGGCGTGTGCGAGTCGTGCGGCAACCCCATCGGCAAGATGCGGTTGATGGCCTTCCCGCGTGCCACACTCTGCATGACATGCAAGCAGCGGGAGGAACGTCGCTAGAGCCGGCCGGCGCCGGCCCCGTCCGGCGACCCCGCGTGATCGTGGCGGTCGTCGCCCTGCTCGCCTATGCGGTCGACGTCGTCACCAAACTGCTGGCGGTCGAGCACCTCACCGGTCGCGCCGACGTCCAGCTGGTGGGGGAGATCCTCCAGCTGCGCCTGACCCGCAACCCCGGCGCGGCGTTCAGCACCGGCACCGGCTACACCAGCGTGCTCAGCATCGCCGCGATCGTGGCGGTGATCGTCATCGTCTGGTTGAGCCGCCGGGTCCGCAACACGGTCTGGGCGTTCGCCCTCGGCCTGCTGCTGGCCGGCGTCTCGGGCAACCTCACCGACCGGCTGCTGCGCGCTCCCGGCCCGCTGCGCGGTCATGTCGTCGACTTCCTCATGCTGCCGAACTGGCCGATCTTCAACGTCGCCGACATCTGCATCAACGTGGCGGCCGGGCTGATCCTGCTCCAGGCCTTCCGCGGCGTCCGTCTCGACGGCACCCGCGCCGAGGCCGATGACGCCGATGACGCCGATGACGCCGCGGCCGGTCCTGGCGCCGCGGCCCCGGAGTCGGCCGACGCCCCCGGCGAGGTCCGGCCGTGAGCGTCGGAGCCGAGCAGCGCAGCCTCTTCGTCCCCGACGGCCTCGCCGGTGAACGGGTCGATGCCGCGATCGCGCGGATGTTCGGCCTCTCCCGCACGCGCGCGGCCGACCTGATCGCCCAGGGCCTGGTGCAGCTCGACGGGGAGACCGTCGGCAAGAGCGACCGCGTGCTGCCCGGGGCGACCCTCGAGGTCACGATCCCGAGCCTCGTCGACCCGCTCGAGGTCGTACCGGAGATCGTCGAGGGCATCAAGATCATCCACGACGACGACTCCATCGTCGTGATCGACAAGCCCGTCGGCGTCGCGGTCCACCCCTCGCCCGGCTGGTCGGGCCCCACGGTCGTCGGCCACCTCGCGGGCGCCGGCTTCCGCATCGCCACCAGCGGCGCCTCCGAGCGGCAGGGCATCGTGCAGCGCCTCGACGTCGGCACCTCGGGCGTCATGGTCATCTGCAAGTCCGAGCACGCCTACTCGGTGCTCAAGAACGCCTTCCGGCACCGCACGGTCGACAAGACCTACCACGCGCTGGTGCAGGGTCACCCCGACCCGCTGGAGGGCACGATCGACGCCCCCATCGGCCGGCACCCCAAGGCCGACTACAAGTTCGCCGTCATGGCCGACGGACGCCACTCGGTCACCCACTACGAGACCCTCGAGGCGCACCGGTTCGCCAGCCTCCTCGAGGTGCACCTCGAGACCGGACGCACCCACCAGATCCGCGTGCACATGTCGGCGCTCAAGCACCCCTGCGTCGGCGACCTGACCTACGGGGCCGACCCGAAGCTCGCCCGCCGGGTCGGCCTGGAGCGGCAGTGGCTGCATGCCGTCCGCCTGGGCTTCGAGCACCCCGACAGCGGTGAGTACGTGAGCTACGAGTCGACCTACCCCGACGATCTCGCCTCCGCCCTCGAGGTCATCCGCGGTGCCGTCTGAGGCAGCTCCGGGCGATCCCGACGAGCTCGTCCTGCGCCCCGCGCTGAGCGACGATCTGCGGCGGGTCGGTGAGCTGTTCTGGCGCACCCGGGCCGCGGCCGTCCCCGCGATGCCCCCGGTCGTGCACGAGCGGGACGACGTCCTCGCCTTCTTCGCCGGCTTCGACCTCGCCGAGCGCGACCTGTGGCTCGCCGAGGGGCCCACGGGCGACCTGCGCGGCTTCGTCGAGCTGAAGGGCGACTGGCTCGACGACCTCTACGTCGATCCGGCCCACCAGGGCGACGGCGTCGGCAGGGCCCTGCTCGAGCTGGCGATGTCGCTGCGGCCGGGCGGCTTCGAGCTGTGGGTCTTCGCCTCCAACGCCCCCGCCCGGGCCTTCTACGCCCGCCACGGCCTCATCGAGCTGGAGACCACCGACGGTTCGGGCAACGAGGAGGGCTCCCCGGACATCCGCCTGGCCTGGCCCGGCTCGGAGCCCCTGGCCTTCCTCCGCGCGCGCATCGACGAGGTCGACGACCTGCTCGGCGACCTGCTGGCCCGGCGCGCCGCGCTGACCGCCGCCGTCCAGCCGTTCAAGGCCCACCCCGGGCGCGACCCGGAACGGGAGGCGCGCTGCGCCGAGCGGGTCGCCGCACGCGTGCCCGCCCTGTCGGCCGGGGGCGTCGCCCGCATCGTCCACGCCGTCATCGAGGAGTCGTTGAGCGCCGTCGGGCGGCCCGACCCGCGGCCCGACCCGCGGCCCGACCCGAGGCTGTGAGCGGGAGGTCCGGGGAGGGGCGTAGCGGCACGGGAATTGTCGGTCCCCGATGACACGATCCACCTCGTCGGTCGCCTAGACTCGGGGCTCTTCCCCGGACCACGGGTCGCGGCGGCCGCGCCGTCCGACCCACCATCCTCGAGCAATGCGGGAGCGCGTCCGACCCATGGCGACCGGAGACTCGTTCGTCCACCTGCACGTCCACACCGAGTACTCCATGCTCGACGGTGCGTCGCTGCTCGACGGGCTGTTCACGCGCGTCTCCGATCTCGGCATGCCCGCGATCGCCATGACCGACCACGGCAACCTGCACGGCGCCTACGACTTCTACTCCAAGGCCCGCAAGTACGGCGTCCAGCCGATCATCGGCATCGAGGCCTACATCACCCCCGGCACGGCGCGCGGCGAGCGCCGCCGGGTGCGGTGGGGCAAGGGCGACATCGCCGAGGAGGGCGGTGACGACGTCGCCGGCGGCGGCGCCTACACCCACATGACCATGTGGGCCGAGAGCACTGAGGGCATGCACAACCTCTTCCGGCTCTCCTCGCGCTCGAGCCTCGAGGGCTACTTCTACAAGCCCCGCATGGACAAGGAGATCCTCGCCGAGCACAGCAAGGGCCTCATCGTCTCCACCGGCTGCCCCAGCGGCGCCATCCAGACCCGGCTGCGCCTGGGCCAGTGGGACGAGGCGGTGCAGGAGGCCGGCGAGCTCCAGGACATCTTCGGCCCTGAGAACGTCTTCCTCGAGCTCATGGACCACGGCATCTCCATCGAGAAGCGGGTCCGCGACGACCTGCTCCGCCTGGGTCGCGAGATGGGCATCCCGCCGCTGGCCACCAACGACTCGCACTACAACAACCCCGACGACGCCGCCGCCCACGACGCCCTCATCTGCGTCGCCTCCGGCAAGCGGCTCTCCGACACCAACCGGCTGAAGTTCGACGGCGGCGGCTACTACATCAAGTCCCCGGCCGAGATGCGCGAGCTGTGGGCCGTGCAGTTCGGCATGCCCGAGGCCTGCGACAACACCCTGGCGATCGCCGAGCGCTGCTCGGTGGAGTTCACCGAGTCCACCGGCGGCTACATGGCGCGCGCCGACGTGCCGGCCGGCGAGACCGAGGAGAGCTGGTTCCGCAAGGAGGTCTGGCGCGGCATCGAGATGCGCTACCCCGGCGAGCGGCTCACCGCGGAGGTTCGCGACCGCGTCGAGATGGAGCTCGGGGTCATCTCCCAGAAGGGCTACTGCGGCTACTACCTCGTGGTCGCCGACTTCATCCAGTGGGCCAAGGACAACGGCATCCGGGTCGGCCCGGGCCGTGGTTCGGGTGCGGGTTCGATCGCGGCCTACGCGCTGCGCATCACCGACCTGTGCCCGCTCGAGCACGGGCTGTTCTTCGAGCGGTTCCTCAACCCCGAGCGTCCCTCGATGCCCGACTTCGACATCGACTTCGACGACCAGCGGCGCGGCGAGGTCATCGCCTACGTCGCCGAGAAGTACGGCAGCGACAAGGTCGCGATGATCGCCACCTTCGGCCGACTGAAGTCCAAGGCCGCCATCAAGGACGCCGCCCGCGTGCTCGACCACGGCTTCGCGATCTCCGACCGCATCACCAAGGCCATGCCGCCCGACGTCATGGGCAAGGGCGTGCCGCTCAAGGAGCTGTTCAACCCCGAGCACAAGCGCTACAACGACGGCCAGGAGTTCCGGGCGCTCCACGACGCCGACGCCGACGTCCGCACGATATATCAGACGGCGCTCGGCCTCGAGGGCCAGATCCGCAACTGGGGCGTGCACGCGGCCGGCGTCATCATGTCGAGCGAGCCGCTCATCGACATCGTCCCGATCATGGCGCGCCCGCAGGACGGCGCGATCATCACCCAGTTCGACTACCCGATGTGCGAGTCGCTCGGGCTGGTCAAGATGGACTTCCTCGGCCTCTCCAACCTCCACATCCTCGAGGACGCCGTGGCCAACATCGCCGCCAACCGCGGCGAGACCGTCGTCCTGGAGGAGCTGCCGTTCGACGACCGGCCGACCTATGAGCTGATGGGCCGCGGCGACACGCTCGGCGTCTTCCAGCTCGATGGCGGCGGCATGCGGGCGCTGCTGCGCTCGATGCAGCCCGACCAGTTCGCCGACATCACCGCCGTCAGCGCGCTGTACCGCCCCGGGCCGATGGGCGCCGACTCCCACAACAAGTACGCGCACCGCAAGAACGGGCGCCAGCCGATCGAGCCGATCCACCCGGCGCTGGCCGAGGCGCTCGAGCCGGTGCTCGGCGAGACCTACGGCCTGATCGTCTACCAGGAGCAGGTGATGGCGATCGCGCAGGTGCTCGCCGGCTTCTCCCTGGGCGCCGCCGACAACATGCGCCGCGCGATGGGCAAGAAGAAGAAGGAGGAGCTCGACAAGCAGTACGCCGGGTTCCGCGACGGCATGCTCGAGCGCGGCTACCCCCAGGACGCCGTCGACACGCTGTGGGAGATCCTCGTCCCCTTCGCCGACTACGCCTTCAACAAGTCGCACTCCGCCGCCTACGGCGTCATCACCTACTGGACCGCCTACCTGAAGGCCAACTACCCCACGGAGTACATGGCCGCGCTCCTGACGTCGGTGAAGGACGACAAGGACAAGATGGCGATCTACCTGGGCGAGTGCCGGCGCATGAAGATCCAGGTGCTGCCGCCCGACGTCAACGAGTCGGCCCACGACTTCACCCCGGTCGGCACCGACATCCGCTTCGGTCTCACCGCCATCCGCAACGTCGGTGCCAACGTCGTCGACCACATCGTCGCGGCGCGTCGGGAGAAGGGGCGCTTCACTGACTTCAACGACTTCATGTCCAAGGTGCCGCTGCCGGCGTGCAACAAGCGGGTCATCGAGTCGCTCATCAAGGCCGGCGCCTTCGACGATCTCAAGCACTGCCGCCGGGCGCTGGTCGCCGTCCACGAGTCGGCGGTCGACCAGTACGTCGACATCAAGAAGAACGAGGCCATCGGCCAGGACAGCCTCTTCGGCGGCCTCGGCGACGCCGACGACAGCGGCTTCGGGGTCAGCGTCACCATCCCCGACATCGAGGAGTGGGAGAAGATGACGCTGCTGGGGCACGAGCGCGACATGCTCGGCCTCTACGTCTCCGACCACCCGCTGCTCGGCCTCGAGCACGTGCTCTCCACCGGCACCGACTGCAGCATCGGCGCCCTGCTGGCCGACGAGGAGCGCGGCGACGGCTCCCCGATCGCCGTCAGCGGGCTGGTCACCTCGGTGCAGCGCAAGATCACCAAGAAGGGCGACTCGTGGGCGATGGTGACCCTCGAGGACCTCGATGGTGCCATCGACGTGCTCTTCTTCCCGAGCGCCTACCAGCTGGTGAGCACCCATCTGACCCAGGACGCGATCATCACCGTCAAGGGCCGGCTCTCGCGCAGCAAGGACACCCCGGAGATCCACGGCCAGGAGGTCTCCCTGCCCGATCTGTCCCAGGGCAGCAACGGCCCGGTGGTCATCCGCCTGCCCCAGACCCGGGTCAACATGGCGACGGTCGATAACCTGAAGGACGTGCTGGCCACCCATCCCGGAGTCACCGAGGTGCACCTCCAGGTGCTGATGCGGGAGAAGACCGTCGTCATGCGCGTCGGCGACCGCCATCGCGTGACGCCGACCCCCGCCCTGTTCGCCGACCTCAAGCAGCTCCTGGGGCCCGGGTGTCTGACCAACTGACCGACCTCGACGCCGCGCCGGCCCCGCCGCCGCAGGTCGAGGGTGGCTCCGCCCGCTGGCGTCGGAGCCTGCTCCAGGCGCTCGTCATCGTCCTCGTCTTCGCCGCGGTCGGTGCGGCCGCCGGCTGGCTGTGGAACCACCTCTACGACGCGCCGCGCGGTATCGCCTACCAGAAGAGGTGGCTGGGGCTGGACGAGAAGGACTACCGCGACCTGTTCTCCGGCACCGCGCTCTACGCGATCATCGCCGGCCTCGCCTCACTCGTCCTCGGGGCGGTGCTCTCCTTCGTCCTCGATCGCGACGAGCTGCTGACCCTGGCGGCGGTCGTCGTCGGCGCCGGCCTCGCCGGGTGGCTCATGTACGTCGTCGGCGTCCACCTCGGCAATCCCGACCCCGACGTCGTCGCCCGCACCGCGGCCGACCGCACCCCGATCCCCGGCGACCTGCGCCTGGCCCGCTGGACCGTCGGCCTCGTCTGGCCGGCGGGCGGCGTGCTCGGCTGCGCCCTGGTCTTCTTCCTCACCACCAAGCGGCAGCGGGCCTCCTGACCGGCCCGACGGCGTCTGCGTCGACGCGATCCTGCGGTCGGCCCGGGTCGCGGTCTGGACACCCCGTCTGGACACCCCGTCTGGACCCATCGTCTGGACCGCGCGTGTCGTGTGACGCGATGTCACGCGAAGCGTGACCCAGGTCACTACCGTCAGCGGCGCTCCCTCCCGCAACGTCGGTCGGCTCAGGCTGTCCGGCGTTCCCACCTCCCAGGAGAACCGCCATGCAGAAGTCGATCCGCTCTCTCGCCCGCCTCTCGGTGGGCCTTCTCGCGCTGACCGGGGCCTCCCTGGTCGGCGTGCCGGCGGCCCAGGCCGCCGGCGGGTTCACGCAGTGTCCGTCGATCGGGGCGTCGCCCTCGTGCGGCATCCTGCTCACCTTCAACGCCGACGGCTCCGTGTCGATCATCGGCGATCCGGCTGTCGGACCCTACGACGGCATCGAGGACACCCTGGTGGGCGTCCAGAACAACTCCGGCGTGACCCTCTCCAAGGTCTCGCTCTCCTCCGACAGCGAGCCCATCTTCGGCTTCGATGGTGACGGCATCTGCGAATACACCCCCAACTCCGGGTGCGCGGCCACCGGTTACGAGGGCCCGAACACCGCATTCGTCGTCCAGGACGACTACCACGGCGACGTCCTGTTCCCGGCAGGCCTCCCGACCGGGGGTTCGACGTACTTCGCCCTCGAGGAGCGCCTGTCCGCGGCCGACATCGTGATCCCGATCGCCACGGCGTCCGGGACGGCGCTCCAGGTGGCGAGCTACAAGGCCGGTTCCACCGGCACCGTGTCGGGCACCGGTTCGCAGTCGAAGACGGCGTCTGCAGCCGGCACCCCGGCCTCCGCCCCCCAGGGTCTCGCCGCCCGCGGCGTCACCTCGACCGCCACCATCGCCGGCGGTTCGGCCCAGACCGATTCATCGGTGGGCACGGTCTCGATCCCCGGCGTCCTCTCGCTCACGGGTGTCGGCTCGACCGCGTCGGCCAGCTGCGGTGGTTCGACCGGCTCCAGCTCGTTCGGCAGCGGCACGGTCGCCGGGCGCAAGCTCACGGGGCCGGTCGTCCCGAACCGGCGCATCCCGATCGGTCCGATCGTGGTGGTGCTCAACGAGCAGATCGTCACCGCTGACGGCATCTCGGTCTCTGCGGTCCACGTCACGGGTCCGGGTCTGAACATCGTCGTCGCCCAGAGCGCCGCGAGCGTCGACTGCTGATCCGTCGACGACGGATCGGAGCCCCCGGGGATCATCCCCCGGGGGCTCCGCTGTCTCAGGGGCGACCGATCGGTGCCACCACGGCCCCGATCACGCGCACCAGATCGGTGGGGGCGAGTTCGACATCGAGTCCGCGGCGTCCGCCGGAGACCAGGATCGTGGCGTGCTCGAGTGCGGTGGCGTCGAGCACCGTCGGGTGCCGTCGCTTCTGACCGACCGGGGAGATGCCGCCCGCCACGTAGCCGGTGGCGCGCTCGGCGGCAGCGACCTCGGCCATCTGCGCCTTCGACCCGCCGACGGCCCGAGCCAGCGCCTTGAGATCGAGCTGGCCGGTGACCGGCACGATCCCGACGGTGAGGGCGCCGTCGACGCTGGCCATCAGCGTCTTGAAGACCCGCGCGGGCTCGACGCCCAAGGCAGTGGCGGCCTCCAGGCCGTAGCCGCCGGCGTCCTTCGCGCGCGGGTCGTGGGTGTAGGGGTGCAGGGTGAAGGCGACGCCGGCGGCGGTGAGGGCCAGGGTCGCCGGGGTACCGGCGGAGGTCTTCTTGACCATCAGTTCGGCGACCAGCGGGTGCGGGCGACCTGGGTGGCCGGCAGGGAGGGGATCACGTTCATCGCCCGCAGCTCCGAGCGCAGCAGCTGGGTGACGAGCACGAGGCGGTCGGTGGCGTCGTCGGCCTCGAGCAGCTCCTGCCGATCGGGCATCGGCAGCGGCGCGCAGGCGGCCAGCGTCCAGGACAGGTAGGTGGGGTCCTGGGGGAGCGAGCCGGAGAACGGATCGGCGGCGATGTCGATCATCGCGACCCGGTAGGCGGTGAAGGTGGCCCGGGCCTGCTCGACGACCTCGGGGGAGACCTGCGGGGTGGCCTCGGGCCGGGAGCGGATCTCCCCGACCGGGAAGTCGCCGGTGCTGTCGAGGTGGTCGAGCTGGATGCGTTCGAGGCCGACGGCGACGACGTCGAAGGTGCCGTCGGGGTGCGGCTCGACCTCGGTCAGCTGCACCTTCACCCCGACCCGGAACAGCGACTGGCCGCCGTGGTCGCCCACCTCGTAGCCCTCGCGGATGCCGACCGAGCCGAAGACGCGGGCCGCGGGGTCCTCGATGCGCAGGAGGTGATGGACCATCGCCCGGTAGCGGTCCTCGAAGATGCGCAGCGGCACGCTCACACCGGGGAACAGCACGGTGTTCAGGGGGAACATCGGGATCCGCTCGGTCACCGCCCCAACCTAGCCGGGCGGCGTCGCCCGGTCGCGCATCCCACCCGGCCGGACGGCCGCGGCTTGCCAGGCGGACGACGAATCGGCCCGCCGGGGCCGGGTTCGTAGAATCGGGGCCATGATCCGACGCATCGACCTGCGAGGAAGCGGTCCCGCGACCGACTACCGCGCAGCCGTGCCCCGTGCCGACTTCGACATCGAGGCCGCGGTCCCGGCGGTGCATGAGATCTGCGAGGCCGTGCGGCACCGCGGGGTCGAGGCGATCGTCGAGTTCAACGAGCGCTTCGACGGCGTCCGCACCGACGACATCCGCGTTCCGGTCGACGCCCTCCAGCAGGCGCTGGCCGACCTCGACCCGGCCATCCGCGCCGCGCTGGAGGAGTCCATCGCCCGGCTGCGCGCCACCTGCGCCCGCGAGCTGGAGACCGACGCGATCACCGACCTCGGGCCGGGCGCCCGGGTCACCCACCGCAAGGTGCCGATGAACCGCGTCGGCCTCTACGTGCCCGGCGGCCTGGCGCCGCTGGTCAGCAGCGTCGTCATGAACACCGTGCCCGCCCAGACCGCCGGCGTCCGCTCGATCGCCCTGGCCAGCCCGCCGCAGAAGGAGTTCGGCGGCCTGCCGCACCCGAGCATCCTCGCGGCCTGCGCCCTGCTCGGCGTCGAGGAGGTCTACGCTGTCGGCGGCGCCCAGGCCATCGCGATGTTCGCCTACGGCGTCGGCCCGTGCCGTCGCGTCGACCTCGTCACCGGCCCCGGCAACATCTGGGTCGTCACCGCCAAGCGGCTGCTCAAGGGCCAGGTCGGCATCGACTCCGAGGCCGGCCCCACCGAGATCGGCATCCTCGCCGACGACACCGCGGACGCCGCCCACGTGGCCGCCGACCTCATCAGCCAGGCCGAGCACGACCCGCTCGCGGCCGCCGTCTTGGTGACGCCGAGCGAGTCGCTGGCCGACGACGTCGTCGCCGAGCTCGACAAGCAGGTGGCCGTCACCCGGCACGTCGAGCGGGTGCGCACCGCATTGTCGGGCAAGCAGTCGGCGATCGTGCTGGTCGACGACCTCGAGCAGGGCCTCGCCGTCATCGACGCCTACGCCGCCGAGCACCTGGAGATCCAGACCGCCGACGCCGCCGCCTGGGCCGCCCGGGTCACCAACGCCGGCGCGATCTTCGTCGGCTCGCACGCCCCGGTCAGCCTCGGCGACTACTGCGCCGGCTCCAACCACGTGCTGCCGACGGCCGGTTGCGCCTGCCACTCCTCGGGCCTGTCGGTGCGGGCGTTCACCAAGTCGATCCACGTCATCGAGTACGACCGCGAGGGCCTGGCCGCCGTCGCCGACCACGTCGTGACGCTCGCCGAGGCCGAGGACCTTCCCGGCCACGGCGCCGCCGTCCGCGTGCGCTTCGCCGACTGACGCAGGGGAGTGCGATGACCTTCCCCCCGCTGCGCGAGGACCTGCGCGGCCTCGAACCCTACGGTGCGCCCCAGCTCGATGTGCCGGTGCAGCTCAACGTCAACGAGAACCCCTACGGGCCCTCGGCGGCGTGCATCGCCGACATCGCCGCGTCGGTGGCCCAGGCGGCGGCGTCCCTCAACCGCTACCCCGACCGCGAGTTCGTCGAGCTGCGCGCCGGGTTGGCGACCTACCTGAGCCGCGACACCGCCGCGGCCGGATGGTCGATCACCCCCGAGCAGGTGTGGGCGGCCAACGGGTCGAACGAGGTGATGCTCCAGCTGCTCCAGGCCTTCGGGGGCCCTGGGCGCACCGCGATCAGCTTCGCGCCGACCTACTCGATGTACCCCGAGTACGCCCGCGACACCCACACCCGCTGGGTGCAGGGACGCCGTGCCGAGGACTTCTCCCTCGACCTCGACGCCGCCCGTGCGCTGGTCGAGGCCGAGCGGCCCAGCGTCGTCCTGCTCCCGAGCCCGAACAACCCCACCGGCACCGCGCTGCCGCCGGACGCCGTGGGCGTGCTGTGCGAGGCCGTCGGCGAGGCCGGCATCGTCGTGGTCGACGAGGCGTACGGCGAGTTCCGGCGCGCCGACACCCTGAGCGCGCTCGAGCTGCTGCCGACCCACCGCAACCTCGTGGTCACCCGCACGATGAGCAAGGCGTTCGCCGGTGCCGGTCTGCGGCTGGGCTACCTGGCCGCCGACTCGGCGATCTGCGACGCCATCCGCGTCGTCCGGCTGCCCTACCACCTCTCCGCGGTCACCCAGGCCACGGCGCTGGCGGCGCTGCGGCACACCGAGGAGCTGCTCGGCCAGGTCGACACGCTGCGGGCCGAGCGCGACCGCACCGTCGCCTGGCTGCGGTCGGAGGGGCTGACCGTGGCCGACTCCGACGCCAATTTCTGTTTGTTCGGCACGTTCGCCGACCGCCATGCTGTGTGGCGCGGCCTGCTCGACCGAGGGGTGCTCATCCGCGAGGTGGGTCCCGAGGGTTGGCTGCGGGTGTCGATCGGCACCCCCGAGGAGATGGCCGCGTTCCGTGAGGCGCTGGTCGAGGTGAGGAGAGAGCTGTGAGCCGTACCGCGCGCATCGAGCGGGAGACCAAGGAGTCGAAGGTGCTCGTCGAGGTCGACCTCGACGGCACCGGGCGCCACGAGGTCTCCACCGGGGTCGGCTTCTACGACCACATGCTCTCCTCCTTCTCCCGCCACGCGCTCGTCGACCTCGTCGTGCGCGTCGAGGGCGACGTCCACATCGACGCCCACCACACGGTCGAGGACACCGCGATCGTGCTCGGCCAGGCGCTGCGCGAGGCGCTCGGCGACAAGTCCGGCGTGCGCCGCTTCGGCGACGCCACCGTGCCGCTCGACGAGGCGCTCGTGCAGGCCGTCGTCGACGTCTCGGGTCGCCCCTACTGCGTGCACACCGGCGAGCCCGAGGGCCAGCAGTACGTCGTCCTCGGCGGCAGCGGCGTCGGCTACCTGGGCTCGCTGACCCGCCACGTCTTCGAGACCATCGCCTTCCACGCCCACCTGGCGCTGCACGTGCGGGTGCTGGCCGGCCGCGAGCCGCACCACATCGTCGAGACCCAGTTCAAGGCCTTCGCCCGGGCGCTCCGCGACGCGATCGCGATCGACCCGCGCGAGACCGGCGTCCCCTCCACCAAGGGCCTCCTCTGAACTCCCCGAAGGTCGTCGTCCTCGACTACGGCAGCGGCAACCTGCGCTCGGCCGTCCGGGCCGTCGAGCGGGCCGGTGCCGAGGTCGAGCTGACCTCCGACTTCCAGACGGCCCTGGACGCCGACGGCCTGCTCGTGCCGGGCGTCGGCGCCTACGCCGCCTGCATGGCGGGCCTGCGTGCGATCAAGGGCGAGCGCATCATCGGACGCCGCCTGGCCGGCGGCCGCCCGGTGCTCGGCATCTGCGTGGGCATGCAGATCCTCTTCGAGCGTGGGGTCGAGCACGGCGTCGAGACCGAGGGCTGTGACGAGTGGCCCGGCGTGGTCGAGCGGCTCCAGGCGCCGGTCGTGCCGCACATGGGGTGGAACACCGTCGAGGTGCCCACCGGCACCACGATGTTCGCCGGCATCGAGGACGAGCGCTTCTACTTCGTGCACTCCTACGGGGTGCGGGAGTGGACCCTCGTCACCAACGACCGCACCCGTCCGCCGCTGGTCACCTGGGCCGAGCACGGTCCGGAGGGCGAGGCCGACCGGTTCGTCGCCGCCGTCGAGAACGGCCCGCTGTGGGCCACCCAGTTCCACCCCGAGAAGTCCGGTGACGCCGGCGCGGCCCTGCTCCGTAACTGGGTCGCGACCCTCTGAGGCCGAGGGCACGACGATGGCGAAGGAACGGGCGCGCCGACGCGCCGAGCGGGAGCAGCAGGCCGCCCTGCTCGCTGCCGCCCGCGCGGCGGAGGCCGAGCGACGGGAGCGTCGCGAGGCCCGGCGCCGCCGGGTGACCCGGTTCCTGCCGCGCCGCGCCCGCACCGGCCGCCCGGACGGCGTCCTGGCGCAGCGGCGTCGTCGTCAGACCGTCGTCCTGGCCCTGCTGCTGGTGCTCGTCAACCTGCTCGTCGTCGCGTTCACGAACACGTGGTCGCCGCGCGTGCTCGCGCTGGTGGTCTCCCTGCTGGCCGCCCCCATGCTCCACACCGTCCTGTTCCGCCGCACCTGAGTCGAAGAGATCCCATGACCTACCTCCAGCTCCTGCCCGCCGTCGACATCACCGAGGGCCAGGCGGTCCAGCTCACCCAGGGCGTCGCCGGTTCCGAGCGCGCCTACGGCGACCCCATCGCCGCGGCCCGGCGCTGGCAGGACGCCGGCGCCGAGTGGCTGCACCTCGTCGACCTCGACGCCGCCTTCGGGCGCGGCTCCAACCGTGAGCTCCAGGCCGAGATCGTGGGCCGGCTCGACATCCAGGTCGAGATGAGCGGCGGCATCCGCGACGACGAGTCGCTGGCCGCGGCGCTGGCCACGGGCTGCCGCCGGGTCAACATCGGCACCGCCGCGCTCGAGCAGCCCGAGTGGTGCGCTCGGATCATCGCCGAGCACGGCGACCGCATCGCCATCGGCCTCGACGTGCGGGGCCGCACCCTCGCCGCGCGCGGCTGGACCCGCGAGGGCGGCGACCTCTACGAGACCCTCGCCCGCCTCGACTCCGAGGGCTGCGCGCGCTACGTCGTCACCGACGTCAACAAGGACGGCATGCTCCAGGGCCCGAACCTGCAGCTGCTGAAGGACGTCTGCGCCGCCACCGAGGCGCCCGTGATCGCCTCGGGCGGCGTCACGACCCTCGACGACATCCGGGCGCTCATGGACCTCGTGCCGGTCGGCGTCGAGGGCGCCATCGCGGGCACTGCGCTCTACGAGGGCCGCTTCACCCTCGAGGACGCGCTCGCGCTGACCCAGGGCAGCGGATCGTGAGCCTCGCCGTCCGGGTCATCCCCTGCCTCGACGTCGACGGCGGTCGCGTCGTCAAGGGCGTGAACTTCACCGAGCTGCGTGACGCCGGCGACCCGGTCGAGCTGGCCCGGCTCTACGACGCCGAGGGCGCCGACGAGCTGACCTTCCTCGACATCTCCGCCTCCCACCAGGGCCGCGCCACGACGATGGAGATCGTCTCGAAGTGCGCCGAGGAGGTCTTCATCCCGCTCACCGTCGGCGGCGGCGTCGCCTCGGTCGAGGACGTCGACCGGCTGCTGCGCGCGGGTGCCGACAAGGTCGGCGTCAACACGGCCGCGATCCGGCGTCCCGAGCTGGTCGCCGAGATCGCCGACCGCTTCGGCAACCAGGTGCTGGTGCTCTCCCTCGACGCCCGCCGGGTGCCCGCCGGGGGAGCGCCCACCGACTCCGGCTTCGAGGTCACCACGCACGGCGGTCGGCAGTCGGCCGGCATCGACGCCCTGGCCTGGGCCGTGCGGGCCGCCGAGCTCGGCGCCGGGGAGATCCTGCTGAACTCCATGGACGCCGACGGCACCCGCGACGGCTTCGACCTCGAGCTCATCGAGGCGGTGCGCCGCGAGGTGTCGGTGCCGGTGATCGCCTCCGGCGGCGCCGGGGCGGCCGAGCACTTCGCCCCCGCGGTCGACGCCGGTGCCGATGCCGTGCTGGCGGCCTCGGTGTTCCACTTCGGGACGCTGTCGATCCGCGAGGTCAAGCAGGCGCTCGCCGCAGGCGGTCACCCCGTCCGGTGACCGGTCAGGGCCGTTTCGCCCGCCGGTCGACCAGCACGACGTCGGAGTTCGCGTTGGTGTCGGTCGAGCGGGTGAGGTCGGAGGCGTAGGTCTCCACCGCGACGTACCGGGCACCCGACGACAGCCCCAGCGCGGCGCTGTCGCCGTCGGCCTCGAAACCGGCCGGGGTCAGGCTGATCCGGCTCACCAGGCCGGTATCGAGGCGCCGCACGTAGGTCTCGTTGCCGCCCGAGGTGTGCGGGCCGGGGAGGGCACGCGATCTGCTCGCCGTCGTGAAGGCGACGTAGCGTCCGGTGGGGTCGAGGACCGGGTAGAAGCCGCCGTACCCGCGGCCGCTCGCCCCGCTGACCAGGCGGATCGACGTCGTCGCGCGGCGTCCCAGGGTGGCGAGGACGACGTTGGTCTGGCCCGGTCGGATGCGGGTGCCGGGCACGAGGTCGCTCGCCTCGGTCGCGAAGGCGACCCGGCGGCCGGCGTCGTCGATGGAGGGGTAGCTGGAGGATTCGTCGCCCACCCGCCCGCGGCGTCCGCTGACGAGGTGCTGGCTCCCGTTGCGGCGCTCCCACCAGAGCACCTGGACCCGACCGCTCGCGCGGGCGCCGCGTACCAGGTCGGTGGCGGCCGTGGTGTAGGCGACCCGCGCCCCGTTGCGCGAGACCGAGGGCGCGAAGCTCGAGTCGTTCCCGGGGCCCTTGCCGGGGCGCCGCGAGACCAGGCGGGTGCGGCCGGTCTGCAGGTCGCGGAGGAACACGTCGGTGCGGGCGTTGGTGTCGCTGACGCCGGCCACCAGGTCGTCGGCGATCGAGGAGAAGGCGACGTAGCGACCGTCGGGGGAGATGTCGGCCTCGGACGACGCGTCGTCGCCGGGCGCGCCGGA
Organism: Nocardioides fonticola; assembly: GCF_039536805.1. Lineage (NCBI taxonomy): Bacteria > Bacillati > Actinomycetota > Actinomycetes > Propionibacteriales > Nocardioidaceae > Nocardioides > Nocardioides fonticola. Next base: position 176,529 of record NZ_BAAAZH010000001.1, on the reverse strand, counting down.
CGGCGTCGCAGACACCAGCACCACCGCGCCGCCACCGGCCGGATCCCGTTCCCAGACGAAGACGTCCTCGCGGCCGTTGCTGTCGCCCGGCACGAGATTGGTGGCGGCGGAGCGGAAGACGACGAAGGATCCGTCGGCGGAGATCGCGAGGGCCGCGCTCCGGCCGTCGGCAGACCCGATGACCCCGTTGTTCGAGATCTGCTCGATGGAGCCGTCGGCCCGGTCGTAGAGGAACGCGTCGTCGAGGCCGTTGCCGTCGCCGGTGACCAGGTCGTCGGCGCCGGAGGTGAAGGCCACGTAGCGGCCGTCGGCGGAGATCGACGGGGAGGCAGCTCCCCGCGACGGCGCCTCGCCGGTGGGCAGGTGGCTCACCAGCACGCCCTGCGGCACGCGGGGTGCGTAGGCGACCGGTCGGCTCACCGAGCTCGTGAGACCGCCTCCCGCCGGCGCGAGCACCCGCAGGACGGCGTCGTGCGCCCGCATCCGGAAGCGCACTCGGCCGGCGGCGTCGCTGCGGGCCCGGTCGAGGGCCCTCCACCCGCCGGTGCCGGTGCGCTCCTGGAGGACGCCGATCCGCGACCGTCCGCCGGGCAGGCGGCTCGCGACGGTCAGGGTCTCCCCGGCGACCGCCGTCGCGGGGGAGAACGCCGGTGGTGTGGGCCGTGCGGCAGCGGAGGTCGCGGGCTCCGCGAGGAAGCCCGCGAGGAGGGCGACGGACGCCGCGAGGACGGCGCCGAGGCGGCGCCGCGAGCGACGGCTCGGGAGGGGGAGGGGGCCGGGCATGGGGAGGCCTTCCGGGTTAGCGGGCGGGGGCGCGCAGGTCGACGAGCGCGACGTCCATGACGCCGTTCGCGTCGGGCAGCGGCACCAGGTCCGTGGCGTAGGTGCCGACCACGAGATACCGCCCGCCTGCGGAGAGCCCGAGGATGCGGTTGTCGTCGTCGGTGCTGCGGCCATCGGGGGTCGTGGTGGTGCGCCAGGTGCGTCCGATGTCGAGGCGTCGCATGTAGACCTCGTCGCCCGCGCGTGTGTGCGGGCCGGGCAGGAGCGGCGAACTGGACTCGAAGGCCACGAACCGACCCGTCCCGTCCACGCTCTGGCCGGGCGTCGGGTAGCCGTCGACCGGGGTGCCGTCGGCGGCGACGCTCACGGTCGCGAGGTCCACGACCTGCTTCGCGCCGAGGGTCGCCACCACGACGGTGGGCAGCCGGGACACGCCGTCGCTCGTGAGGTCGCCGGCACGGGTACCGAACACCAGCACCCGCCCGGCGTCGTCGAGGGTGGGCGCGTAGGAGTCCTCGTCGCCGCCGGCGCCGGACGGGCCGCGGGAGGCGAGGCGGGTGCGGTCGCTCGCGGCGTCCCACCACACGACGTCGGTGCTGGCCACCCGGTTGCCGGCCACGAGGTCGGTGGCCTCGGTGGTGTAGGCGACGCGTCGGCCGTCCGCCGAGACGCTCGCCTCGTAGCTCGACCCGTTCGCGCTGACCCCGGCGGCGGTGTGGGAGATCAGGCGTGTGCGCCCCGTGGCCAGGTCCCGGAGGAACACGTCGGCCGTGGGTCCGTTGGCATCGGACGGCGCCAGATCGGTGGCGGTCGAGCTGAAGACCGCGTAGCGCCCGTCGGCGGAGAGGTCCTCGCCGTAGGAGGAGCCGTTGCCTCCGATGCCGCCCGGTCCGGCGGAGACCAAGGAGAAGGAGGGCCCCTCCCGGCGGTAGGCGACGACGTGGGAGACCGATGTCGCGGCGCCCGAGACGAGATTGGTTGCGAGGGTCGTGAAGAGCACGGTCGAACCGTCGGCCGAGATCACCGGATCCGAGCTGGAGCCGTTGGCCTGTGAGCCGTCGAGCGCCACCGAGATCCGCGTCGTCGTCCCGGTCCGGAGGTCTCGGAGGAACACGTCGGCGACCCCGTTGGTGTCGCCGGACACCAGGTCGCTCGCTGAGGAGGAGAACGCTACCCACCGGCCGTCGCGTGACACCGAGGCGTCGGTGGATCGGGCGTTGCCGGTCGACCCGCCGGCGGTGGCGCTGACCAGACCGGCCACGGGCTCGCGCGGCACGTAGGTGAGGGTCTCGCTGCTGGAGGCGGGGAGCCCGCCCGATGCCGGCGCCGTCACACGCAGGACGGCCACGTGCGCCGTGGTGGGCAACCGCACCCGGCCGCGGGAGTCGCTCGTGGCCCTGGCGATCGTGCGCCACACCGAGGTGGCGCTCTTCTCCTGGAGGAGGGCGGGGCGCGCCCGGCGTCCGGGCAAGGTGCTCGTGACGACGATCGGCTCACCGGTGAGCGCGAGAGCGGGCGCGATCACCGGCGGTGTCGGCTGCGGTGCGGCGGCCCCCGAGGGGCCTGCTCCCACCAGCGGCGTCACGACCAGCGTCGTCACCGCGGCCAGCGGCGTCAGCATGCGCGCGAGCCGGCGCGCCCGCGGGCCCCCGACCATCTCAGTGCCCGAGCTCGATGTACTCGGCGAGCACGAGGCTCGACTCGTCGACCGGGTACCAGCTCAGCGTGATCGAGTCGCCCCCGCGCTGGAAGATCCGGTTGGTGTCCATGGAGATGTCGGCCTGGTAGGCCCACCCGGCGTCGTCGAGGATCTGCGTCCAGGCGTCGGCGGCCGCCGTGCCGTCGCTGCCGGGCACCACGACCTCGACGTTGAAGGTGTCGTTGCCCTCGTCGGACGCCGTCTGCACAGTGCCCTCCGGCACCGGGACGTCGTCGGGCAGTCCCGGGGGGAGCGCGCTGCGGTCGGTGGTGGTCACGATGCCGTCGGCGGTGTCGGTGTCGGTGTCGGCGCCCGTGTCGCCCGTGTCGCCGGCGTCGGTCGAGGGGTCGGCCGAGGCGTCGGTCGCGGGAGCGGTCGAGGCGGGGCTGTCGGCGGCCGGCCCGGCGTCCGAGGCGTCGTCGGAACCCGAGCAACCGGCGGCGCCGCCCGCGACGAGCACGACGGTGGCGAGGGCGGCGAGATGCCGCCGCGAGGGGAGTGATCGCATACATCCACCGTCGTGCCCCGCCCGGCGCACCCTCAAGGCGTCCGGGTCTCACAGAGGTCTCACCCTGGGAGTCCGCTGTGCGCCAGACTGGCCCTGTGACCGGTCTCGTGGAGGGTGACGGGCGCCTCGCGGACGTCGCCGTCGAGGCCGTTCGACGCGGCAACGCCGTGCGCCCCGAGGCCGCCGACCTCGCCGGCGCGCTCGCCGAGGGCGGGCGTGCGCGACTGCTCTACCTCCACGGGCCGGGCGGGATCGGCAAGAGCGTGCTGGCCGAGCAGGTCGTCCGCCTCCTGCTCGAGGGCGACCCGATCGACGCCGACGCCGACGCGGTCGCCGCGCGACTGGTGCGGATCGACGGCCGCGAGCTCGCGCCCACCCCCGACGCCCTGCGCGAACGGTTGAGCGGACTCGGTCCGCGCGCGGTGGTCGTCCTCGACACCTACGAGCTGCTCGACTCCCTCGGCCCCGCCCTGCGCGAGGAGCTCCTGCCCGCGCTGCCCGCCGACGTCCGCGTCGTCCTGGCCTCGCGCACCCCGCCGGAGCCCGCGTGGTTCGCCGACCCGTGGGGCGCCGTCCTGGTCGTGCATCGGGTCGGCCCGCTCGACGCCGCCACCGCCGAGGAGGTGCTGCGCCGCCGCGGTGTCGAGGACCCCGACCTGCGGGCCGATCTCCTGGCGTGGGCCGACGGCCTGCCGGTCGCCCTGGCGCTCGGCGCCGCCGCCGGGATCGCCAACCCCGGTGGCTTCGACGTCGCCGACCTCGATCGCGCGCTGCTCGACGTGCTCACCGCAGGGGAGCTGCGCGGCGCCGATCACGACGTGCTCGCGGTGGCCGCCGTCGCCCCCTTCGTCGATCGGCGCCTGCTCGCCGCCGTCCTGCCCGCCGTCGACGCCCTCGCCGCGGAGGAGTGGTTGCGGGGCCTGACCTTCACCGAGCAGGTGGGTCGCTCCCTGGCCCTGCACGCCCGCATCGCCGAGCTGGTGACCTCCGCGCTGCGTGCCACCGAGCCGGAGTACGACCGCGAGCTGCGGCTGCGGGTCGTCGACCACCTCGCCGAGCGGGCGTTGAGCACCGAACCCCACCTCATCGCCGATATGCACGACCTGGCCGGCGGCTCGGCCGGCGCGTTCGTGCGGGAGGCCCTGCGCCGGTTCCGGCTCGACGACGTGCGGCCGGGCGACGTCGAGGCGGTGCGGGCGCACTTCTCCCAGCCCGGTGACGGGCCCTACGCCGACCGGTTCGAGCGGTGGCTGCGCGAGGCGCCGCACCACGTCATCGTCGTGCGCGATCGCGACCGGCTCGCCGCCCTCGCGCTCTGGGCGACGCCCGCCGCGCGTCCGCAGCTCGCCGGGCCCGACCCTGTCGTGGAGCAGTGGGCGCGGTACGCCGCCCGCCACGATCCGCACGGCGGCGTCGTCCTGCTCACCGACGTCATCCTCTTCACCCCGCCCGAGCACTGGTTCGAACTCCTCGCCATCGGCAACACCGCGATGCTGGTGCGCGCCGGCCTCACCCGCCTGCGCGTGGCCTACATCGCCCACGACGCCCGGGCCGCCGGCGATCTCGCGGGCGGACCGGCCGGGCAGGTCGCGGCCTTCGGCGGTGTGCGCGTGGCCGATCTCGACGTCGAGCACGACGGCATGGCCGTGCACGGCTACCGCATCGACTACGGACCCGAGGGGGTCGTGGGAGCCGCCCGCGACCTCGCCCGCGCCGCGCTGTCCGAACGGGAGATCGCCGTCCCGGAGCTGGCGACGGTCGAGCGGGTGCGCCGCGCGCTGCGGGTGCACCACCGGCCCGACCTCCTGGCCGACGCCGGACTCGTGGCCGTCGACGGGACGGTCGCCGAGCGGGCCGCCGCCACCCGCGCCCACCTCCGCGACGCCGTGGCGCGCGCGTTCGACGCCGAGCTGCCCGGCGACCGGCTGCTGCGCGATGTCATCGAGCTGGGCTACCTCGATCCCGACGTCGGCCACCATCGCGCCATGCGGCAGCTGCACCTGAGCCGGGCGACCTACTTCCGTCGCCTCGGCGAGGCCGTCGACCGGCTCGGCGACGCGCTCGCGCACCGGACGGACTGAACCCCGCGGACCGGATCCCCCTGATACCGCTGCTGGCCCGGCGGCGATGCCGCGCCTGTCGGCGTCGGGGAATACCGTGACCGTCCGGCCGGGTTGGGGGTCGCGGAGACGGGAGCAGGAGTGACGACGGCAGAGCAGCAGGCGAGCGGCGCCGCGACGACCCGCGACGGATTCGCGGTGCTGCTGGTGGCGATCCGCCGCGAACCCTGGGTCTTCACCGTCTCCACCATCGGCAGCGTGCTCTTCGGCGCCCTCACCGTCGCCGACGCCTGGGTGCTCGGCTGGTCGACCGACCACGCGATCCTCCCCGCGTTCCGGGACGGCGAGATCGGGGCCGGCGTCCTGGTCGCCGTCGTCGCGCTGTTCCTCGGCGTCGCGATCCTGCGGGCCGTCGGCATCGTCGCGCGCCGTCTCGGCGCCGGCATCATGCAGTACCGCATGCAGGCCCACAGCCGGCGCGCCGTCACGCGCCAGTACCTGCGCCTGCCGATGGCCTGGCACCAGCAGCACCCGACCGGCGAGCTGCTCTCCAACGCCAACTCCGACGTCGAGGCCGCCTGGGGGCCGATCGCACCGCTGCCGATGGCGGTCGGCACCGTGGCGATGATGGTCATCGCGGTCGCCCAGATGCTCGCCACCGATCTCGTGATGGCGCTGGTCGGGCTGCTGGTCTTCCCGGTCGTCATCGCCGCGAACCTGGTCTACCAGCGCTTCTCCTCCCCGCTCATGACCCGCGCGCAACAGCTGCGCGCGGAGCTGAGCGAGGTCGCCCACGAGTCCTTCGACGGCGCCATGGTGGTCAAGACGCTGGGCCGCGAGACCGAGGAGACCGCCCGCTTCGCCGCCGTCGCCCGCGAGCTGCGCGACGTCAACATCCGGGCCGGGCGGGTGCGCGCCGCCTTCGACCCCGCGCTGGCCGCCCTGCCCAACCTCGGCGTGCTGGTCGTGCTGGCCGTCGGCGTCCAACGCGTCATCGACGGTGCGAGCGTGGCCGGCGACGTCGTCACCATCGCCTACCTCCTCACCGTCGTCGCCTTCCCGATCCGCTCCATCGGCTGGTTGCTCGGGGAGTTCCCGCGCAGCGTCGTCGGCTACCGCCGCGTCAGCGCCGTCCTGGCCGCCGAGGGCGAGATGCCGCACGGCGAGGCCCGGCTGCCCCGCTCCGGCGGCGGCGCGCGCCTGGTCGTCGACCGGCTCGGCTACGCCTACGACCCCGACCAGGAGCTGCTCCGCGAGGTCAGCTTCGAGGTCGCACCCGGCCGCACCGTGGCGCTCGTCGGTGCCACCGCCTCCGGCAAGAGCACGTTGACGTCGCTGGTCACGCGGCTCGTCGATCCCGACGACGGACGCATCACCCTCGACGGCGTCAACCTGCGCGACCTCGCCCCCGGCGAGCTGGCGGCGTCGGTCGCCGTCGTCCCGCAGACGCCGTTCCTCTTCGACGACACCGTGCGCGGCAACGTCACCCTGGGTGCCGACGTCGACGACGCCGCCGTCTGGGAGGCCCTGCGCGCCGCCCAGGCCGACGGGTTCGTCGCCGCGCTGCCGCACGGCCTCGACACCCGGCTCGGCGAGCGCGGCACCTCGCTGTCCGGCGGGCAGCGGCAGCGGATCTCCCTGGCTCGCGCGCTCGTGCGCCGTCCGCGTCTGCTCGTGCTCGACGACGCCACCTCGGCGGTCGACCCCGAGGTCGAGGCCCGCATCCTGGCCGCCCTGCGGCACGGTGGCCCCGCCGGGAGAACCGCCGACGCCGACGCCGACGCAGCCGACGCAGCCGACGCCGCCGCGCCGAGCCTGCTCGTGGTGGCCTACCGCAAGGCCACCATCGGCCTGGCCGACGAGGTGGTGCTGCTGGTCGACGGCCGCATCGCCGACCGCGGCACCCACGAGCAGCTCCTGGCCCGCAACGAGGCCTACGCCCGCCTGGTCAACGCCTACGAGACCGCCGAACCGCAGGAGGTCACCTCGTGAGCGCCGTCGAGACCGGCGCCGAGCTCGGCGCGCTCGAGACGATCCGGCGCGGCGTCCACCACTCGCCCGAGCTGCGCGAGGGCCTGGGCGTCAGCGTGCTGCTGGCCGTCCTCGCCTCGGCGGGCCAGGTCGTCGTCCCGGTCGCCGTGCAGCAGACCCTCGACCACGGTCTCGGTGCCGAGGGCGGTCCCGATCTCGGCTTCACCGTCGTCATGGGGCTCGCGGCGTTCCTCGCCGTCGTCGTCACCAGCCTCGCCTCCTACGGCATGACCAGCCGCCTCTTCCGCACCTCCGAGCGCGGGCTCGCGACCCTGCGCACCAAGGCGTTCCGCCACGTCCACGACCTGCCGGTGCTCACCCAGAACACCGAACGGCGCGGCGCACTGGTCGCTCGGGTCACCAGCGACGTCGACCAGGTCAGCCAGTTCCTGGTCTTCGGCGGCCTGCTGTTCATCGTGAGCATCGGCCAGATCCTCGTCGCGACCGTCGTCATGGCCGTCTACAGCTGGCAGCTCACGCTCGTCGTCTGGCTGTGCTTCGCCCCGCTCTTCGCCTCCCTGCGCTACTTCCAACGCAAGCTCTCCGCGGCCTACGGGGTCGTGCGGCAGCAGGTCGGCGCGCTGCTCTCGGCGGTCTCCGAGCCGGTGGTGGGCGCCGGCGTGGTCAAGGCCTACGCGGTCGAGGACCGCACCCAGCGACGCATCGACGAGGCGGTCGAGGAGTTTCAGGCCGCCTCCACACGCGCCCAGGGCTTCACGGCGTTCTCGTTCTCCCTCGGCGGCGTCTCGGGCGGCCTGGCGAACGCCGGTGTCATCGTCGTCGGCATCTGGCTCGGCTTCGCGGGCAGCATCACCGCGGGCGAGGTGCTGGCCTTCGCCTTCCTCGTCAGCCTCTTCGTCGGGCCGGTGCAGATGGGCACCCAGATCCTCACCGACGCCCAGAACGCCTTCGCCGGCTGGCGTCGGGTGCTCGGCATCCTCGACACCCCGGCCGATCTGGTCGACCCGGGCGAGTCCGGCGTCGACCTCCCGCGCGGTGCGATCGACGTCCGGCTCGAGGGTGTCACCTTCGCCTATCCCGGCGGCCCGCCCGTCCTGGTCGACGTCGACCTCGACCTGCCGGCCGGACGCCGTTTCGCCGTGGTGGGCGAGACGGGCTCGGGCAAGTCGACGATCGCCAAGATCGTGGTGCGCCTCATGGACCCCACCGCCGGACGCGTGCTGCTCGACGGCGTCGACCTGCGCACCATCCGCCAGGAGAGTCTGCGCCGCAGCGTGGTCCTGGTGCCGCAGGAGGGCTTCCTCTTCGACGACACGATCGCCGCCAACCTGCGCTACGGCCGCGCCGGGGCCGACGACGCCGCTCTGGTCGCAGCTGCCGACGAACTCGGCCTGGGCGACTGGCTCGCCGGTCTGCCGCACGGTCTGCGCACCCGGGTCGGGCAGCGCGGCGAGGCGATGAGCGCGGGGGAGCGGCAGCTGATCGCCCTGTGGCGGGCGCACCTGGCCGATCCCGATCTGCTCGTGCTCGACGAGGCCACCAGCGCCGTCGACCCGGCGTTGGAGATGCGCATCGGGCGGGCGCTCGAGCGCCTGATGAGCGGTCGCACGTCGATCACGATCGCTCACCGGCTCTCCACCGCCGAGAACGCCGACGAGGTCGTCGTGGTCGATCGCGGTCGCGTGGTGCAGCGCGGTCCGCACGCCGTCCTCGTGGCCGAGCGGGGCTCGGTCTACGCCGCGCTGCACGCCTCGTGGGTCGCCCAGCAGGGAAACGCCTGATCCGAGGGCGTCTGACGCCGCGACCCGGCCGGAGGTTGCAGGCGTCCGTGACGCCGGTCCCGATGGTCTAGACCAGCGGCGGGTCGAATGGTGGTGGTGTCCCGGTTTTCACCAAGATCCGTAACACGGGGCGTCCTTGCCTGTTGACTGTGGTGACCGTCGGCCGACGGTCGCCACGATCGGTCAGCCGTCGTCGCCCCGCCCTCCCCTGTCGTCCCACTTGAGGTGATCCATGCCCTCCCCTTTGAACCGTCGTCGGTGGCGTCTCGGAGTCCCCGCCATCGTCATGACCGTGCTCGCGCTGCTGCTGGGCATGTTCGCCAGCCCGGCGCTCGCCGCGAGCACGATCTCCGGTGTGGTCACCGACGCTGACGGCACGCCGTTGGCCGGTGTCCCGGTGTCGCTCGGCACCGTCTCCGGTTCGACGTTCTCCGTGACCTCCTCGACCACCACGGGCGCCAACGGCTCCTACAGCTTCGCGGGCACCAACGGCACCTTCGCCGTCCGGTACCAGAGCCCCGTCGACGCGGTCGCGTACTGGAAGTCCGCGGGTGTGGCCACCACCGACATCGCGCAGGCGGGCACGGTCACCTCCTCGGCCTCCGCCGACGCCACGGCGAGCGCCCCGCTCTTCAGCCGCACCATCAAGGGCACGGTGACGACGAGCAACGGCATCCCGATCCCGAACGTCACCGTCACGGTCGAGAAGCGCATCGGCACCGGCGCGCCCTTCGCCTACAACGCGGCCACCACGGCGCCCTCGAGCGTCGTCACCGACGCCGACGGCGTGTACAGCCTCTCGGTCGCGCAGGCCTCCAACCTCGTGCTCGGCTTCACGAGCTCGGCCTACAACACGGCCTACTACAAGACCTCGTCGACCACCACGGCCACCAAGGACGACGCGGCCGTCGTGCCGTTCGCCGCGACCGGCACCCCGGTCACCTTCAACCCCAAGCTGAGCCTGAAGCAGGGCTCGGTCACCGGCACCGTCACCCGCGGCGACGCGGTGACGGCTCCCAAGATCTCCGGTGCGACCGTCGAGCTGCTCAAGTCCGACGGCACCTCCTTCAGCCCCGCGCTGACCGACACCACCGGCTCGGACGGCGTCTACTCGATCACCGCCGACCCGGGCAGCTACAAGGTGAAGTTCAGCGCCTCGGGCTTCGACACCGAGTTCTACAACAACGTCGCCACGGTCGGTTCGGCCCAGACGGTGACCATCAGCGGCACGACCGCCACCACCGGCATCGACGCCGGCCTGGCCCGCACGGCCGGCCCGCAGATCTCCGGCACCGTGACCAACGGCTCCGGCGTGCCGGTCAGCGGCGTCGCGGTGAAGCTCTACACCCGCACGCTCTCGGGCAGCACCGGTGAGACCACCTACACGCCGGTCACCACCACGCCGTCCTCGGTCGTCACCGCGAGCGACGGCACCTACTCCTTCGACGTCGCCCCGGGCTCCTACGTCGTGGAGTTCTCGGCCGCCGCCTACAAGACGGTCTACTTCAACGGCTCGACCAACGGCACCACCGACCGCTCCGCGGCCACCGCGGTCTCGGTCACCAAGGGCACCGGCCGCGACATCTCGATGGCGCTGACCGCCAACGGCGGCGTCGTCTTCACCGGCAAGGTCGTCACCGGCTCCTCGAACGCCGCGGTGAGCGGCGTCCAGGTGCGGGTGGAGTACCCGACCAGCACCAGCAACGGCGCCACCACCTACACCGTGGCCGCCACCGGCACCACCGCCTCGGACGGCACCTACTCGGTGACCGCCCCGACCGCCTCGGGCCGCCAGTACGTGGTCGGTTTCGTCTCCTCGGCCTTCCCGACGAAGTACTACACCGACCCGGCCACCGCCGGCGGTGTCACCGACGGCACGACCAGCCGCGACAACGCCAAGCAGCTCCAGGGCACCTCGCAGGTCGTCGTCCCGCTGTCCGACCTGCGCCTCAACCCGGGCAGCGCCGTGACCGGCACGGTCTCCGACCCCAACGGCCTTCCGCTGAGCGGGGTCGACGTCACCGCGGTCATCTACGACACCACCACCCAGACCTGGAAGCCCGCCACGGCGTACTTCTCGGGCTCGCCGACCGCGCGCACCGGCAACGACGGCGCCTTCTACCTGGCGCTCACCGCCACCGGCGTCGACAAGCCGTTCCGGCTCCAGTACTCCACCGCCAACCGCGAGGTGCGGTACTTCCCGGCCGCGATCAGCCCCGACGAGGGCACCAACATCACCGTGGCCAACAACCAGGTGATCGGCGCTCGCGACGCCGTCCTGCCGTCCCTGGCGAAGCTGAACGGCTCGATCACCACCAGCGACGGCGGCGTCTTCGGCGACGGCGGCACGGTCGTGGCGCTGCGCAAGACCACCTACACCGAGGCCGGTGAGAACGGCGGCGCCCGCCACACCGAGTACCGCGAGATCGGTCGGGCGAGCGTCAACTCCTCCGGCGGCTTCTCGCTGGCGGTCCCGCACAGCACCTTCCGCCTGCAGTACCTCAACACCGGCTCGGGCGAGCAGGGCTTCCTGCCCGGCTTCGTCGGTCTCGACCAGGCGCCCGACATCACGCTGACCGAGGGCCAGACCCTCAACGGGCAGTCCTACACGGCCCCGACGCGTCAGTTCATCCGCGGCACGGTGCGCGACAACCTCGGCACGGCGCGCTCCGGCGCCACCGTCGAGGCCCGCTACCGCTACGTGGTCGACATCGTCGACGACGCCCCGGTCTTCTCGGCCTGGCTCGGCCCGGTCGCGCTGACCTCGGTGAAGTCGGCCACCACGACCGACCAGGGCCAGTACGCCCTCCCGGTCTACGGCCGCACCTACCGGGTCTCGGCCTCGACGACCTCCGGCGGCGTCACCACCACGGCGTTCTACGCCAACGGCACCGGCCAGATCGCCAACGCCACCGACGTCGTCGTCAACGGCAACGACGTCACCGGCATCGACATCTCCGTCGGCACCGGCACGGCCCGCAACTTCCAGCTCCCGTGGGTCTCGGGCCTCAACAAGGACGGTGCGGTGCTCACCGCCAACACCGGCTCGTGGTCGCCGTCCGACCTGACGTTCACCTACCTGTGGCAGCAGAACGCCAACCCGTCGAACGCCTCGGGTTGGGCCAACGCCTCGGGCACGAACAACGCCAAGACCTACACGATCCCGACCCCCGGCGGTCTCTTCGGCGGCGGCACGCGGTACGCCTACCGCGTCGTCGTCACCGCGAGCCGCAGCGGCGCCACCGCCGGCACGGCCACCAGCCAGCCGACGGGCGTCCAGGTCGCCTCCAGTGCCACCCCCGACGTCGAGAACCGTCGCGTCCCCTACATCACCGGTACGCCGGCGGTGGGCGAGACCCTCACCTCGACCGGTGGCGACTGGAGCGCCTCGGGCACCTTCACCTACCAGTGGTACGCCAACGGTCAGGCGATCGCGGGTGCCAACGGCCTGAGCCTGGTGCTCACGCCCGACACCCAGGGCAAGACGATCAAGTTCCGGGTCATCGAGACCAGCGGCAAGACGCCGGCCAACGGCGAGGTCGTCGACTCCGCCGACACCACGACGATCCTGCCCGGCGTGCTGCGCAACACCGTGCGGCCGACGATCTCCGGAGACCTGCGCGTCGCCGCGGTGCTCACGGCCGACCCCGGCACCTGGAGCCTGGCCTCGCCGAACTTCAGCTACCAGTGGTACGCCAACGGCGACGCCATCGACGGCGCCACGCAGCGCACCTACACGCTGACCGCAGCGGAGAAGGGCGACCGCATCAGCGTCGTCGTCACCGCCCGTGCCCAGGGGTACACCAACGGCACGGCCTCCTCGGTCAGCACCGCCGCCGTCGGTGACAACACGCCGAAGAACACCGTGGCGCCGTCCATCTCCGGCACGCCGGCCGTCGCCTCGCTGCTCACGGCCGACCCCGGCACCTGGACGCCGTCCGGCCTGGCCTACGCCTACCAGTGGTTCGCCGACGGCGTCGCCATCAGCGGCGCCACCGCCCAGACCTACCGCCTGACCGACGCCGAGTTCGGCAAGTCGATCACCGTCAAGGTCACCGCCTCGACCCAGGGCTACGTGCCGGCCTCGGTCACCTCCGCGGCCGTCGGCCCGGTCGTGGCCGGCCAGGCGATCACGGTCAGCGGCGGCCCGAAGGTCTCCGGCTCGGCGGCGCCCGGCGGCGTCCTCACGGTCACGGTGGGCACCTACACGCCGTCCGACGCGACGGTCTCGGTGCAGTGGCTGCGCAACGGCGTGGCGATCCCGGGTGCCACCGGCACGGTCTACACGGTCACCAGCGCCGACGTCGACCAGTTGGTCTCCGCCCAGGTCACCTACGCCCGCACCGGCTACGTCACCACGGTCCGCACCTCGCCGGCCGTCCAGGTGGCGAGCACGCCGGTGAAGTCCACCCCCACGATCGCGATCACCAAGGTCGTCAGCGGCGGCAAGGTCAAGCTCGTCGTCACCGTCACGGGCGGCGACACCCTGGCGGGCGGTCGGGTCTCGGTCTCCGAGGGCAGCCGCACCTACGCGGTCAAGACGCTGCGCAGCGGCCGGGCGTCCTTCACCGTCAAGGGCCTCAAGGCCGGCTACCACGCGCTGCGGGTCAAGTACCTCGGCAGCAGCACCGTGAAGCCGGGTTCGAAGGTCGTCTCGGTGACGATCCGCTCCTGAGCACCCCGGACGCCGGTCGCCCGACCGTCCGTCCACCGCCGAGCCCCTGGGACGCCGTCCTGGGGGCTCGGCGGTTTAATGAGGGGGTGAGTCTGGACCCCGCGATCGCCGAGCGCCTCAAGCGCACCTCCGACGGACTCGTCCCGGCGGTCGTCCAGCAGCACGACACCGGCGAGGTGCTGATGCTGGGCTGGATGGACGACGAGGCGCTGCACCGCACCCTCACCACCGGCCGCGCCACCTACTGGTCGCGCTCGCGTCAGGAGTACTGGGTCAAGGGGGACACCTCCGGCCACGTGCAATGGGTGCACGACGTGCGCCTCGACTGCGACGGCGACACCCTCCTGGTGAAGGTCGACCAGGTCGGGGCGGCCTGCCACACCGGCGACCGCACCTGCTTCGACGCCGTCGTGCTCCCCGTGGCACCGGTGGCGGCCGGGGGCGTGGGGTGAGACGCACCTTCGGGCCGGTGATCCTGCTCGGCCTCGCCGCGGGCACGCTGGCCGCGGTCGCCGGTTCCAAGCCGTGGGTCGAGCCGCGCAGCGCCGACGGTCAGACCCAGGCGTTCGCCCGGTTCGTCGCCGTCGGTGGCGATAGCGGGGAGCTGCCGGTCGCCACCTCGTTGGCGCTCGTCGCGCTCGCCTGCTGGGGCGTCGTCCTGGTCACGCGCGGGCGTCCGCGCCGGGCGGTCGCCGTGCTCGGCCTGATCGCCTCGGCCGGACTGGTGGCCGCTGTCGTCTGGTCGTGGTTCACGCTGGCCGACACGTTCGCCTCCGACCTCGCCGCCGCTGCCGGCTCGCCGGTCCGGGTGCGGCACACCCCCTGGGCGTACGGCGGCAGCGTGGGCGCCGTCCTCGCGCTGGTGGCGGCCGCCGTGGCCGTGCGGGCCGTGGGGGAGTGGCCCGAGATGGGCACCCGGTACGACGCGCCGACGACGCCGCCGACCCTGGCCCAGGTCGAGGCCGACGGCGGAGAGGTGAGCAACCTCGACCTGTGGAAGGCCATCGACGCCGGCCACGACCCCACCGACTGACCTGCCGGCCGACCTGCCGGCCGACCTGCCGGCCGACCCACCCACCGACCCACGGCTGATCGGGTCCCCGCCGCCCACTAGACTCGGCGACGCACGTCACCGCACGACATCCGAGGAGTTCCCCATGTCCAGCAGCCACGGCAACACCCCCGCCGCCTGGAGCGCCGTCGTCGTGGCCCTGGTCGGCTTCATCATCGGCAGCGTGGGCCTGCTCCTCGACCCGATCAGCTACCCGGTCTTCTGGGCCGGCGTGGTGGTCACCCTCGCCGGCGGCGTCGTCTTCGCCGTCATGGCCAAGATGGGCCTGCACGAGGGTCACTGACCCCGCGCGGGAGCAGGTCGTGACCAGCACCGCGCCTCTGCGGCCGACGTCGTCGGCCGACTCCCCGCTGCGGCGGGAACGGATGCGCGCCCCGCTCGTCACGCTCGGCTCCCTGGCCGCCGCCACGCTCGCGCTGCGCCTGCGCGACCCGCATCAGCGCGGTTCGTGGGGCATGTGCCCGCTGGCCGCGGTGGGAGTGTGGTGCCCGGCCTGCGGCGGCCTGCGGGCCGTCAACGACCTCACCCACGGCGAGGTCGTGGCTGCGGCGTCCAGCAATCTGCTGTTCGTCGCCTCGATCCCGCTGATCCTCTGGGTGCTGGGGCGGTGGACCCTCGCCCGCTGGCGCGGCACCGTCACCCCGGTGCCCCGCACGCTGACCCTGTGGGGCGGCGTCCTGTACGGCAGCCTCGCGCTGGCGTTCTTCGTCGTCCGCAACACGCCGTGCGGCTCCTGGCTGGCGCCCTGAGCACGCGCGGACGACGACGGGGGGCGCCCCG
>NZ_BAAAZH010000001.1:0-161119 GCF_039536805.1 Nocardioides fonticola | reverse complement strand
GTCTGCGGGTTCGACGCGCGGTGGCGTCAGCTCGTCTGCACCGACCCGTCGACGTTGATGACGCCGGCGGCGATCAGGATGATCGAGAGCACCGTCAGCACGATGCTGATGATGCCCAGGATGAACCCGGCCTGGGCGAGACCGCGACCGCTGCCGTTGCCGGCGTCGATCTCCTTCTTCGCGCTGTTGCCGAGGATCAGCGCCGGGATGCCGGTGATGAAGCCGCAGCACAGGAGGCCGAGGATGCCGAGCACGAGCGCCCAGATCGCCTTCTTGTTCGTGCCCTGGGGTGCGCCACCGTAGCCGGGGCCGCCGTAGCCGGGGCCGCCGTAGCCCGGCGGCGGAGGCGGCGGGGCACCGTAGCCCGGGGGCTGGGCGCCGTAGTTCGGCGGCTCGGCGCCGGTGGGCGGCGGTTCGTTGTAGCTCATCGTCTCCCTCTCGTGGATGGTCGGTCCGCGTCGCAGGGGTGGGGTGTTCACCCGCGACACCGGATGCTCGGACCCTAACGTGGGCGTGACAGACTCGGGGACGTCCCACCCCGCGAGGAGTCCACCCCTGATGTCCGTACTCGACGAGATCGTCGCCGGGGTCCGCCTCGACCTCGAGGCCCGCCGTGCCGGCGTCCCCGAGGCCGACGTGCGGGCCGCGCTGGCCGACGTCGACCCGCCGCGCGACCCCATGCCCCACTTCCGGGCGGCGGGCTCCAGCGTGATCGCCGAGGTCAAGCGCCGCTCGCCGAGCAAGGGACACCTCGCCGAGATCGCCGATCCCGCCGAGCTCGCGGCGCACTACGCCGCCGGCGGCGCCGCGGCGATCAGCGTGCTCACCGAGCAGCGGCGCTTCGGCGGCAGCCTCGACGACCTGCGCGCGGTCCGTGCGGCCGTCGACGTCCCGGTGCTGCGCAAGGACTTCATCGTCGAGGAGTACCAGCTCCTCGAGGCCCGAGCCGCCGGCGCCGACCTCGCCCTGCTCATCGTCGCTGCACTGGACGACGACCGGCTGCGCGCCCTGCACGAGTACGCCCGCGAGCTCGGGCTCACCGTGCTCGTGGAGGTGCACGACGAGGCCGAGACCGAGCGGGCGGTGGCGCTGGGCGCCGAGCTGATCGGCGTCAACGCCCGCAACCTCAAGACCCTCGCGGTCGACGACGCCACTTTCGGGCGTCTCGCACCGCTCATCCCCGACGACCGGGTGAAGGTCGCGGAGTCCGGCATCACCGGACCCCAGGACGTCCGGCGCTTCGTCGCCGAGGGGGCCCGCGTGGTCCTCGTCGGCGAGGCGCTGGTGAAGGACGGGGACCCCGAGGGCGGGGTCCGCTCGATGACGGGAGTGACGGCATGACCCTCCATTCCGATCCCGAGACGGCTGTGGCCGAGCAGTTCCTGCAGGGCGGTCGGTTCGAGGCCGACGCCCAGGGCTGGTTCGGCGGCTTCGGCGGCCGCTTCATGCCCGAGGCGCTCATCGCGGCCCTCGACGAGCTGACCGTCGCCTGGCACGAGGCCATGGCCGACCCCGCCTTCACCGCCGAGTTCGAGCAGGTGCTGCGCGAGTACGCCGGCCTGCCCTCGCCGCTGTTCCACGCCACGCGGCTCTCCGAGCGGGTCGGCTGCCGGGTCCTGCTCAAGCGGGAGGACCTCAACCACACCGGCGCGCACAAGATCCGCAACGTGCTCGGCCAGGCGCTGCTCACCAAGCGGATGGGCAAGAAGCGCGTCATCGCCGAGACCGGCGCCGGCCAGCACGGCGTCGCCAGCGCCACGGCCGCCGCGTACTTCGGCCTCGACTGCACGGTCTACATGGGCGCCGTCGACACCCGTCGTCAGGCGCTCAACGTCGCCCGCATGCGCCTCCTCGGCGCCCAGGTGGTGCCGGTCGAGTCCGGTAGCGCCACGCTGAAGGACGCCATCAACGAGGCGATGCGCGACTGGGTCGCCAGTGTCGACCACACCGCCTACCTGTTCGGCACCGCGGCTGGTCCGCACCCGTTCCCGAGCATGGTGGGCGCCTTCACGCGCGGCATCGGCGACGAGGCGCGCGCCCAGTGCCTCGAGCAGTACGGCGTCCTGCCCGACGCCATCGCCGCCTGCGTCGGCGGCGGTTCGAACGCCATCGGCCTGTTCACCGCCTTCCTCGACGACCCGGAGGTCGCGATCTACGGGTTCGAGGCCGGAGGAGAGGGCGTCGAGACCCCGCGCCACGCGGCGACGATCCACGCGGGTGCCACCGGCGTCCTGCACGGCGCACGCACCTACGTGCTCCAGGACGACGACGGGCAGACCGTCGAGTCGCACTCGATCTCCGCGGGGCTCGACTACCCCGGTGTCGGGCCGCAGCACGCGCATCTGGCCGCCATCGGTCGCGCCACCTACGTGCCGGTCACCGACGACGAGGCGATGCAGGCGCTCTCGCTGCTCAGCCGCACCGAGGGCATCATCCCGGCCATCGAGTCGGCGCACGCGATCGCCGGTGCGCTGCGGGTCGCCGAGGAGCTCGCGGCGACCAAGGGCCCCGACGCCACCGTGCTGATCAACCTCAGCGGCCGCGGCGACAAGGACATGGGCACCGTGATGGAGTACTTCGGACTCGGCGACGAGGCCGCCCAGTGAGCGTGCGGGCCGCCTTCGACACCGCTCGCGACGAGGGCCGCGCGGCCCTCGTCGGCTACCTGCCGGCCGGGTTCCCCGACGTGCCCGGCGCCATCGACGCGCTGACGGCGATGGTCGACGCCGGCTGCGACGTCATCGAGATCGGCCTGCCCTACACCGACCCGGTGATGGACGGCCCGACGATCCAGGCCGCCGCCCAGATCGCGCTCGACGGCGGGGTGCGCACCGCCGACGTGCTGCGCACGGTCGAGGCGGTGGCGGCCACCGGCGTCCCGACGGTGATCATGACCTACTGGAACCCCGTCGAGCGGTACGGCGTCGAGCGGTTCGCCACCGACCTGGCCAACGCCGGGGGAGCCGGCCTGATCACCCCCGACCTCACTCCCGACTTCGCACCGGAGTGGATCGAGGCCGCCGACGCCCGCGACCTCGACAAGATCTTCCTGGTGGCGCCGTCCTCGACCGACGAGCGCATCGCCTACACCACCGCCGCCAGTCGCGGGTTCGTCTACGCCACCGCCGTCATGGGCGTCACGGGCGCCCGCACGACCACGAGCGATCTCGCCGGCCCGTTGGTCTCGCGCACGCGGGCGGCCGTCGAGCAGCAGGGCACGGGTCTGCCGGTCGGCGTCGGCCTGGGCGTCAGCAACGGCGCGCAGGCGGCCGAGGTCGCCGCCTACGCCGACGGCGTCATCGTGGGCTCGGCGTTCGTCCGCTGCCTGCTCGACCACGCCGACGACCGCGCCACGGGTCTCAAGGCGCTGCGTGAGCTGACCGAGGATCTCGCCCGCGGCGTCCGTCGTGCGTAGGCCGGCGGCGCTCGCGGCCCTCGGGCTGCTCCTGCCGGCGCTGCTCGCCGGCTGCGGCGGCTCGGCCTCGGGTGACGGCGGCTCCTTCGCCGGGTCGAAGGTCGATCCGCCCTTCACCGTCGCCCCCATCACCCTCACCGACACCGCAGGCGACTCCTACGAGCTCGCCGACGGCGGCGGCACCGGCGCGAAGCTGACCCTCGCCTTCTTCGGCTACACCCACTGCCCCGACGTGTGCGGTCTGGTGATGGGCAACCTCGCGGCCGCCATGACCCGGCTCTCGGAGTCCGACCGCGAGCAGGTGCAGGTCGTCTTCGTGACCACCGATCCGGCCCGTGACGACGAGCAGGTGCTGCGCCGCTACCTCGACCGGCTCGACCCCGACTTCGAGGGGCTCACCGGCGACCTCGACGACATCGCCGCCCTCGGGAAGTCGGTGGCTGTCGGCGTCACCGACGGCCAGAAGCTGCCCAGCGGCGGCTACGACCTCAACACCCACAGCACGCAGGTCACCGGCATCGAGGACGGCGAAGCGCCGGTCTTCTGGAGCCAGAGCACCTCGGCGGCCCAGTTCGCCGCCGACATCCACACCGTCCTCACCCAGGGGGTCCCGTGATCGACCTCGCGGCGGGCGTGCTCCCGCTGAGCATCCCGAGCCCCAGCCAGGGCGTGTGGCACCTCGGGCCGTTCCCGATCCGCGGGTACGCCCTCTCGATCATCCTCGGCATCGTCGTGGCGATCGTGATCGCCGAACGCCGGTGGGTGGCGCGCGGGGGCCGGCTGGGGGAGATCCAGGACCTCGCGATCTGGGCGGTGCCCTTCGGCCTGGTCGGCGGCCGGCTCTACCACGTGGCCACGGATCACGACCTCTACTTCGGCGAGGGCCGCAACCCCGTCACGGCGCTCTACATCTGGCGCGGCGGGCTGGGCATCTGGGGCGCGGTCGCGCTCGGTGCCCTCGGTGTGTTCATCGGTGCGCGGCGTGCCGGCATCCGTCTGCCGCCCGTGCTCGACGCCATCGCCCCCGCGGTGCTGGTCGCCCAGGGCATCGGCCGCTGGGGCAACTGGTTCAACCAGGAGCTCTTCGGCAAGCCCACCGACCTGCCGTGGGGCCTGGAGGTCAGTCCGGCCACGGCCGCCGAGTACGGCTACGACCCCGGGACGACGTTCCACCCGACGTTCCTCTACGAGTGCCTGTGGGACCTCGGCGCCTTCGGGTTCGTGATCTGGGCCGACCGCCGCTTCCGCCTCGGCGGTGGGCGGGTCGTGGCCCTCTACGTGATGGCCTACACGCTGGGCCGCGGTTGGATCGAGATGCTGCGCATCGACAACGTCGAGCTCTCCGACGTCGGCGGCCTGCGGTTCAACGTCTGGACCTCGATCGTGCTGTTCGTGCTGGCCGGCATCTACTTCGTGGTGGCCACCCGTCGCGGGCTGACCCGCGAGAGCGAGGTGTACCTCCCGGGCCGCGGTCCGGACGCCGAGGAGGCGCAGGAGGCCGGTGCCGAGGCCGGTGCCGGGGCCCGTTCCGAGGCCGGTTCCGCGGCCGGTGCCGAGGTCGATCCGGAGCCGGCGGACGACGACGTCCCGCCTGCCGCCGAACCCGAGACATCCACCACGTAGACAGGGCCTTCGGTGGTTCCGTAACCGGGTGGTAATCTTCGAGGCACCCGCTCGGGCCAACGCCGTCCCCTGCTTCGTTCCACCAGCAGCCGACCAGGCTTCTCTGCAACCGACGACGGGAGTTCCCGGTGCCCTACTCGCACGCCTTCCCGCCGCCGCAGGGGTTGTACGACCCGGTCCACGAGCACGATGCGTGCGGTGTGGCCTTCGTCGCGACCCTGACCGGCGTCGCCAGCCACGACATCGTGGCCAAGGCGCTCACCGCCCTGCGCAACCTCGACCACCGAGGCGCGGCCGGCGCTGAGATCAACTCCGGCGACGGCGCCGGCATCCTCATGCAGGTGCCGGACGCGTTCCTGCGCGAGGTCACGGCCGAGCTCGGCCTCGAGCTCCCCGCCCAGCACAACTACGCCGTCGGCACGGCCTTCCTGCCCGGCGACGACGAGCACGTCGCCGCCACCGTGGCGCGCATCGAGGAGATCGCCGCCGAGGAGGGCCTGACGGTCGTCGGGTGGCGCGACGTTCCCGTCGACCCCTCGATCCTCGGCTCGGCCGCGCTCGGCGTCATGCCGCAGTTCCGCCAGCTGTTCGTCGCAGGCGCCACCCAGCGGGTCACCGGCATGCAGCTGGAGCGGATGGCGTTCTGCCTGCGCAAGCGCGCCGAGCGTGAGACCGACGTCTACTTCCCCTCGCTCTCCTCGCGCACGCTCGTCTACAAGGGCATGCTCACCACCGACCAGCTCGACCGCTTCTTCCCCGACCTGGTCGACGAGCGCATCGCCTCGGCGCTGGTCGTCGTCCACTCGCGGTTCTCGACCAACACCTTCCCGAGCTGGCCGCTGTCGCACCCGTTCCGGTTCATCGCCCACAACGGCGAGATCAACACCGTCATGGGCAACCGCAACTGGATGCGGGCCCGCGAGGCGCTGCTCGCCAGCGACCTCATCCCCGGCGATCTCGAGCGGCTCTACCCGATCTGCACCCCGGGCGCCTCCGACTCCGCCTCCTTCGACGAGGTGCTGGAGCTGCTGCACATGGGCGGCCGTTCGCTGCCGCACGCCGTGCTCATGATGATTCCCGAGGCGTGGGAGAACCACACCGAGATGGACCCCGCCCGCCGGGCGTTCTACGAGTTCCACTCCAGCCTCATGGAGCCGTGGGACGGCCCCGCGTGCGTCGTGTTCACCGACGGCGACCAGATCGGCGCCGTGCTCGACCGCAACGGCCTGCGCCCCTCGCGCTACTGGGTCACCGACGACGGCCTCGTCGTCCTGGCCTCCGAGGTGGGCGTGCTCGACATCGACCCCGCGACCGTCGTCCGCAAGGGCCGCCTCCAGCCGGGCCGCATGTTCCTCATCGACACCGACGAGCACCGCATCATCGAGGACGAGGAGATCAAGTCCGAGCTCGCCGCCGAGCACCCGTACGCCGAGTGGCTGCACGCGGGCCTGGTGAACCTCACCGACCTCCCCGACCGCGAGCACGTGGTGCACACGCACGCCTCGGTCACCCGTCGTCAGCAGGTCTTCGGCTACACCGAGGAGGAGCTGCGCGTCCTGCTCACGCCGATGGCCAACACCGGCGCCGAGCCGATCGGCTCGATGGGCACCGACACCCCGATCGCGGCCCTCTCGGAGAAGCCGCGGCTGCTCTTCGACTACTTCGCGCAGCTGTTCGCGCAGGTCACCAACCCGCCGCTCGACGCCATCCGCGAGGAGCTCGTCACCTCGCTGAACGGCACGATCGGCCCGGAGTCGAACCTGCTCGAGCCGACGCCGGCGTCCTGCCGCCAGGTCGTGCTGCCCTTCCCGGTCATCTCCAACGACGACCTCGCGAAGATCCGGCACATCAACCGCGACGGCGACATGCCCGGCTTCATCACCCACGTCTCCCGCGGCCTGTACGAGGTCGAGGGCGGCGGCGCGGCGATGGCGGCCCGCATCGAGGAGATCTGCGCGGAGGTCAGCGGTGCGATCGCCGAGGGCGCCCGCATCATCGTGCTCTCCGACCGGCACAGCACCGCCGAGCTCGCCCCGATCCCGTCGCTGCTGCTCACCGCGGCCGTGCACCACCACCTCGTCCGCGAGAAGACCCGTACCCAGGTCGGCCTGCTCGTCGAGGCCGGCGACGTCCGCGAGGTCCACCACGTCGCGCTCCTGGTCGGGTACGGCGCCGCCGCGGTCAACCCCTACCTGGCCATGGAGTCCGTCGAGGACCTCGCCCGCGAGGGGTACTACGTCACCACCGAGCCCGAGGTGGCGGTCAAGAACCTCATCAAGGCGCTCGGCAAGGGCGTGCTGAAGGTCATGTCCAAGATGGGCGTCTCGACGGTCGCCTCCTACACCGGCGCGCAGATCTTCGAGGCCGTCGGCCTCTCCCAGGAGCTCGTCGACGCCTACTTCACCGGCACCACCTCCAAGCTCGGCGGCATCGGCATCGACGTCGTCGCCGAGGAGGTCGCCCGGCGCCACCACACCGCCTACCCGCGCGGCGGCATCGCGCCCGCCCACCGCGAGCTGCAGATCGGCGGCGAGTACCAGTGGCGCCGCGAGGGCGAGCCGCACCTGTTCGACCCCGAGACCGTCTTCCGCCTCCAGCACGCCACGCGCGCCGGACGCTACGACGTCTTCAAGCAGTACACCGAGCGGGTCAACGAGCAGTCCGAGCGGCTGATGACGCTGCGCGGCCTGTTCACCTTCAAGGACGCCGGCGAGACCGGTCGCACCCCGGTGCCGCTCGACGAGGTCGAGTCGGTGGCCTCGATCGTCAAGCGGTTCTCCACCGGCGCGATGTCCTACGGCTCGATCTCGGGCGAGGCCCACGAGACCCTCGCGATCGCCATGAACCGGTTGGGCGCGAAGTCCAACACCGGTGAGGGCGGCGAGGACCCCGAGCGCCTCCACGACCCCGAGCGCCGCAGCTCCATCAAGCAGGTCGCCTCGGGCCGGTTCGGCGTCACCGCCGAGTACCTCACCAACGCCGACGACATCCAGATCAAGATGGCGCAGGGCGCGAAGCCCGGCGAGGGCGGTCAGCTGCCGGGCAACAAGGTCTACCCGTGGGTGGCCAAGACCCGGCACAGCACCCCCGGCGTGGGCCTCATCAGCCCGCCGCCGCACCACGACATCTACTCGATCGAGGACCTCGCCCAGCTGATCCACGACCTCAAGAACGCCAACCCGGCGGCACGGGTCCACGTGAAGCTGGTCTCCGAGGTCGGTGTCGGCACCGTCGCCACCGGCGTCTCCAAGGCGCACGCCGACGTCGTCCTGATCTCCGGTCACGACGGCGGCACGGGCGCCTCGCCGCTCACCTCGCTCAAGCACGCGGGCGGTCCCTGGGAGCTGGGTCTCGCCGAGACCCAGCAGACGCTCCTGCTGAACGGCCTGCGCGACCGCATCGTCGTCCAGACCGACGGCCAGCTCAAGACCGGTCGCGACGTCGTGATCGCCGCTCTGCTGGGCGCCGAGGAGTTCGGTTTCGCGACCGCGCCCCTGGTGGTCTCGGGCTGCATCCTCATGCGGGTCTGCCACCTCGACACCTGCCCGGTGGGCGTCGCGACGCAGAACCCCGTGCTGCGCCAGCGGTTCTCGGGCAAGCCCGAGTTCGTCGTGAACTTCTTCGAGTACATCGCCGAGGAGGTGCGCGAGATCCTGGCCGAGCTGGGCTTCCGCACCCTCGACGAGGCCATCGGCCAGGTCGGCGCGCTCGACGTCTCGCGCGCCGTCGACCACTGGAAGGCCTCCGGTCTCGATCTCACGCCGATCCTGCACGCGCCCGACCTGTCGGCCTTCCCCGATCAGGACCTGCGCTGCACCAAGACCCAGGACCACGGCATCGAGCGCTCGCTCGACGTCACGACCCTGGTGCCGCTGGCCGAGCCGGCCCTCGAGCGCGGCGAGCCCGTGCGCGCCCAGGTAGAGATCCGCAACGTCAACCGCACCGTCGGCACGATCCTCGGCCACGAGGTCACCAAGCGGTACCGCGGAGAGGGTCTGCCCGAGGGCACGATCGACATCACCTTCACCGGCTCGGCCGGCCAGTCGTTCGGTGCGTTCCTGCCGCGCGGCATCACGCTGCGCCTCGAGGGCGACGCCAACGACTACGTCGGCAAGGGACTCTCGGGCGGCCGCATCGTCGTTCGCCCCGACCGCACCGCGCCGTTCAAGTCCAACGAGCAGATCATCGCCGGCAACACCATCGCCTACGGTGCCACCTCGGGGAACATCTTCCTCCGGGGTGGGGTCGGCGAGCGCTTCGCGGTCCGCAACTCCGGTGCCAGCGTCGTCACCGAGGGTGTGGGCGACCATGGCTGCGAGTACATGACCGGCGGCCGGGTCGTCGTCCTGGGCAAGACCGGTCGCAACTTCGCGGCCGGCATGTCCGGCGGCATCGCCTGGGTGCTCGACCTCAAGCCGTTCCGGGTCAACACCGAGCTCGTCGAGCTCGGTCCGGTCGCCCAGCACGCCGACGAGCTCCACGACCTCGTGCGCCAGCACTTCGAGGAGACCGGGTCGGAGGTCGCCGAGGAGCTGCTGGCCGACTGGGAGACCGCGCTGACCCGTTTCACCGAGGTCATGCCGCGCGACTACCGGATCGTGCTGGAGGCCAAGGCGAAGGCCGAGGCCGACGGTCTCGACGAGGCCGAGATCGCCAACGCGATGATGGAGGCCCTCCATGGCTGAGCGCCGTCCCGTCGTCCGTCCCGCATCGCGACTCCGAGTGGAGGAGGTGGCCAGCCGTGGCTGACCCCAAGGGCTTTCTGAAGGAGGGGCGCCAGGTCGCGTCCCGTCGTCCGGTCGAGGAGCGCGTCCAGGACTGGAACGAGGTCTACCCCGACGGCATCGGCAAGGCGCTGCTGCCCATCATCACGCCGCAGGCGAGCCGCTGCATGGACTGCGGCATCCCGTTCTGCCACCAGGGCTGCCCGCTGGGCAACATCATCCCCGAGTGGAACGACCTGGTCTGGCGCCAGGACTGGGAGGGCGCGATCGAGCGCCTGCACGCGACCAACAACTTCCCGGAGTTCACCGGTCGCCTCTGCCCGGCCCCCTGCGAGACCGCCTGCGTGCTGGGCATCAACCAGGACCCCGTGACCATCAAGAACGTCGAGGTCTCGATCATCGACAAGGCGTGGGAGTCCGGCTTCGTGCGGCCCCAGCCGCCGGAGTGGCTCTCGGGCAAGACCGTCGCGGTCATCGGCTCGGGTCCGGCCGGCCTCGCGGCCGCCCAGCAGCTGACCCGGGCCGGCCACACCGTCGCGGTCTACGAGCGGGCCGACAAGATCGGCGGCCTGCTGCGCTACGGCATCCCCGAGTTCAAGATGGAGAAGAAGCACCTCGACCGGCGCCTGGACCAGATGCGTCGCGAGGGCACGGTCTTCCGGGCCGGTGTCGACGTGGGCACCCAGATCACCGGCGACCAGCTGCGCGACCGCTACGACGCCGTCGTCCTTGCCATCGGCGCCACCGAGGCCCGCGACCTCCCGGTGCCCGGCCGTGAGCTCGGCGGCATCCACCAGGCGATGGAGTTCCTGCCGCAGGCCAACCGCGTCGCGCTGGGGGAGACCGTCGAGGGCCAGATCCTGGCCACCGGCAAGCATGTCGTCATCATCGGCGGCGGCGACACCGGTGCCGACTGCCTCGGCACCTCGATCCGCCAGGGCGCGGCCTCGGTCACGCAGCTGGAGATCATGCCGCAGCCGACCACCGAGCGGCCCTCGGGCCAGCCGTGGCCGACCTACCCGATGACCTTCCGGGTCTCCTCGGCCCACGAGGAGGGCGGCGACCGCGTGTACGCCGTCTCGACGAAGGAGTTCATCGGCGACGAGGCCGGCAACGTCAAGGAGCTGCGCTTGGTCGAGGTCAGCTTCGAGGGCGGGAAGCTCGTCGAGCACGAGGGCACCGAGCGGGTCATCCCGGCCGAGCTCGTGCTCTTCGCGATGGGCTTCCTCGGCCCCGAGAAGCCGGGTCTGCTCGAGCAGCTGGGCGTCGAGCTCGACGCGCGCGGCAACGTCGTCCGCGGTTCCGACTACCAGTCGAGCGTGCCGGGCGTCTTCGTCGCCGGCGACGCCGGCCGCGGTCAGTCGCTCATCGTGTGGGCGATCGCCGAGGGCCGCGCCGCGGCCTCGAAGGTCGACGCGTTCCTCACCGGCAGCACCGACCTGCCGGCGCCGGTGCGCCCGACCGACCGCCCGCTCGTCGTCTGAGCACGCCGAGACGCCGTTTGGACGGGCGTGCGGGGGAGCCCCCGCACGCCCGTCGTCGGTTTCCGGTGCGAGTCAAACAGCCATACAGAGCCAGCGCAGAAACGCTGCACCGCGGTGTTGTGGATTGTCGCTCGACCTCCGCTGGGCTCCTGGACCGAGCAACGCGATGCATGCTGGGCGCGTGACGGACCCCGAGGTTGGCTGCCTTACGCACAGGTCCGCTCACAGCGTGGCGCACTCGGTGACCAGGACCCCAGAGGCCGAGATCTGATCAGTTCCCTCAATGTCGGCGCCGCCGACGATGCGACTCGGAACGAAGTGCGAGGCCCCTCCTCTCCAAGGTCCAACAGCGAATCGTGTTGCCGACACACCGGCCATGCGAGCCGATCCAGCGAGGAGCCGCTCCTCGGCCGTGGGGATCCCGGCTCCCCTTGCCCGTCGTCAGGGCATGCACGTCCACGTGACGACATGAGCAGGATGCTGCGGTCGGCGATTTGAGAATTGCGCGCAAGGGCGCTGTATCACTTTCCCTGAGCCTGATGGGGTTGGCGGCGGTCGATCGGGTGGGACTCGAAAATTCAGGAAATTCCAAGGTGCTTGACCATGGACCGTTTAGTGTCCTGTGAGCTAAGTTCCGAAAGTCGAAGTTGGATATTCGGAGGGAGTACACAGGTGAAACGTCTGATTGCCTTTACGTTGTCCGTATTGCTGGCATTAGGGGGTGCTGTGCTCTTGGCGCCGCAGCCCGCGAGCGCCGACACGGCACAGCCGATTTACAAGTGTTTTCAAGGGGCGGATACATGGACCGTCTCCTCCCCTTCCGTCTGCTACAAGCAGTGGGGCGACGTAGTCCGCGTCTACAGCACCTGGGATACGGGGCAGCACGGCTTCGCGGATATGGGCCGCATCCGCGCCTTGGCGAATACGACGACGAATTGCAATGCCACCTGCCTGTTCGACCAGTGCAAGTCGAACTGGTGGTGCGGCGTCGTGCTGGGCGGCGCTGTGTGGGACCTCGCCAAGAAGTACGGACTATGGGCACTTGCGGTGTTGCTTGCTGACTAGCCATCTGGGAGGAATATGGTGGATCTGCTGCCGGATTCATCTGGAGTTGTCACAACACAAGTGCCGCGATTCGACATGCATGATTCGCCGTGACGGATGATTCCTTGGGGGCCCCGCAAGCCGACGCCGACTGTCGGATTTGTGGGGCCCTCTCATCTCGGAGACGTGAGCGGCGATGAAATCCAGGGTTACTTCGCCCTGAGTCTTTGATGCGGGAATCGAATCGTGCGTAGGAAGCGATTGTCACGTCAGAGCCATTCGCACTGGGCTATGGAATTCGATGACTGCGGTGATTTGTGATTCCAGTTGTCTCGGCACGACTTTCGTGGAGACATGACGGTGGGGCTCGTTCGTCGCGGTCCGTGTTCGGAGAGGTGTGATCTCCAGACCCGGATGGTTGCCCTGACTCGATTGGTTCGCCGCGCTTGACGCAGGTTGGCTAGCGACGGGGGCCCGCCCGACTCCGGTTGGTCTGAGTCCAACGGGTGGACCATCAAAGGCTACGTGGGGAGTCCCCTGCGGGTCCGTCTGCGTTTCCGGGACGTTACCGCCGGGTTCGTTAGAACGATCCAATGTCGGTCGCTAGGGTGGCGGCGTGCGTAGAGCGAAGATCGTGTGCACCCTCGGTCCTGCGGTGTCCTCACCGCGGCGGATCCGCGAACTGGTGTACGCCGGGATGGACGTCGCCCGGCTGAACATGAGCCATGGCAGCCACGAGGACCACGCCGAGGCCTACCGCCTCGTGCGCGAGGCCTCCGACGCGAGCGGTCACGGGGTCGGCATCTTCGCCGACCTCCAGGGGCCGAAGATCCGACTGGAGACCTTCGCCGACGGCCCGGTCATCCTGCGCCGCGGCCAGGAGTGGACCATCACCACCCGCGACGTCCCCGGCGACGCGACCGTCTGCGGAACGACCTACAAGGGACTGCCCGGCGACGTCAGCGTCGGCGACCCGCTGCTCATCGACGACGGCCGCATCCGGCTGCGCGTCACCGACGTCAACGGACCCGACGTCCGCACCGAGGTGCTCGTCGGCGGCAAGGTCAGCAACCACAAGGGCATCAACCTGCCGGGTGTCGCGGTGTCGGTGCCGGCGCTGTCGGAGAAGGACGAGGAGGACCTCCGCTTCGCGTTGAAGCTCGGGGTCGACTTCATCGCCCTCAGCTTCGTCCGCGACGGCGAGGACGCCGGTGACGTGCGGCGGATCATGGACGAGGTCGGGGTCCGGCTGCCGGTGATCGCCAAGATCGAGAAGCCGCAGGCCATCGACAACCTCGACGACATCATCGAGTCCTTCGACGGCTTCATGGTCGCCCGCGGCGACCTCGGCGTGGAGTGTCCGCTGGAGGAGGTCCCGTTCCTGCAGAAGGAGATCATCCGCAAGGCGCGCCTCAACGCCAAGCCGGTCATCGTGGCCACCCAGATGCTCGACTCGATGATCGGCAACCCGCAGCCGACCCGCGCCGAGACCTCCGATGTCGCCAACGCCGTCCTCGACGGCGCCGACGCCGTCATGCTCTCCGGCGAGACCAGTGTGGGGGAGTACCCGGTGCACACCGTGGAGACGATGGCGCGCATCGTGGCGGCGACCGAGCGCCATGCCTTCGACGCCGGCGACCTCGCGCCCATCGACTGGGACCCCCACACCAAGCCCGGCGTCATCGCCAAGGCGGCCGAGGAGGTCGCCGAGCGCATCGGCGCCAAGTACGTCGTCGCCTTCACCCAGAGCGGCGACTCCGCGCGCCGGATGTCGCGGCTGCGCGGGCCGATCCCGCTCCTGGCCTTCACGCCGGAGGCGCGGGTGCGGTCCCAGCTCGCGCTGTCCTGGGGCGTGGAGACCTTCAAGACCTCGCCTGTCGAGCACACCGACGAGATGGTGCGCCAGGTCGACGAGCAGCTGCTGCGCATCGGTCGCGTCCAGGAGGGCGACCTCGTCGTCATCATCGCGGGCGCCCCTCCGGGGATCCCCGGCTCGACCAACGCCCTGCGCATCCACCGGATGGGCGACGCCATCAACGAGGTGGCGCCCGCCTACCGTCGCGAGGGCTGACGCCGACCGGCCGACCGGCGAGCGGCCTGGTCGCCTGATGCGGGCGAGTACCCCGGGTCGGATTCGAACCGACACTGGACGGTGTTTGAGACCGTTGCCTCTGCCGTTGGGCTACCGGGGCGGGACCTCGCAGAGGCTACCGGAGGCTCCGCTCACCCCCGCACGCGCCCGCACTCGCGCATTGTCTATCGGATCGCTAGACTTTCGGGCAGTCGACGAGACGAGGGGGTGGACGGTGCGACGGTTCCGGGCCTGGGCGCGTGCCAGCAACGATCGGGCGATCAGCAACGCCCGCGCGGCGGCCATCGAGTGCGCCCGCCGCGGCGTCGAGCGACGTGAGGTCGAGCTCTACCTCGAACGCCGTTCCGCTGACGGCCGCGGCGTTGCGTCCGTCACCCGTCGCCGGGCCTGACCCGCGGGGACCGCGCGCCCGATAGCCTTACGCGCGTGAGCCAGGAGAGCACGCCCCGCACCGTGGTCATCGCCGAGGACGAGGTGCTGATCCGGATGGATCTGGCCGAGATGCTCGGCGAGGAGGGCTACCAGGTGGTCGGCCAGGCCGGCGACGGCCAGACCGCGATCGAGCTCGCCGAGCAGCTGCGACCCGACCTGGTCATCCTCGACGTCAAGATGCCGGTGCTCGACGGGATCGCCGCCGCCGAGGCGATCGCGAAGCAGCGCATCGCGCCGGTCGTCATCCTCACCGCCTTCTCCCAGCGCGACCTCGTCGAGCGGGCACGGGACGCCGGCGCCATGGCCTACCTGGTCAAGCCGTTCTCCCAGACCGACCTCGTGCCGGCCATCGAGATGGCGGTCAGCCGCTTCTCCGAGCTCGCCGCGCTCGAGGGCGAGGTCGCCGACCTCACCGAGCGGCTCGAGACCCGCAAGGCCGTCGACCGCGCGAAGGGCATCCTCCAGCAGCAGCTGCACCTCTCCGAGCCCGAGGCGTTCCGCTGGATCCAGAAGACCGCCATGGATCTGCGCCTCTCGATGCGCCAGGTCGCCGAGGGCGTCGTCGAGCACGGACCGGCGATCGCCGCGGAATAGCGGCGGTGCCGTCGTCTCGGAGGATCCTGCGGCGACGTCGGCGGAGATCAGGTCACATTTCGACAAAGTCCATACCGGACCGATCGAATGCTTGCCGCCGGGCCCCGAGGTGCCACTAGGTTGTCGGCCATCGATAGTCGATTCCTCCGAGCTCCCACGCCCGGAGGACCGTGAGCCTGACGGAGGCACATCATGATCCGCTTCTCCAAGCCTGCCCGTGCGCTGGCTGTTGTGGCCGTCGCCGGACTGGCGCTGTCCGCGTGCGGCAGCGACGACTCCAGCGACACCCCCGACGCAGCCGCTTCCAGCAGCGGCGGTGGCGCGAGCGCCTTCTGTGGCAAGAACATCGCGTTCCTCGGCGCCCTCACCGGCGACGCCGGTGCCCTCGGCCAGAACATGGTCAACGGCATCGAGCTCGCTCTGAAGGAGCACAACGACAAGAACGCCGACTGCCAGGTCAACCTGAAGAAGTTCGACTCCCAGGGCAGCCCCGACAACGCCCCGGGTCTGGCGACCCAGATCGTCAACGACGACACCATCTTCGGTCTCGTCGGCCCGGGCTTCTCGGGTGAGTCGCTCGCCACCGGCAAGACCTTCTTCGAGGCCGGTCTGCCTTCGATCTCGCCCTCGGCCACCAACGTGACCATCACCCAGCAGGGCTGGACCACCTGGCACCGCGTCATCGGCAACGACGACGCCCAGGGCGCTGCCGACGCGCAGTACCTCACCGGCACCGCCGGCGCGACGAAGGTCTTCGTCGTCGACGACGGCCAGGACTACTCCAAGGGTCTGGCCGGCAAGGTCAAGGACTCGCTCGGCGACGCGCTGGCCGGCGACGACCAGATCTCGGTCGGCGACACCAACATGTCGGCCGTCGTCCAGGCTGTGAAGTCCGCCGGTGCCGACGCCGTCTTCTACGGTGGCTACTACACCGAAGCCGGTCTGCTCGTGAAGCAGCTGCGCCAGGGCGGCTTCACCGGCACGTTCATGTCCGGTGACGGCTCGGAGGACCCGTCCTTCGTCAAGGTCGCCGGTGCGGACGCCGCCGAGGGCGCCGTCCTCTCGGCCCCCGCGGGCCCGCCGCCGGCCGACTTCGGTGCGACCGGTCTCTACTCGACCCAGGCCTACGACGCGACCAACATCTTCCTGGCCGCCGTCGACTCGGGCGTCTCCGACGCCCAGGCTCTCAACGAGTTCATCGGCAGCTACACGGGCACCGGCGTCAGCGGTCCGATCGCCTTCGACGAGAACGGCGACATCACGGAGTCCAAGATCTACGCCTACTTCGTGAAGGACGGCAAGCTCGACGTCGACAACCCCGAGGTCATCGAGTGATCGAGGCCTGACGGCTTCTGACCACGCGTCGGAGCCGGGGTGTTACCACCCCGGCTCCGACGCATCAGTTCGGCGGAGGGTGAGCCCGTGCATCTGGACGCGCTGTTCGGCAGCTTCGACAATTTCCTGAGCTACACCACAGGTGGGCTCGTCTTCGGCGCGATCTATGCGCTGGTGGCGCTGGGCTACACGATGGTCTACGGCGTCCTGCAACTGATCAACTTCGCCCACTCCGAAGTCTTCATGTTCGGCACCTTCGGCATGGCGTGGACCTTCTACTTCCTCCACGGCTCCGAACCTGTCACCTGGAGCCTGGGGAGGGCGGCCCCGATGCTGCTCGCCTCGCTCGTGGTGGCGATGGCGGTGTCAGCAGGCATCGCTCTCCTGCTCGAACGGGTGGCGTACCGCCCCCTCATCAACAAGAACGCCCCCAAGCTGATCGCGCTGATCTCCGCGATCGGCGCCTCCTTCGCCCTCGCCGAGGCGATGGGCCTGCGCGACCGGTTCGCCTCGTGGGTCGGGCTCGACGACGACCTCGCCAACTACGTCTCGCCCGAGAAGGCGCGTGACGTCTACTCCAACCCGGTCACGATCCAGCCGCACAACCTCTTCGACGTCGGCGGCTACTCGATCACCGACGTCGACCTCGTCGTCGTCCTGGCCGCCATCTTGATGATGGTCGCGCTCGACCAGTTCGTGCGTCGCACCCGGTTCGGCCGTGGCATCCGCGCCACCGCCCAGGACCCCGAGTCCGCCGCCCTCATGGGCGTCAACTCCACCCGCGTCGTCCAGATGACCTTCCTCATCGGCGGCCTGATGGCCGGTGTCGCCGCCACGCTCTACATGATGAAGATCGGTTCCACCCGCCAGAACGCCGGCTTCATCCTCGGCGTCAAGGCCTTCACCGCCGCCGTCATGGGCGGCATCGGCAACCTGCGCGGAGCGCTCCTGGGTGGGCTCATCCTCGGTGTCATGGAGAACTGGGGTTCCGCGGTCTTCGGTCCCAACTGGAAGGACGTCACCGCCTTCGTCCTGCTGGTCCTGATCCTCCTCGTGCGACCCTCCGGGTTGCTCGGCGAGGCCCTCGGAAAGGCGCGCGCATGAGCACCTCCACCCAGCCGCCGGTCGGCACCTGGCGCAACCCGCTGCGCGCGGTCGGTTCGTGGTGGGACGGCGTCGTGGACGGCTACGCCCGTCAGCCGCTGCCGGTGAAGGCGCTCGTGGTCGCCGTCGCGATCGCCCTCGCCTACGCCCTGCCGCTGCTGCGTCCGCCGATCCTGACGACCAACTCGATCGACTTCGGCGGCGTCATGTTCCGTGTTGCGGCGTTCGCGCTCATCGCGCTCGGTCTCAACATCGTGATCGGGTACGCCGGTCTGCTCGACCTCGGATACGTGGGCTTCTACGCGGTCGGCGCGTACACCACGGCCGTCCTGACCGTGTACCACGGCAGCTGGCCGTTCTTCCTGGCGCTGCCGGTCGCCGTCGTGGTGACCATGATCAGCGGCGTCCTGCTCGGCGCCCCCACCCTGCGGGTGCGCGGCGACTACCTCGCGATCGTGACGCTCGGCTTCGGTGAGATCATCCGCATCACCGTGAAGAACGTCGGCTGGCTCGGTTCCTCGGCCGGTATCAAGGACATCCCGCACCCGAACAACATCGGCCCCGATCCGGTGTTGCCCTACGACAAGGGCGGATTGTTCGCGATCCCGCGTCTGGAGTGGAACGGCTTCACGCCGTCCCTCGACCACGACCACGCGACGAGGTTCCTCATCTTCGGTGCACTCGACGCGGTGCCCTACTACTGGCTGATCCTGACCGCGCTGATCCTCGTGGTGATCGGCGACCGGCTGATCAAGAACAGCCGCGTCGGTCGCGCGTGGGAAGCTACCCGCGAGGACGAGGACGCCGCCGAGCTGATGGGCGTGCCGACCTTCAAGTACAAGCTGATGGCCTTCGCCCTCGGTGCCGCGATCGGCGGACTGTCCGGGTCCTTCTACGCCAGCGGTCAGGGCGGCTACATCAGTCCCGACTCCTTCCCGCTACTGCTCTCGATGCTCTTCGTCGCCGCGGTCATCGTCGGTGGATCGGGCAACCGGTGGGGCGCGATCGCCGGCGGCGCCATCGTCGCCTACCTGCCCGAGCGCTTCCGCGACTTCGCCGACTACCGCCTGCTCGTGTTCGGTCTGGCGCTGACGGTGCTGGCGGTCTGGCGTCCGGAGGGCCTGCTGCCACCACGTCGTGCCAGACGGGCGAAGCAGGCGGAGGCCGAGATCGAGGCGCTCGAGGACGGCGAACTGGAGGAGACGACCCATGGCTGACCGCAAGGCGATCCTCGAGGTCCAGAACGCCACCTTGAAGTTCGGTGGACTCACCGCGCTGAACGAGGTCAGCTTCGACATCAAGGAGGGCGAGATCCTCGGCCTCATCGGGCCGAACGGCGCCGGCAAGACCACCTGCTTCAACGCGATGACCGGCGTCTACCAGCTGACGTCGGGCCAGATCCGCTTCGATGGCCAGCCCCTGGCCCGTATGAAGCGCAACAAGATCACCAAGCTCGGCATCGCGCGCACGTTCCAGAACATCCGCCTCTTCAAGGCGATGACGGTGCTCGAGAACGTGATGGTCGGCGCCGACGCCCACAGCAAGGTGAGCTTCGTCGAGGCGTTGTTCCGGCTGCCGCGGCACCGCCGCACCGAGGCCGAGTCGATCGAGCGCGCCAAGGAACTGCTCGACCTGGTCGGCATCAAGGCCCGTCACGACGAGCTCGCCTCCAACCTCTCCTACGGCGATCAGCGTCGCCTGGAGATCGCCCGGGCGATGGCGACCAACCCCAAGCTGCTCTGCCTCGACGAACCGGCGGCCGGCTTCAACCCCGCCGAGAAGCAGCGCCTCATGGAGCTGATCCGCAAGGTCCGCGACAACGGGTACACCGTGCTGCTGATCGAGCACGACATGCGCTTGGTCATGGGCGTCACCGACCGGATCGTCGTCCTGGAGTTCGGGCGCAAGATCGCCGAGGGCACGCCCGAGGAGATCCGCGACAACCCCGCCGTCATCGCCGCCTACTTGGGAGTGGATGAAGAAGATGCTTCTTGAGGTCGAGGGCCTGTGCGTGAACTACGGCCACATCGAGGCGATCCGCGACGTCACCTTCAGCGTGGAGGAGGGCACCGTCGTGACCCTCATCGGCGCGAACGGTGCCGGTAAGACGACGACGATGAAGACCCTCTCGGGTCTGCGCAAGGTGCGCGCCGGCCGCGTGATGTTCGACGGGAAGGACATCACGCACCTGCCTCCGTACGAGCGGGTCAAGCTCGGGCTGAGCCAATCCCCGGAGGGTCGCGGCATCTTCCCCGGCATGACGGTGCGCGAGAACCTCGACATGGGTGCCTACGTCCGTTCGGACAAGGCCGAGATGGCCAAGGACTTCGACCGGGTGATGGCGCTCTTCCCGCGTCTGGAGGAGCGCATCAGCCAGTTCGCCGGCACCATGTCCGGCGGAGAGCAGCAGATGCTCGCCATCGGCCGCGCGCTCATGGCGCGCCCGCGCGTCGTCCTGCTCGACGAGCCGTCGATGGGTCTGGCCCCCAAGCTGATCCAGCAGATCTTCTCGATCATCACGGAGATCAACGAGCAGGGCACCACGGTGCTCCTCGTCGAGCAGAACGCGGCCCAGGCGCTCAAGCGGGCCCACACCGCCCACGTGCTCGAGACCGGCGAGATCGTGCGCTCCGGCACGGGCGCCGAGCTGGCCGGCGACGACTCGGTCAAGGCGGCCTACCTCGGCGGCGACGTCTAGGCCGAGGCGACGACGCCGAGCTGCTCGCGCACCGTGCGCGCGGCGGCACGGCCGGCGCGGTTCGCGCCGATCGTGCTGGCCGAGGGGCCGTAGCCGACCAGTTGCACCCGGGGATCGGCGACCGACGTGACTGTCGATCCGGACCCCGGCCGACCGGTGAGCGCGATCCCGCCCGCCGGGCTGCGCAGCCGCAGCGGCGCCAGGTGTTCGACCGCGTAGCGGAAGCCGGTGGCCCACAGGATCACGTCGACCTCCTCGGCGCTCCCGTCGTCCCAGACGACCCGGTCGGGTTCGATCCGGCTGAACATCGGACGCCGGTCGCGGTAGACGCCGAGTTCCTCCGCGGCCCGCTCCTGCTCGCGCAGTTGCAGACCGGTGACGCCGACGACGCTGGTGGGCGGTAGCCCCTGCCGGACGCGCTCCTCGACCTCGCCGACGATCGCGAGTCCGACCTCGGGAGTGAACGGGCCGGTGCGCCAGACCGGGGGGCGTCGGGTCACCCACACGGCCCGGGCCGCCACGGGTGCGATCGCCCCCAGCAGTTGCACGGCCGACGCACCGCCCCCGACCACCACCACCCGGCGTCCGCGGAAGTGCCCGGCGCCGGGGTAGTCGGCGGTGTGGAGCTGATCGCCCGCGAAGGTCTCGCGACCCGGGTAGTAGGGGAGGAAGGGCCGGGTCCAGGTGCCGGTGGCGTTCACCAGGGTGCGCGATCGCCAGACCCGGCCGTCCCGCGACGTGCTCACCAGCGCCCCGTCGACGTCCTCGACCCGGTCGATCAGCACCGGCCGCACGATCGGCAGACGATGGCTGCTCTCGTAGGCGGCGAAGTACTCCGGCACCACGCGGTTGGCCGGCTCGTCCTCGTGGCCGGCGGGACGCTCGTCGCCGGGCAGCTCGGCGATGCCATGGACGTCGTGCATCGTCAGCTCGTCCCACCGGTGCTGCCAGGCGCCGCCCGGGGCTGCGTTCGCGTCGAGGACGACGTGCCGGACCCCCGTACGGGTCAGGTGGTAGGACGCCGAGAGTCCGGCCTGGCCGGCACCGATGACGAGGCTGTCGAGGACGTCCACGCCCTCCTCAACCGGCGAGGACGAGGGAGTGTTCCAGTTCCGGCCTCGACACGCACGTCGCGACCTCGTTCCTCGCTCGCGGCGCTGCTCGACCTCCTCCGACGACGCCGCCGGCGCTTCGCGCCCGGCTGCTGTCAGAGGACTTTCGAGAGGAACGACTGGGTGCGCTCGTGGTGGGGGTTGCCCAGCACCTCGCGCGGGTCGCCCTCCTCGACGATGACGCCGCCGTCCATGAAGACCAGCTTGTCGCCGACCTCGCGCGCGAAGCCCATCTCGTGGGTGACGACCATCATCGTCATGCCCTCCGAGGCGAGTTCCTTCATGGTGGCGAGCACGTCGCCGACCAGTTCGGGGTCGAGCGCCGAGGTCGGCTCGTCGAAGAGCATCATGTCGGGGTCCATCGAGAGCGCCCGGGCGATGGCGACGCGCTGCTGCTGGCCGCCGGAGAGGTGCGCCGGGTAGGCGTCCTCCTTCTCCGAGAGGCCGACCTTGGCGAGGTTGCGTCGGGCGATCTCGACCGCTTCGTCCTTGCCGCGCCCCTTCACCCGCTGCTGGGCGATGCACAGGTTGCGCAGCACGCTCATGTGCGGGAAGAGGTTGAACTGCTGGAAGACCATCCCGATGCGCGAACGCACGGCGTTGAGGTCGGTCTCGGGGTCGCAGATGTCGATGCCCTCGACGAGGATGCGGCCCGAGGTCGGCTCCTCCAGACGGTTCACGCACCGCAGCAGGGTCGACTTGCCCGATCCGGACGGACCGATGACGCAGACGACCTGACCCGCGTCGACCCGGAAGTCGATGCCCTTGAGCACCTCGTTCTGACCGTAGTACTTGTGCAGCTGCTCGACCTGGATGGCGGGGACGGCGTTCATCGGGCTGCCTTCTGCTGGCGGGATTCGAGGTACGCGACGAGACGAGTGCTCGGGACGGCGATGACGAGATACACCACCGCGACCGCGATGAGCGGTGTCGCGTTCGCGTAGCTCGTGAGACCGCTCTGGCCGAAGGAGGTCAACTCCTGCTGGCTGAAGAGGAATCCACCGACGCTCAAGAGCGAGGTGTCCTTGATGAGCAGGACGAACTCGTTGGTCAGGGGCGGGATCACGATCCGGATCGCCTGCGGAAGGGTGATCGAGACGAGGGTCCAGAAGCTGCCCATACCCAGAGACGCTGCCGCCTCGGTCTGGCCCTTCGGAACCGCCTGGATTCCGGCCCGGAGCGTCTCCGCCATGTACGCCGAGGACACCATGATGAGCGCGATGATCCCGGCCCCGACATTGCCGCCGGGCGGAGTCCACTGGAATGCCAACGGCACGCCGA
Organism: Nocardioides fonticola; assembly: GCF_039536805.1. Lineage (NCBI taxonomy): Bacteria > Bacillati > Actinomycetota > Actinomycetes > Propionibacteriales > Nocardioidaceae > Nocardioides > Nocardioides fonticola. The sequence goes on along the minus strand of NZ_BAAAZH010000001.1, from coordinate 138,181 downwards.
ACGCCATCAGAAGGATGACGACAAGAGCAGGCAGGCCACGGAAGAACTCGATGTAGGCGGTTGCGAGCCACCGGTACAACCGCAGAGGCGAGAGCTTCATGAGCGCGAGCACCAGCGCCAGTGCGAGGCCGCCGGCGAAGGACAGCACCGTGTACTTGATCGTGTTGACGGCTGCGATCGTCACGATATCCGGCCAGAGCGCCTTGATCGTGTCGCTGTCGAAGAAGTTGACCCGGATGGCATGCCAATCGGCTGACAGGCCGATGGTCACCACCACCACCAGCAGGACGGCGTAGAGGCCGCCGTCCCGCAGGTGGCGTCGAGTGGAGCGCTTCACCTCAGTTGGTGGCGAAGTAGGAGTCGTAGATCTTCTGGTACTCGCCGTTGTCCTTGAGCGTGGTGAGCGCCTTGTCGACAGCCTCGATGAGGCCGGTGTTGGTCTTCTTCATGGCCAGGCCGTACTCCTCACCGGTGTCGTAGGTCTCGACGACCTTGAACTGTCCGGCTGCCTTGGGGTCGTTCTGGTGGTCGAGGTTGACCGGGAGGTCCTGGAGGATCGCGTCGATCTGTCCGGCCTTGATAGCCGCGTACATCTCGCCGTCGCTCGGGAAGACCACGATGTCGGCGTCGGAGGCGTTCTCGTTCGCGTAGGACTCGCCGGTGGTGCCCTTCTGCACGCCGACCTTCTTGCCGGCGAGATCGCCGATGCCGGCGATGGTCGAGTCCGAGGGGACGAGCAGCGACTGCTCGGAGGAGTAGTAGCCGTCGGAGAAGCCGATCTTCTCCTCGCGCTCCGGAGTGATGGTCATCGCGCTGGCGGCCATGTCGCACTGGTTCGAGTTGAGGGCCAGACCGCTCTGGAGCGCGTCGAAGGAGGAGTCCTTGATCGTGACCTTCAGGTCGAGCTCGGCCGCGATCGCGTTCACGATGTCGACATCGAAGCCCTTGAACCCGGTCGGCGCGGTCTTGTCGAAGTCCTCGAACGGCGGGTACGGGACGTCGGAGCACACCGAGAGCGTGCCGGCCGAGATCAGGCCGAGATCGGGGCCGGCCGAGGTGTCCTTCGCGGAGCTGCTGTCGTCGCCGCCGCAGGCGGTTGCGGTGAGCGCGAGGGCGGACAGGACGGCGGCTGCGAACGTGGCGCGGTGCGTGGGGCGAATCAGCATGGCTGCACCATAGACCCGCCGGGTGCCTCCTGGGTCACGGTTCGGTTTCAGCGGAAGGACGCCACGATCGCGACGAGAACAGGGGCGAAGAGGAGCGCGGGCAGCAGATCCGCGACGGGGACCTCCCGCAGGCGCAGGAGCCGCAGCGCGACGCCGACGAGCAGCAGGCCACCGGTCGCCGTGACCGCGTCGAGGTGGGCGGCAGGGAGGACGTCGCCCAGGCCGAGCCCGACCAGGGTCAGCCCGCCTTGCACGACGACCACGGTGATCGCCGAGGCGGCGACCCCCAGCCCGAAGGAGGCCGCGAAGGCGATCGCGGCGAAGCCGTCGAGTGCCGACTTCAGGAACAGTTGGTCGGCGCCGTTGCCGAGACCGTCGTTGAGCGAGCCGAGGATCGTGAGCGGCCCGGTGCAGAAGACGAGGGAGGAGACGACGAACCCCTCCACGAACCGCTGGCGCTCCGCCGACCCGTCCGCACCGCGGGTGAGGCGGCGCTGGAGCCACCGCCCGGCGTCCTCCACCCGGTCCTCCAGGCGCAGCAGCGATCCGGTGATGCCGCCCAGGAGGAGTGCGCCGAGCACGATGAGCAGGGGGGCGCTGTCTCCGACGGCGTCGGAGAGGTCGTCGGAGAGCACCGCCATGGCGGAGGTGCCCGCGATGAGGAGGGTCACCAGGCCGAGCGCGTCGGTGACCACCTCGCGGGTGCGCTCGGGCAGCCGATTGCCGAGCGCGAGTCCCACTCCGGAACCGAGGAGGACGGTGGCGACGTTCGTCGCGGTGCCGATTCCGGGGATCACGGGACTCCTCTGACAGACGGGACCAGGGGAGCGTAGTGTCCTCTCCGACGGACGCGCTCGAGGGGGCGAAGAGCGGCGCGACCACGGACAGCTGGCAGTCGGGCTCCGGCCCGGGAGAGGCGGGGTCGATGGGCCGCTCGATGGTGTCGCTGCGATGCGCCGACCTGGACGACGCGCACTTCCTGGCCGACCTGTGGAGCGAGAGCCTGCGCCGTGCCGACCCGCAGGAGCAGGTCGCCGAGGTCGAGCTGATCGTCAAGGCGGCAGTGGTCTCCTCCGAGCAGCGCATCGTGATCGCCGAGTACGACGGCGAGCCCGCTGGGGCGGTCTTCCTGACCATCACCACGATGGGCCCGCTCAACCTCGAGCCGCTCGTGCAGGCGGTCTCCCCGCACGTGCTCCCCGCGTTCCGCCGCCACGGCATCGGCCGCATGCTGATGGAGGCCGCCGTGTCGTGGGCCGAGGAGCACGGCATCGCCCACGTCATGACGGCGGCCACCTCCGGCTCCCGCGACGCCAACCGCTACATGGCGCGCCTCGGCTTCGCCTCGCACGTCACGGTGCGCATCGCGCCGACCCACGTCGTCCGCAGCAAGATCGAGGCGCAGCGCCCGGCGGCCGAGCGGATCGCCGGACGCCGTCAGCTGGGGCAGCTCCTGGCCGCCCGGCGCTCGATGCGCCGCCACGACGTCAGCGTCGAGAGCCGCGACCTGCCCGCCCCCGAGTGAGGCCCCGAGCACGGGCGGCGGATCAGAAGCCGACCTTCTCCTTCGGGATCAACGCGCAGGTGATGCGGGCGGTGCACACCCGCTGACCGGCCTCGTTGCTGATGACGACCTCGAAGGTCGCCGACGCCTTGCCGAGGTGGGCCGGGGTCGCCACCCCGATGACCTTGCCGGCCATCTCGGAGCGGTGGTGGGTGGCGTTGATGTCGACGCCCACGGCCACCCGGTCGGGGAAGGCGTGCAGCGCGGAGCCCATCGAGCCGAGCGACTCGGCCAGCACGACCGAGGCCCCGCCGTGCAGGAGTCCGTAGGGCTGGGTGTTGCCCTCGACCGGCATGGTCGCGACGATCCGGTCGGGGGAGATCTCGACGATCTCGACGCCCATCTTCTCGTTGAGCGCCCCCATCGTGTGCGGCATGGCGGCGAGGTACTCCTCGACGCGGCTCGACGGGGCGTCCTGCTGCGGCTCGGTCATGAGGCGAACGCTAGCTGTCGGTAGGGCTCGTTAGAGTCGGCGGGTGACCGCATCGACGCCGACGTCCGCCGAGGGACGTCCCCGCCTGCTGCTCCTCGACGGCCATTCGCTGGCGTACCGGGCGTTCTTCGCCCTCCCGGTCGAGAACTTCTCGACCACCACCGGCCAGTTCACGAACGCGGTCTACGGCTTCACCAGCATGCTCATCAACGTGCTCCGCGACGAGCAGCCGACCCACCTCGCCGTCGCCTTCGACGTCAGCCGCCAGACCTTCCGCATGGAGGAGTACGCCGAGTACAAGGCGAAGCGCAACAAGACGCCCGGCGAGTTCTCCAGCCAGCTGCCGCTGATCGAGGAGGTGCTCGACGCCCTGCGCATCCCGTTCCTGAAGAAGGAGGGGTACGAGGCCGACGACATCATCGCCACGCTCGCCACCCAGGCCACCGCCGCCGGCATGGAGGTGCTGATCCTCACCGGCGACCGCGACTCCCTCCAGCTGGTCAGCGACGACTCGACGGTCCTCTACCCGATGCGCGGGGTCAGCGACCTCGCCCGCATGACGCCCGAGGCGGTCGAGGCGAAGTACGGCGTCGCACCGGCGCGCTACCCCGAGCTCGCCGCGCTCGTCGGGGAGGACTCCGACAACCTCCCGGGCATCCCGGGCGTGGGCCCGAAGACGGCGGCCAAGTGGCTGGCCACCTACGACGGCCTCGACAACCTCATCACCCACGCCGACAAGGTCACCGGCAAGGCGGGGGAGAACCTCCGCGCCCACCTCGGCGACGTCATGCGCAACCGCCGTCTGAACCGCCTGGTCACCGACCTCGACCTCGAGGTCGGCCCGGCCGATCTCGGCATGCGCCCGTGGGACCGCCAGGAGGTGCACACCCTCTTCGACAGCCTGGAGTTCCGGGTGCTGCGCGACCGGCTCTTCGAGACCCTCACCAGCGAGGAGGAGGTCGAGGAGGGCGGCTTCGAGCTCTCCGGACGCCGGGTCGAGCCCGGTGCCGTGGCCGACTTCCTGGCCACCCTCGGCGCCGGTCCGGTCGGCGTCGACGTGCGGGGCACCTGGGGCGCCGGCACCGGCAGCGTCGAGGCGCTCGCGCTCGCCACCTCCGAGGGTGAGGCCGGGTACGTCGACGTCGCCGAGCTGACCCCGGCCGACGACGCCGCGCTGGCCGCCTGGCTCGCCGACGCGGGCGTCCCCAAGGTCCTCCATGACGCGAAGGGGCCGATCCTGGCCCTGGCCGCCCACGGGTGGGAGGTCGCCGGGCTCGCCGTCGACACGGCGCTGGCGGCCTATCTGGTCCGCCCCGACCAGCGCTCCTACGATCTCGCCGACCTCACGGTCCGCTACCTCAAGCGGGAGCTGAAGGAGGAGTCCGGCGGCGACCAGGGCATGCTCTTCGACGAGGGCCCCGGCTCCGACACCGCACTGGCCGACGCCGCGATGCTGCGGGCCCGTGCCGTGGTCGACCTCGGCGCGACCCTCCAGGAGGCGGTGGCCGACCACGGCGGCACCCGGTTGCTCGGGGAGATCGAGCTGCCCCTCGTCCACCTGCTGGCGCGCATGGAGCAGACCGGCATCGCCGTCGACACGGACTATCTCGGTGGTCTCGAGGAGCACTTCGCCACCGAGGTGCGCGCCGCTGCCGACGCGGCCTACGCCGTCATCGGCAAGGAGATCAACCTCGGCTCGCCCAAGCAGCTCCAGGTCGTGCTCTTCGACGAGCTCGACATGCCCAAGACCAAGCGCACCAAGACGGGGTACACCACCGACGCCGACGCTCTCCAGGCGCTCTACGCCAAGACCGAGCACCCGTTCCTGCTGCACCTGCTGCGCCACCGCGACGTCACCCGGCTGCGCCAGACCATCGAGGGGCTGCTCAAGTCGGTCGCCCCCGACGGGCGCATCCACACCACGTTCAACCAGACGATCGCGGCCACCGGCCGGCTCTCTAGCACCGAGCCGAACCTCCAGAACATCCCGATCCGCACCGAGGAGGGACGCCGCATCCGCGAGGGGTTCGTGGTCGGCGAGGGCTTCGAGTCCCTCATGACCGCCGACTACAGCCAGATCGAGATGCGGATCATGGCGCACCTCTCCGAGGACGCCCTGCTCATCGAGGCGTTCCGCTCGGGCAGCGACTTCCACTCCATCACCGCGGCCCGGGTCTTCGACCTGCCGGAGAGTGAGATCGGGGTCGAGCAACGGGCCAAGATCAAGGCGATGAACTACGGCCTGGCCTACGGGCTCTCCGCCTTCGGCCTCTCCCAGCAGCTCGGCATCGACCCCGGCGAGGCCCGTCTGCTCATGGACGACTACTTCGAGACCTTCGGCGGGGTGCGCGACTACCTCGGCGGCATCGTCGAGGAGGCCCGCAAGTCCGGCTTCACCGAGACGATCGAAGGACGCCGCCGCTACCTGCCCGACCTCACCAGCGACAACCGCCAGCGCCGCGAGATGGCCGAGCGGATGGCGCTGAACGCACCCATCCAGGGCTCGGCCGCCGACCTCATCAAGATCGCGATGCTCGGCGTCCAGGAGGCTCTGGAGACTCAGGGTCTCCGGTCGCGGCTGCTGCTCCAGGTGCACGACGAGCTCGTGCTCGAGGTCGCGCCGGGGGAGGCCGAGGCGCTCGAGGCCGTCGTCCGCGAGCGGATGGGTGCAGCCGCCGCGCTCACCGTCCCGCTCGACGTGTCGGTGGGCACCGGACGCAGCTGGCACGAGGCCGCGCACTGATCGCAGCCGCGCCAGCGGATGCGATCGTCGGTGGTCGGTGGTTGAGGTGCGACGAGCGCCAGCGAGTCGCCTCGAAACCCGTCGAGGCGGGCGCCGTCCGGTACCGGCGGTCTCGCGGAGCGGGCACTTCGAGGCTCGCTCCGCTCGCACCTCAGTGACCGGGTGGGCTCGCTGCGCTCGCACCTCAGTGACCGAGCGCGCCAGCGGGTGCGATCGCCCACCGGTGTGACCTCCACGACCACCGTGGGCTACCCTGGGCTCACCATGATGCGCCTGCTCCTCCTTCGCTGCCGCAGCGAGGTCTGATCCGCCGACCTCCTCGCTGCGGAGTCCTCGTGCGCCGGCACCGCATCCATCAGCAGGAGAGAGTCCCGTGAGCAGCATCCGTTCCAACCCGGCCGACAATCCGCAGCAGCCCTCCGGCATGCCGTTCGGCCGCTACGAGCCCTTCATCCCCGTCGTCCTGGCCGACCGCACCTGGCCGGACAAGCAGATCGAGAAGGCGCCGCGCTGGTGCGCCGTCGACCTGCGCGACGGCAACCAGGCGCTGATCGACCCGATGAGCCCCGCCCGCAAGCTGAAGATGTTCAAGCTGCTGGTGGCCATGGGCTACAAGGAGATCGAGGTCGGCTTCCCCAGCGCCAGCCAGACCGACTTCGACTTCGTGCGCCAGCTCATCGAGGAGGGCCACATCCCCGATGACGTCGTCATCCAGGTGCTGACCCAGGCCCGCGAGGAGCTGATCGCCCGCACCTACGAGTCGCTGAACGGCGCCAAGCAGGCGATCGTCCACCTCTACAACTCCACCTCCACGCTGCAGCGTCGCGTGGTCTTCGGCCTCGACATGGACGGCATCCTCGACATCGCCGTGCAGGGCGCCCGGCTGTGCAAGAAGTACGAGGAGACCATCCCGGGCACGACGGTCTTCTACGAGTACAGCCCGGAGAGCTACACCGGCACCGAGCTGGAGTTCGCCGTCCGCGTCTGCAACGCCGTCATGGACGTCTTCGAGCCGACGGCCGAGAAGCCGGTCATCATCAACCTGCCCGCCACCGTCGAGATGGCCACGCCCAACGTCTACGCCGACTCCATCGAGTGGATGCACCGCCACCTCGCCTACCGCGAGCACGTCGTGCTGTCGCTGCACCCGCACAACGACCGCGGCACCGCCGTGGCCGCGGCCGAGCTGGGCTACCTGGCCGGCGCCGACCGCATCGAGGGCTGCCTGTTCGGCAACGGCGAGCGCACCGGCAACGTCTGCCTGGTCACCCTCGGCCTCAACCTGTTCACCCAGGGCATCGATCCGCAGATCGACTTCAGCGACATCGACGAGATCCGCCGCACGGTCGAGTACTGCAACCAGCTGCCGGTCGCCGAGCGCCACCCCTACGGCGGCGACCTCGTCTACACGGCCTTCTCCGGCTCCCACCAGGACGCCATCAAGAAGGGGTTCGAGGCGCTCGAGCGCGACGCCGCGGCCGCCGGCGTCCCGGTCGACGAGCACACCTGGGCGGTTCCGTACCTGCCGATCGACCCCAAGGACGTCGGCCGGAGCTACGAGGCGGTCATCCGGGTCAACAGCCAGTCCGGCAAGGGCGGTGTCGCCTACGTGCTGAAGGCCGAGCACAAGCTCGACCTGCCGCGCCGCGCGCAGATCGAGTTCAGCCGGGTCATCCAGCAGCACACCGACGCCGAGGGCGGCGAGGTGACCCCGGAGGAGATCTGGGCGATCTTCCGCCGCGAGTACCTCGACAAGGAGGTGCCGCTGCGACTCAACTCGGTGCACACCTCCTCGGCGGCGGGGGAGAAGGACGCCCTCTCGGTCAACCTCTACGTCGACGGCGAGGTGCGCAGCCTCGAGGGTCTGGGCAACGGCCCGATCGCGGCGTTCGTGAACGCGATCAACGAGCTCGAGCACGACTTCGACGTCCGGGTGCTCGACTACGCCGAGCACGCCCTCTCGGCCGGCGGCGACGCCGTGGCGGCCGCCTACGTGGAGTGCTCGGTGCGCGACCGCATCCACTGGGGTGTCGGCATCGACGCCAACATCGTCACCGCCTCGCTCAAGGCCGTGATCAGCGCGGTCAACCGCGCCGTCGCCGAGGGCTGAGCCCGACGCCGGACGGTCCCGCTCGCGTCACGAACGCGCGAGCGGGATCGTCACGGTGAAGCTGCTGCCCTCCTGGTGCGCCGACCGCACCCGCACCGTGCCGCCGTGGGAGGCGACGATCGACTGCACGATCGAGAGCCCGAGGCCGGTGCCCTGGATCGCCTGCCGCTGTGCGGTCGAGCTGCGGTAGAAGCGCTGGAACAGGCGGTCCTGCTCCTCCAACGGGATGCCGATGCCGGTGTCGCGCACCTTGATGATCGCCGACTCGCCGTCGCTGGAGACCTCGGCCCGCACCAGACCGCCGTCCTCGGTGAACTTCACCGCGTTGCTCAGCAGGTTGTCCAGGACGCGTTCGAGCTGGGCGCCGTCGCCTGCGACGACGACCGGTGCGGCCGGGGTCTCGACGTCGAAGTGCAGGTCGCGGCCCTTGAGCAGCGGCGCGATCGTGCCGGCCACGTCGCGCAGGAGCCGCCCCAGGTCGACCTCCTCGGCCTTCCACTGCACGCTGCCGGAGTCCAGGCCGCTGAGGGTGAGCAGGTCGTTGCACAGGTCGATGAGCCGCTCGCCGTTGCGCCGGATGGTCTCCAGCAGCGGACGCTGGTCGGGGTCGGGCTCGCCCATCGAACCGTCCAGCAGCATCTCGGTGTAGCCGAGGATGCTGGTCACCGGCGTGCGCAGCTCGTGGGAGACCGTCGAGACGAAGTCGCTCTTGGCGTCGTCGAGCACCCGGAGGCGCTCCACGGCCGTACGCTCCTTCTCCAGCGCCGCGACCAGCAGCTCCTGGCTGCGGCGCTGCTCGGTGACGTCACGGGCCACGCACAGCAGCGTGCCGCCGCCGGTGCCGCCGAGCGGATCGGCGACGCTCAACGACATCGACACCGCGTGCTGCCGGCCGGCGCGGTCGATCCAGGTCCAGTCCCGGTGGGGGAGCTCGCCGTCCTCGCGGAGCTCGGTGGTGAGCTTGCGGAAGGCGACGTCGAGGTCGTCGGTGCCGGTGCGCTCGAGCAGCTGCACCGGATCGAAGAGCCCGGTGAAGGGGCGTCCGATCTGCTCGGAGGCCTCGAAGTCGAGCAGGCGCTGGGCTCCGGAGTTGAAGACGGTGATGAGGCCGGCCGCGTCGACACCGACGAGCGCCGTGGTGATGGAGGCCTGCATGAGATGGGTGACCAGCCCCGCGGCCGCCCGCTCGGTGGTGACGTCGATGCCGGTCATGACGGCGTACGCGGGCAGGCCGAGCTCGTCGCGCACCATGTTCGAGGTCCACACGATGCGCCGACGGCTGCCGTCGCGGACGACGACGTCGTTCTCGCGCACGACGGGGGTGCCCGAACGGTTGGGCCACAGGAACAGGGCCTCGAGGTCGGCGGCGTCGCTCGGCGCCAGCGTGGTCTTCCAGACGGGGCGCCCGACCAGCTCGGACGCCGCGTAGCCGGTGATCTCGGTCGTGGCGGCGTTGACCCGCACGATGCGGCCGTCGAGATCGGTCACGAGCACGATGCAGGCGGTCGTGTCGAGGGTGGTGCTGGTCAGCTTCTCGGCCTGCTCGAGCCGTCGTCGGGCGTCGTACTCGGCCGTGGCGTCGAGCAGTTGCGCGGAGAACAGGTCGGGCTCGCCGGGCCCGGAGACCTTCGAGAGCGCGACGTCGACCCGAGCGGTGCGGGCGGCGACGTCGGCCTGGATGCGGTGGCCGCCGCCGCGTCCGGCCACGGCACCGGCGATCGCCGCCGTCAGGGCCCGCCCCCGCAGGTGCTGGTCGATGCGGGTGGCGACCAGCTGCTCGCGCGCGAGGCCGAGCAGGTCGACGGCGGCGGCGTTGATGTCGGAGATGACCAGCGCCTCGCCCTCGCGTCGTAGCAGCACCTGGCCGACCGCCGACTGGGCGAAGCTGCGCCGGAACCGTTGCTCGTCGGAGGAGAGCCGACGCAGCAGGTAGCGCCGCTGCTGGGCGGTCAGGACGAGCGGCAGCGCCACCACGACCGTCGAGACCAGCAGCACCTGGGTCAGCGTCGTCGCGGTGAGTTCGCTGATCGTGCCCTCGGCGCGCGCGTTGCCGATCGGGCCCCATCCCTCGCGGGTGGTGGCGGCGGCGACGACCGCGACCACCGCCACCTCGCCGGCGATGGTGAGGGTGTCGAAACGCAAGGCGCCCCAGACCAGCACCGCGAGCGGCGCGAAGGCCACCGGCAGGTCCTGACCGGGGGCGAAGACGTAGGCCAGGGCGCCGAGGAGGGCCACGACCTGGAGTGCCAGCTCCTCCGAGGAGCCGGCGCTGCGGTGGAACCGGCGGGCCAGCACGAGCGGCACCAGCACGAGCGTCGCGGCGGCGTACGCGGTCGCGACCGCGCGGAAGACCTCCAGCCCCGACCACGGGGCGTCGGCGGCGAGGGCGGAGATCCACGCGCTGGCGACGCCACCAGCGACCACTGCGGCGACGGTCGAGGCGAGCAGCAACCGCAGGAAGTCCTCGACGGTGGTCAGGCGCAGGTCACGGGGCGTGCGGAGGTCGCGGGGGTCGGCGCGCAGGACGAGTGCGGCGACCAGTGCGTCGACGGCCTGCGAGACCGCCACCGCCGAGGCGACGGAGCCGCCGCGCCCTGCGAGCTCCTGGCCCAGCGCCACCGCCGCGGCCACCACGACGGTGGCCGGCACCCAGGAGCGCAGGCCCGGCCGCAGCCCGGCCAGCAGCATCACCGAGAAACCGGCCGTGGGCCAGAAGACCGTGACGGGATCCTCGCCGGGAGCCAGGCGGACGGCGAGGGCGGTGGCGGCCACGATGAGGACGACGAGCAGCGTCGCCGCCCGCAGCCCCAGGACCTTCCCACCGGTCATGCCGGTCATTCTCGTGCCTGCGCGCGTCCGCCCGCGGGAGAACTCGCTGGGTGGTCCAGGCAGCCCGACGTAGCATGGTGGGGTCGATCGCCGAACAGAAAGAGACGCCCGCCCGGGCATCCATGACTGACTCCGCCTCCGGTTCCTCCCGCCAGCAGGGTGCCTCGGCACCCGTCCACCAGACCCGTCACACCGTGGTGGTGCCCACCAGCATCGACATGGTGAGCCTCCTCGGACCCGGCGACGAGTACCTCGGGATCATCGAGGGCGCCTTCGACGCTGAGATCCACGTGCGCGGCAACCGCATCGCGCTCAAGGGCGAACCCGGGGAGATCGCCCTGGTCGAACGGCTCCTGGAGGAGCTCGTCACGATCCTGCGCACCGGGCAGGGCATCACCTCCGAGACGGTCGAGCGGGTGCACTCGATGCTGCGCGCCGAGACCACCGAACGCCCCGCCGACGTGCTGAGCCTCAACATCCTCAGCAACCGCGGCCGGTCGATCCGCCCCAAGACGCTCAACCAGAAGCGCTACGTCGACGCGATCGACGCCCACACCATCACCTTCGGCATCGGTCCGGCCGGTACCGGCAAGACCTACCTGGCGATGGCCAAGGCGGTGCAGGCGCTGCAGTCCAAGCAGGTCAACCGCATCATCCTCACCCGCCCGGCGGTCGAGGCCGGCGAGCGTCTCGGCTTCCTGCCCGGCACCCTGAGCGAGAAGATCGACCCCTACCTGCGCCCGCTCTACGACGCCTTGCACGACATGGTCGACCCCGAGACGATCCCCAAGCTCCTCGCGGCCGGCACGGTCGAGGTCGCGCCGCTCGCCTACATGCGCGGGCGCACCCTCAACGACTCCTTCATCATCCTCGACGAGGCCCAGAACACCTCGCCGGAGCAGATGAAGATGTTCCTGACCCGCCTCGGGTTCGGCTCGAAGATCGTCGTCACCGGCGACGTCACCCAGGTCGACCTGCCGACCGGGCAGAAGTCGGGCCTGCGGGTCATCGAGAGCATCCTCGACGGCGTCGAGGACATCTCCTTCAACCGGCTCTCCGCCGGCGACGTCGTGCGCCACCGCCTGGTGGGCCGCATCGTCGCCGCCTACGACGAGTTCGACGCGCGCCGCGAACTCGGCCAGGATGACACCGCACCGGCCGGTCCGGTGGCGCGGGCCCAGCGCCCGTCCCAGCGCAACCAGGAGCGTCGGTGAGCATCGAGATCCTCAACGAGTCCGGGATCGACCTCGACGAGCGGGGCCTGCAGCAGCTCGCCCGGTTCGTGATGGACCGCATGCGGGTGCACCCGCTTGCCGAGCTGTGCATCAAGGCGGTCGACGAGGCCACCATCGCCGAGCTCAACGAGCAGTGGATGGAGAAGGAGGGCCCCACCGACGTGCTGGCCTTCCCGATGGACGAGCTGCGTCCCGGTCTGCTCGACGAGGAGCCCGAGGAGGGCGTGCTCGGCGACCTCGTGCTCTGCCCCGCGGTCGCGGAGAAGCAGGGCGAGGCGGCCGGCCACGGTGTCGAGGCCGAGATCGAGCTGCTCACGGTGCACGGCATCCTGCACCTGCTCGGCTACGACCACGCCGAGCCGGAGGAGCACCGCGAGATGTTCGGTCTCCAGGACGACCTGCTGCTCGCCTGGCGCACCCGCACCCCCGTCCGCTGACCGGGCGACCCCTCCCGCACCCGTGACCACCCCGCATCTGCTGCCGCTCCTCGGCGCCGCGGCCCTCGTCGTCCTCGCCGGGCTCTTCTCGGCCGCCGAGGCCGCGCTGGCCTCCTTCTCCCACAGTCGCGCCGCCGACCTGGTCGCCGAACGGCGTCCGGGCGCCGCCCGGCTGACGGTCTTCGTCGAGGACGCCGCCTCCTACCTCAACACCGCGCTGTTCGGCCGACTCGCCTGCGAGATCGCCGCGATCGTGATCGTCGCCTACCAGGTCGAGGAGATCGCCGGCGGCCCGCGATGGATCGGCGCGCTGATCGCCATCGGGATCATGCTGCTGGTCTCCTTCGTCGTGGTCGGCGTCGGCCCGCGCACCCTGGGCCGTCAGCACGACACCACCGTCGCGCTGCTGACGGCCGGGCCGCTCATCGTGCTCACCCGGGTGCTGGGTCCGCTGCCGCGGCTGCTGATCGTGCTCGGCAACGCGATCACCCCGGGCAAGGGGTTCCGCGAAGGCCCCTTCGCCACCGAGAACGAGCTGCGCGAGCTCGTCGACCTGGCCGAGGCCACGGCGGTGATCGAGTCCGAGGAACGCAAGATGATCCACTCGGTCTTCGAGCTGGGCGACACGACCGCCCGGGAGGTCATGGTGCCGCGCGGCGACGTGGTCTTTGTCGAGCGCTACAAGAACCTGCGGCAGGCCACCTCGCTGTTCCTGCGTTCGGGTTTCTCGCGGCTGCCGGTCATCGACGACAACCTCGACGACATCCTCGGCGTGGTCTACCTCAAGGACGTCGTGCGCCGCGACTTCGAGGCGCCCGACGCCGAGCTCGTGCAGCGCGTCGAGGAGGTCATGCGGCCCGCCTACTGGGTGCCGGAGTCCAAGCCGGTCGACGACCTGCTCAAGGAGATGCAGGCCCGCCGCCAGCACCTCGCGATCGTCATCGACGAGTACGGCGGCACCGCCGGCCTGGTCACCATCGAGGACATCCTCGAGGAGATCGTCGGGGAGATCACCGACGAGTACGACGTCGAGGGCGCGGAGGTCGAGGACCTCGGCGACGGCGTCTTCCGGGTCTCCTCGCGCTACCCCGTCGACGACCTCGAGGAGCTCGTCGGCTTCGACGTCGAGGAGGAGGACGTCGACTCCGTCGGCGGGCTGATGGCCAAGCATCTCGGCCTGGTGCCGATCCCCGGCTCGATGGTCGAGGCCCACGGCCTGCGCTTCGTGGCCGAGGCCGTCGCCGGCCGCCGCAACAAGATCAGCTCGGTGCTGATCAGTCCCGTGACCGTCCCCGGAGCCGACGATGTCGAGGCTCCGGCCCCCGAGGAGGAGCCCGCCGATGCCCGATCTGAGCGCTGAGGACGCCAAGCTCGTCACCCTCGCCCGCGCCACCCGGGCCCGCACCGGCGCCGCCGAGGGCGCCGCGGTGCGCGACAGCGACGGGCGCACCTACGCCGCCGCCACCGTCGACCTGCCCTCGCTCCGGGTCTCCGCGCTCGGCACCTGCATCGCGATGGCCGTGGCCTCGGGCTCCCGCGGCCTGGAGGCGGCCGTCGTCCTCACCGCGGCGACGTCCGTGGCCGAGGGCGACCTCGCCGCGCTGCGGGACTTCGCGGGCGACGCCGTCGTCGTCCATCGCGGCGACCACCGCGGCACGATCCTGGCCAGCGGCACGTCGTCCGCCGCGGTCTAGACGCCAGCAGCCGCGGCGGGGTGCGGCCACCACCCTTTGGAGTAGGCGCGACGCGTCCGCCACCGCTCCGCAACAGCTCCGACGCACGTCAGGAGTAGCTTGCTGGCTGTGACTGCGAACAGCCTGCGCGACACCCTCGACAGTCGCTCCTGGCGGCGGCACCGCGAGGCGGTCGCCCGCCTGGAGTCCTCCTACGCCGCGATCCCGGCCGGCGCCCCGGTGCGCCTGGCCAAGCGCACCTCGAACCTCTTCCGTCCGCGCGGCGCCGAGGGCGTGGTCGGGCTCGACGTCAGCGGGCTCGACGACGTCATCGCGGTCGACCCGGTCGCCCGCACCGCCGACGTGCAGGGCATGTGCACCTACGAGCGGCTCGTCGAGGTCACGCTGCCGTACGGGCTGATCCCCTACGTCGTCCCACAGCTGCGCACCATCACCCTCGGCGGAGCGGTCACCGGCCTCGGCATCGAGTCGACCAGCTTCCGCAACGGCCTGCCGCACGAATCGGTGCTGGAGATGGACGTGCTCACCGGGTCGGGTCGCATCGTCACCTGCCGCCCCGGCGACGAGCTGTTCGACGCCTTCCCGAACTCCTACGGCAGCCTCGGCTACGCCACCCGGCTGCGGATCTCCCTGGAGTCGGTGCCGGCCTACGTCGCGCTGCGGCATGTGCGCTTCGACGACGCCGCGCGGCTGGTCGAGGCGATCGCGCGCATCACCGCCGACGGCACCCACGACGGCGTCCCGGTCGACGGCCTGGACGGCGTGGCGTTCGCGCCGGGGGAGTACTACCTGACCCTGGCGACATGGAGCGCGAGCCCCGCCACCTGCGACGGCATCGCCCAGGCCCCCTCCGACTACACCGGGCAGCAGATCTTCTACCGCAGCATCCAGCAGCGCACCGACGACGTCCTCACGATGGAGGACTACCTGTGGCGCTGGGACACCGACTGGTTCTGGTGCTCGGGCGCGTTCGGGGTGCAGCACCCGCTCGTGCGGCGGGTGTGGCCGCGCCGCTGGCGCCGCTCGGACGTCTACCACCGGCTCATCGGGCTCGACGAGCGCTTCGGGATCGTGCGCCGCCTCGATCGTCGCGCGGGTCGCCCGCTGCGCGAGAAGGTCATCCAGGACATCGAGGTGCCGGTCGAGCAGCTGCCCGCCTTCCTCGACTGGTTCGACGCCGAGGTCGGCATGCGACCGGTCTGGCTGTGCCCGCTGGTCTCCCGCGGCACCGCCACCGGCGCGCAGTGGCCGATCTACCCGCTCGAACCTGGTCGGGTCTACGTCAACGCCGGCTTCTGGGGCACCGTGCACGTCGGCCCCGAGGCGCCCGAGGGCCCCACGAACCGGGCCATCGAGGAGCGGGTGCACGCCCTCGGCGGCCACAAGTCCCTGTACTCCGAGGCCTTCTACGACCGCGACACCTTCGAGTCGCTCTACCACGTCTCCCATCTCGACGCCGTGCGGGCCACCCACGACCCCGACGGACGGCTCACATCCCTCTACGACAAGGCGGTGAAGAAGAAGTGACCCTTCTCGGTTCACGTCCCCAGCTCTCCATCGGCGACGCCGTCGCCTCCCTCCTGCGTGACGGCATGCCGGTGCGCCTCGAGGCCTACGACGGTTCGAGCGCCGGTCCGGTCGACGCCGACATCCGGCTCGAGCTGCGCACCCCCCGCGGCCTGTCCTACCTGCTCACCGCCCCCGGCGACCTCGGCATGGCGCGGGCCTACGTCTCCGGCGACCTCGTCGTCCACGGCGTCCACCCCGGCGACCCGTACGAGGCGATGAAGCTGCTCCAGAACCACCTGCGCTTCCGGGTCCCCAGCGTCACCGAGGCGATCACCCTGCTGCGCGGTCTCGGCCTCTCGCACCTGCGTCCACCGGCCCCGCCGCCCCAGGAGCACCTGCCGCGGTGGCGCCGGACGCTGGAGGGCGTGCGGCACTCGCTGTCGCGCGACGCCGAGGCGATCCACCACCACTACGACGTCTCCAACGAGTTCTACGAGTACGTGCTCGGCCCCTCGATGGCCTACACCTGCGCGGTCTTCCCCAAGGAGGGCGCGAGCCTGGAGGAGGCGCAGGCCGAGAAGTTCGACCTCGTGTGCCGCAAGCTCGGTCTCGGGCCCGGCATGCGGCTGCTCGACGTCGGCTGCGGCTGGGGCGGCATGGTGCGCCACGCCGCCCGCGAGTACGGCGTCCAGGCCCTCGGGGTCACCCTCAGCGCCGAGCAGGCCTCCTGGGCCAAGGCAGCCATCGACCGTGACGGGCTCGGCGACCTCGCCGAGGTGCGCCACGGCGACTACCGGGAGGTGCTGGAGGGCGACTTCGACGCCATCAGCTCGATCGGCCTGACCGAGCACATCGGCGTGCGCAACTACCCCGACTACTTCGGGTTCCTGCGCGACCACTTGCGCCCGGGCGGCAGGCTGCTCAACCACTGCATCACCCGCGCCACCAACGAGCCCACCGACACCGGCCAGTTCATCGACCGCTACGTCTTCCCCGACGGCGAGCTGACGGGTTCGGGCACGATCATCACCGTCGCCCAGGACGTCGGCCTGGAGGTCATGCACGAGGAGAACCTGCGGCTGCACTACGCGATGACGCTGCGCGAGTGGTGCCGCAACCTCGTGGAGAACTGGGACGCCTGCGTGGCCGAGGTCGGCGAGGGCACCGCCCGCGTGTGGGGCCTCTACATGGCCGGCAGCCGGCTGGCGTTCGAGCGCAACGAGATCCAGCTGCACCAGGTGCTGGCCGTGCGCACCGAGGACGGCGACGACGGAGGATTCCCGCTGCGCCCCACGTGGTGACTACCCTCCCGTGGGTGAGCACCCGGGCCAGGACCTACGACGCGCAGGTGCTGCGTCGTGAGCCGATCTCCGAGCACCTCGTCCGGCTCGTGCTCGGCGGCCCGGGTCTGGCGGGCTTCGCGAGCACCGGCGTGCTCGACGAGTGGGTCGGCCTGGTCGTCCCGGGCCAGTTCCAGAGCCGCTACTACACCGTGCGCTCCGTCGACGGCGCCGAGCTCACCCTCGACGTCGTCGTCCACGACGTCGGGCTGGTCACCGAGTGGGCGCGCCGCGACGGCGTCGGCGAGGTCGTGGGCGAGACGGTGACGATCACCGAGCCGAAGGGCTCCTTCAGCCTCCCCGCGGACGCCGCGTGGCTGCGGCTGGTCGGCGACCTCACGGCGCTGCCGGCGATGGCCCGTATCACCGAGGAGTTGCGCGGTCGGGTGCCGGTGCACATCTGGGCCGAGGTGCCCGAGATCCCGGCCGACTACCTCGCACCCGGCGACGGCGTCGAGATCACCTGGCTGCCGCAGCCCGGGGACGGCGCCAGCGCGCTGGCCGCCGCGGTCGAGGAGCTGTCCTGGCCCGCCGAGCCCGGCTACTTCTGGATGGCGGGGGAGTCGGCGCAGATGCGGGCGATCCGCAAGCACCTGATGCGCGAGGTGAAGCTGCCCTCCGAGGCCTACGACGTGATGGGGTACTGGCGCGGCACGCCCGGTCGGCAGCCGCGCGCCGTCGACCCGGCGCCGATCTGGCGGGCGGGCAAGGCCGCGGGCAAGTCCGACGAGGAGATCTGGGCCGACTACGACCGTGCCCGCGAGGAGGCCGACGCCGATGTCTGAGCAGGTTCCCCACCGCAGCGGGTTCGCCTGCTTCGTCGGCCGCCCCAACGCCGGCAAGTCCACGCTGACCAACGCCCTGGTCGGCACCAAGGTCGCCATCACCAGCGACAAGCCGCAGACCACCCGCACGGTGGTGCGCGGCATCGTGCACCGCCCCGACGCCCAGCTGATCCTCGTCGACACCCCGGGCCTGCACCGCCCCCGCACCCTCCTCGGCGAGCGCCTCAACGACCTGGTGAAGACCACCTGGGCGGAGGTCGACGTCGTCGCGGTGTGCTTCCCGAGCAACGAGAAGATCGGCCCCGGCGACCGGTTCCTGGTCACCGAGCTGGCCAAGGTACGGCGCACGATCAAGATCGCGGTGGCCACCAAGACCGACCTCGCCACCCCCGACCGCATCGGCGAGCACCTGCTCGACATCGCGCGGCTCGGCACCGAGACCGGCACCGACTGGGCAGAGATCGTGCCCGTCAGCTCCGTGGCCGGCGACCAGATCGAGCTGCTCGCCGATCTCCTCATCGCCCGCATGCCCGAGGGGCCGGCGCTCTACCCCGACGGCGAGCTCACCGACAGTCCCGAGGAGGCCATCGCCGCGGAGCTGATCCGCGAGGCCGCGCTCGACGGCGTCCGCGACGAGCTGCCGCACTCGATCGCGGTGGTCGTCGAGGAGATGGGCCTGCGTGAGGGGCGGCCCGCCGAGAAGCCGCTGCTCGACATCCACGCCAACCTCTTCGTCGAGCGCGACTCCCAGAAGGGCATCGTCATCGGCCACAAGGGCGCCCGGCTGCGCGAGGTCGGCCAGGCCGCGCGCCAGCAGATCGAGGCGATCCTCGGCACCCCGGTCTACCTCGACCTGCGGGTCAAGGTCGCCAAGGACTGGCAGCGCGACCCGCGTCAGCTGCGCCGGCTCGGCTTCTGACTGCTCCGCGTCACGCTCAGGCGGGGATCCAGCAGATCCCGTAGGTCTGCCCGGCGCTCCACTGCTCGGCGGTCGGCCACTCGTAGCCCCACTGGAAGTCGAGCGGGTCGTCGGCGGCGTCCTGCCCCGCGTTCTGGCACGGCTCCTGCCCCCGCTCGCGGACGACGTCCTGGCCGGGGTAGCGGCCCTGGGCCCCGGCCGCGTCGGCGAGCGGGACGATGCTGATCGCCCGCCAGCGGTGCGGGCCCGAGCACACGACACGCGAGAAGCCGGTGGTGCCCGGTGCGGCGGTACCGCACATGGCGTAACGGGCCGCTCCGTCGCCGGCGATGACGTCGCGCAGTCGGCCGGTCAGCGGCAGCAGCCGGGCCTCGGCGCGCAGGGCGATGAGGTCGCAGCGGAACCAGTCGGCTCCGGCCTCGATCTGCGCGGGTGTCGGCACGAACCACACGACCTGGAGCATGCTCAGCTCGCGTTCCTCGGCGGTGCCGCCGAGGAACGCGGCGGCCTCACGCCGGCACGTCGCCGCCACGCGGGCGCGGGAGCGCACGGTGGTGGTGGGCAGGAGGGTGCCGGCGGTGTCGCGCGGCAGCGCCTCGACGGCGATGGTCATCGCGGTGTGGGGCAGGGCGCACGAGATCGGGGTGCTGTCGTCGCTGGTCGCCAGCGCGGCCTGGTAGCTCAGTTCGCGGCACTGGGCGCGCCGGGGCCGCGGCGGGGGAGTCGGGGACGCCGACGGCGTGCTGGCGTCCGACGCCGACGTGCCGGGGCCGGCGGCCGAGTCGCTGGAGCCGGCGGGCCGGTCGGAGCCGCCGACGCGGGTGACGACGACGAGGATGACCGCGACCAGGGCCAGCACGGCGACGACGGCGAGGACGGCGGGCTGGCGGCGTGGCTTCGCACGGCGTCGAGGGGCGGCCAAGGTGGGCTCTCCGGTCGTCTGCTGGTCGGCGGGTCGGGTGCGGGGATCAGTGGGTGGTCATCGCCCAGCACACCGAGCGGCGATTCCCCCGCTCCCACTCTGCCCGATGGAACCACGTGTAACCGAAGTCGAAGGTCTCGGGGTAGCGCAGCCAGGCCGCCACGGAATCCTGGCAGAAGGCCGACGTGCGCTTCTCCGAGACGCTGTCGCCGGGGTAGGGGTCGTCGGGCTCGCCCAGCTTGATGGTCGTGACCGCCCGCCAGTCGTGGGGGCGGGTGCACGGCACCCGCGGGGCGTCGTCGACGCGGTCGCCGCGGGCGCAGGCCATCCAGCGATCCTGGGGGACGCCGGCGAGCAGGCCCTCGGCGTCGGCCGGCAGGGCCAGCGGCCGTGCACCCGGCGCTCCGCCGGTCAGGTCGCAGCGGTACCAGCGGGCGCCGTCGTCCCAGGCGGCGTCGGAGGGCCGGAACCACACCCAGTCGAGGATGGTGCGCATCGCCGTCGACTCCTCCGCCCCGAGGTAGCGCTCGAAGGCGGTCGTGCAGGTGCGGCCGACCCACTGGACGATCTGGGGGTCGTCGACGTCGAGGTCGGCGAGGTCCTCGGGCAACTCCTCGGCCTCGATGGTGACGGCCGTGTGGTCCTCGGTGCACGGCACGGTGCGGGAGGCGTTGGTCGGCAGCGCCAGGTCGGCGCCGGTGAGATCGCGGCAGGCGCCCACCGTCGGCACGGCGACGGCGTCGACCTGGTCGGGATCGGCGTGGGAGCCCTGCTCCTGGGCGGTCCCGCCGCAGCCCGCGAGGGCGAGCGTCAGGAGACCTGCGAGGAGCACGGAGCGCACGGCGGCGACTCTAACGCCGCCGTGCGCTCCGTCCGACCTCAGCCCAGGCGCAGGGTACGGCTCGCACTCGCTCCGTCGGCGGTGCGGACGACGACCTGCACCCGGTCGATCCGCCCCGTGCGCACGGCCTTCCGGACGGCGGCCCGCAGCGGGATGCCGACCCGGTGCTCGCCGGCGCCCAGACGCACCGCCCGGTGGCCGAGCAGGTCGCCACGGTGGACGCCGCCGCCGGTGCCGGCGGCCCGCACGGTCACCGTCGCGCGCTTCGCGGTCGCGGCCCGCAGGGTGAGGACCACGCGGCGGGCGGCGTCGTCGACCCGGGCGCGCGAGGAGGTGCACACGACGGTGCCCGAGCTCGCGGGAGCGATGTCGACGGTGGCCGAGGCGGTGTCGTCGTCCGTGGTCGCGTCGGGGCTGCTGGTGGTGACCGTGGCCGTGTTGACGACCTGGGTCAGGCCGAGCTCGGCGGTGGTGCGGGTCTCCAGGCACAGCAGGCCGATGCGGGCCTGGAGGGTCGCGCCGGTGGGGTTCGTGAACCGGAACAGGCGGGTCTTCGGCTGCGGGTCGGTGCCCCGGAACACCAGGCCCGGGTCGACCGCCCAGGAGGCCACGATGCCCTTGGCCTCGTCGGCGCAGGTCAGCTGCGCCTGCACGGTCTGCCCGGCGGGCACGGTCACCGTGTCGCGCAGCTGGGTGAGCCGCAGCGCATGGGTGTGCCCCTGGGCGACGCCCAGCGTCGTGCTGAGGCAGCGGATCGAGACCGTCCCCTCGACGTGGTCGGGGATGGTGGCGCCGAAGGTCCAGCCGGTGCCGTCGAGGTCGCCGTCGCGGCGGCTCGTCGTCACGTGCGCGACGCCGTCGGTGATCTGCCAGCCCGGGGCGATGGCGACCTGCCCGGGGCCGCACGCCAGGTCGGTGCTCGCGATGCCGGCGGCAGCCGCGACGTGGCTGGTGACGGCTGCGGAGACGACCACCGGGTGCTGGTGGTCCTCGCCGGAGACGGTGCGCGCCGAGAGGCAGACCACCTCGACCTTGCCCTGGAACTGGCCGGTCGCGGGGTTGCGGACCGTGCCGATCCAGCCGGTGCCGTCGGCGGTGGCGGTGCTGGTGAGCACCTCGGTGTCGGCGATCGAGCCGGTGCCCTGGTCGAGGTCGTCGAGGCGCACCGAGCCGTCGGTGGCCAGGTAGCCGCTGGGGCAGTCGGCCTGCGCGGTCGCCGTCCCGCCGGCCGGCACCGCGAGGTGGGTCTCCACCTTGGTGACGTCGAGCTGGTGGGTCTCGCTGCCGGTGGCCGCGGCCACCGCGTCGACGGTGGTCTGCACGTCGACCGTCGACTCCTCGCCGGCCGCCAGGTCGCCGACCAGGCAGCTCAGGACGCCGCTCGTCACGTGGCAGGTGCTCTCGCTCGCGGCCACGTAGGTGACGCCGGCGGGCAGGGCGTCGGTGATGACGACGTCCTTCGCCACGCCCGGGCCGTCGTTGCGGGCGGTCAGCGTGTAGGTCACCTGGTCGCCCGGTGCCGCGCTCGCCTTGTCGGCGGTCTTGGTGATCGAGAGGGACGCCGTGCCCGCGCCGCCGGTGGGCGTCGAGGTGAGGGCGGTGTTGTTGGAGACGTCGACGTCGGGCTCGGTGGTGCTCACCGTCGCCCTGGCCTCCACGACGGCAGGGGCCGGCGTGCCGACGGTGGCGGTCACCCGCACCCGCGGCACGGTGGCGTTCGCCGCCACGGTGCCGAGCGGGCAGACGACCTGCGTGCTGCCCGGTCCGGCGGAGCCGTCGAGGTGGCAGCGCGGGTCGAGGGCGCCGGTGTCGACCGTGACGCCGCTCGGCAGGGTGAAGCGCAGCTCGGAGTCGGCGGCCGGTGAGCCTCCGAGGTTCCGGGCGTCGAGGAGCCACGTGTACGGCGTCCCCGGGGTCAGGGTGGTCGGGTCGCCGTCGATGCGGGCGGTGACGGCGAGGTCGACCGGTCGCACCGACAGGTCCGCGGTGGCGGTGTCGTCGGTGTGGTCGGGGTCGTCCTCGTGGGCGACGACGGTCGCGCTGTTGGTGAGCGTGGCGCCGGCGGTGCCGAGGTCGGCCCGGGTGCGGATCGTCACCGACGCCTGCTGACCGCGCGTCAGGGCGCCGACCTCGCAGACCACCTGGGACGCCGTCCCGCCGCTGACGCAGCCGGGGCTGCCGGAGACGAAGGAGAGGCCGTCGGGCAGCTGGTCGACGATCGTGGAGCCGGTCGACGCCGACGGACCGGCGTTGGTGACGGTGAGGGTCCAGGCGGTCGTGTCGCCGACCGAGACCGTCGCGGGGTCGGCCGACTTGGCCAGGCCGAGGCCGGTCACGGCCACGGTCGGCGCGGCGTCGACGTCGGAGTTGTCGTCGGGCACGCCGTCGCCGCCGCCGACGACGACCGCGGTGTTGGCGACCTGGGCGGGCGCGGGGTCGGCCACGGCGACGTGCACCCGGATCGGCGGGTAGGTCGCGGCGGCGCCGAGCCGGTCGGAGCGGGTGCAGGTGACGGTGCCGGAGGCCTGGCCGCAGGCCCAGCCGATGCCGGAGGCGTCGAGGTAGGTCAGGCCGGCCGGCAGCGCGTCGGTGACGGTGACGACGCCCTGGGTGGCGGCCGCGCCGCGGTTGCTCACCGTGAGGTCGTAGGTGACGTCGGAGCCGCGCACGATCGAGCCGGTGTGCGACTTGGTGATGCGCAGGTCGGGGGCGGCGACGACGGCGTCGACGCTGCTCTGCACCGTCAGCGGCGTGCCCAGGGTGGCCGAGGCGTAGCTGCCGGTGGCGGTGTTGGTGATCGTGCGACCGTCGGGCACCGCCGGGCTCGGTCCGTTGACGACGACGTCGAAGCTGACGGAGTACGACCCGCCGACGCCGACGGTGCCGCCCACGGTGCTGCTCGCGCCGGTGCCGACCCGGGCGACGACCCGGTTGCCCGCGGCGTCGTACTCGCCGAGGTCGTCACCGGCGAGGTCGGTGACGCCGGCGGCGGTGCCCCCGGCCGGGGACACCTTGATGCTGCCCGGCACGTAGGTGGTGTCGGCCGGCACGGGGTCGCGCAGCACGAACGACGCGGCGCCGTCCTGGCCGCTGTTGAGACCGCTGATCGTGTAGCGCAGGCGGTCGCCCTGCTCGATGACCCCGCCGTCGAGGTCGGTGACGGTCTTGGTCTGCTCGAGCTTGGGCGCGTAGAGCTCGGTCGCGAAGGTCACCACGCCGGGGGCGTAGACGTCGCCCGCGGTGGTGAGCCGGATGGTCGCGGAGGTGTCGCCGTTGCCGAGGTAGCTGTTG
Organism: Nocardioides fonticola; assembly: GCF_039536805.1. Lineage (NCBI taxonomy): Bacteria > Bacillati > Actinomycetota > Actinomycetes > Propionibacteriales > Nocardioidaceae > Nocardioides > Nocardioides fonticola. The sequence goes on along the minus strand of NZ_BAAAZH010000001.1, from coordinate 114,363 downwards.
CCCACGGTGAGCATCGACTGCTCGAAGCCGAGGTTGTTGGCGTAGCTGGGGTTGGCGTTGGTGCGCAGGACGCCGTCGCGGCTGCTGCGGGAGTCGAAGAAGTTCGTCGCGGGGTGCTGGGCGTCCGACAGCGGGACGCCGTTGAGGCTCGCGCCGTCGCCGACCAGACCCAGGTCGCCCTCGTAGGTCACGAAGCCGACGGTGGTGCGCACGGTGCCCGCGGGCGGGGTGCGGAAGCCGGAGATCGCGATCGTGCCCGACGCCGAGCCGTTGATCGACTTCAGGCCGTCGAAGATCGTCAGGTTGCGGGCCGGCTGGGTGGTGTCGCGGTAGGCGATGACGAGCGACCAGCCGCCGAGACGGTCCTGGCCGGTGGCGGTCTGCACGTTGGCGACCGTGTAGGAGCCGTTGCCGGCGGCGGCCACGCGCGAGGTCACGTCGACGAATCCCTGGTAGATGATGTCGCCGTCGTCCAGGGTGCTGGCCGTGAGCGTGGAGTAGCCGGTGTCGCCGGGCGCCTTGAACTTCACCGTGTTGCGGGCGTTCTGGTTGGGAGCGTCGCCGCCGTAGGCGCCGGCCGTGACCTCACCGCCCCAGTAGAGGCCGGCGAACAGCACCGTCGACCCGGCCGGCAGGGCCAGCGAGGCGCTGCTGGAGTCGAAGGTCGTCGGGTCGCTGTCGACATCGACGTAGCCCATGGTGAACACGTTGTTGTTGACGTTGTTGTTCGACCTCGAGGACGCCGCCGCCTGCTGGGCGCTCGAGCACAGCAGGGTGCCGGGGCAGGTCATGACCGTGTTGCCGATCATCTCGATGTCACCGGTGTCGTTGGCGCTGAACCGCGTCTCGAACGAGCGGTCGGCGGCCTGGGCCGGGCCCGCCGGGAGCACCGCGACCATCGTGAGGGAGGCGAGCATCACCGCCAGCACGCCCACGATCGAGCTGATGGTCCGACGGCGCTGCTGCGTCACGCGGGCGCGCGTCAGCGCACCGGCGATCCCTCCCCAGAGATTCACGGCTCCACTATCGGTAGGCAGCCGCCGGACCGAGGGGGTTCACCGGCGCGGTTACCCGATCGGGGCCGAACCGTGGAGTTGGTAACGACACCCGGCGGGCGCCCGCCCCAGACCCAGGCTCAGTCGAGCAGCACCGCCGCCAGGGTGGCGCCGAGGTCGCCCGCCGCCTCGAGTTCGGCGTCGCCGACCTCGCCGAGGACGGCGAGCACCGGCGCCGCCTGCACCCACCCCAGCGCCTGGACGATCGCCAGCACCGAGCGCTCGGCCCCGGTCGTGTCGTAGCGCCCGTGCACCCACAGCCCGAAGGGACGGCGCACCGGTGTGCCCCCGGCGGCCGACCCGTCGTCCGCGAGCGCACCGCCGGCCTGGAGGAAGATCGTGTCGAAGAAGTGCTTGAGCGCCCCCGACATGTACCCGAAGTTCGCGGGCGTGCCGAGCAGGACGCCGTCGGCGGCCAGCACGTCGTCGGCGCTGGCCTCCAGCGCGGCCCGCTCGACCACCTCGACGGCGTCGTCGAGGTCGGGGTGGCGGGCGCCGGCCAGCACGGCGTCGGCCAGGGAGCGGACGGCGGGGGTGGGGGTGTGGTGGACGAGCAGCAGGCGCGGCACGGCCCGACCCTAACGGCGTCCCTAGACTGCCGTCGTGGACTTCTACTCCGCCTACGCCCAGGGCTTCGCCCGCGTCGCGGCCTGCGCGATCCCCGTCGCGGTGGCCGACCCGGCGGCGAACGCGCGCGCGGTCGTCGAGCAGGTGCGTGCCTGCCACGACGAGGCGGTGGCGCTGGCGGTCTTCCCCGAGCTGTGCCTCTCGGGGTACGCCATCGACGACCTGCTACTCCAGGACGTCCTGCTCGACGGCGTCCTCGACGCGCTGGCGGAGGTCGCCGCCGCGACCGCCGGGCTGACCCCGGTCGTCGTCGTGGGCGCCCCGCTGCTCATCGGCACCCGGGTGCTCAACTGCGCGGTCGTGCTGCACGACGGCGGCGTGCTCGGCGTGGCCCCGAAGTCCTACCTGCCGACCTACCGCGAGTTCTACGAACGCCGGCACTTCGCGCCCGGCGACGACCGGCGCGGCGGCACGGTCGTGCTCCGCGGCCTCGGTGAGGTGCCGTACGGCCCCGACCTCATCTTCGCCGCCACCGACCTGCCCGACCTGAAGGTGCACGTCGAGGTCTGCGAGGACATGTGGGTGCCGATCCCGCCGTCCGCGGAGGCCGCGCTGGCCGGTGCCACCGTGCTCGCCAACATCTCCGGCAGCCCGATCACCATCGCGCGCGCCGAGGACCGTCACCTGCTGGCCCGCAGCGCCAGCGCCCGCTGCAGCGCCGCCTACGTCTACGCCGCCGCCGGCGAGGGGGAGTCGACGACCGACCTGTCGTGGGACGGCCAGACGATGATCTACGAGACCGGCCGCCTGCTGGCCGGCGGCGAGCGGTTCCCGACCGAGGCGCAGCGCATCGTCGCCGACGTCGACCTCGACCGGTTGCGCCAGGAACGCATGCGCCAGGGCACCTTCGACGACAACCGGCGCACCCACGACGCGCGCATCGGCGCCTTCCGCACCGTCGGCTTCACCCTCGCCCCGCCGGCCGGCGACATCGGCCTGCGACGCAGCGTCGCCCGCTTCCCGTTCGTGCCCGACGACCCGGCCCGGCTGGCCCAGGACTGCTACGAGGCCTACTCCATCCAGGTCTCCGGGCTCGAGCAGCGGTTGCGCGCCATCGGCACCCCGAAGGCCGTCATCGGCGTCAGCGGCGGCCTCGACTCGACCCACGCGCTGCTCGTGGCGGCGCAGGCGATGGACCGCCTCGGCCGCCCGCGCAGCGACATCCACGCGATCACCATGCCCGGCTTCGCCACCACCGACGGCACCCGCGCGGCGGCCACCGAGCTGGCGCAGAGTCTCGGCGTCACCTTCTCCGAACTCGACATCCGCCCGGCCGCCGAGCAGATGCTCGCCGACATCGGCCACCCCTACGCCGCGGGCGTCGACGACTACGACGTCACCTTCGAGAACGTGCAGGCGGGCCTGCGCTACGACTACCTCTTCCGCATCGCCAACCACCGCGGCGGCATCGTGGTGGGCACCGGCGACCTCTCCGAGCTGGCGCTCGGCTGGTGCACCTACGGCGTGGGCGACCAGATGTCGCACTACAACGTCAACGCCGGCGTCCCGAAGACCCTGATCCAGCACCTCATCCGCTGGGTCGCCGACTCCGGGCACTTCGAGGAGACCACCAACCGGCTGCTGCGCGAGACCCTCGACCGCGAGATCACCCCCGAGCTGGTCCCCACGCGCGAGGGCGAGCGCCCGCAGGCCACCGAGGACACCGTCGGCCCCTACGCGCTGCAGGACTTCACCCTCCACCACGTGCTGCGGCTGGGGATGCGCCCCAGCCGCATCGCGTTCCTGGCCTGGCATGCGTGGCGCGACGCCGAGGCGGGGGAGTGGCCCCCCAACTTCCCCGACGAACGGCGCGAGGCCTACGACCTGGCCACCATCAAGCACTGGCTGGAGGTCTTCGTCCGCCGGTTCTTCGCCAGCCAGTTCAAACGCTCGGCGCTGCCGAACGGCCCGAAGGTCAGCGCCGGCGGCACCATGTCGCCGCGCGGCGACTGGCGGATGCCCTCGGATGCGAAGCCGACGGCCTGGCTGGCCGATCTCGCCCGCGTGCCGGACGCCTGAACGGCTGCTCGCGAGGGTCGGCGGCAGCCTTTGCCGCGCCTTAACGGCGCCCTCGCGCGGGGTTAGCGCGCCTCGCCGCAGAGTCGGGTCATCACGATCCACCCCGACTCCACAGGAGAGAACCCCATGAAGAAGAAGCTCCTCGCCGCGACCGCCGCCTCCGCCGTCCTCGTGGCCGGCGCGGGCACCGCCGCCGTCCTCGTCGCCGGCCCGGCCGCCGCCGACACCGAGCGGCGCGGCACCTGCGCCGCCGGCACCTACGAGTTCGACGTCGACCGCGAGGACGGCGGCTACGAGGTGGCCGTCGACCTCGACAACGTCGCTCCGGGCACCCGCTGGGTCGTCGCGCTGCGCCACGACGGGAAGGTCGTCTCGAAGCGCACCATCACCGCCGACGCCGAGGGCGACGTCGAGCTGGAGGCCTTCCGTCCCGACACCTCCGGCTCGGACACCTTCGCCTTCACCGCGAAGCGCAAGGGCGCCGCCAAGGTCGCCTGCTCGGCCTCGATCACCAAGGCCTGAGCGACAGCTCCACCCGCAGGCCGCCGAGCGGGGAGGCCGTCAGCGCGAGCGCGCCGCCGGCCTCCCGCGCCGTCGAGGCCGCGATGGCGAGCCCGAGGCCGGTCGACCCGGCACCCGAGGCGCCCCGGGCGGTGACGGCCACGCCGGGGGGCAGGCCGGGGCCTGCGTCGTCCACCCGCAGCAGCACGCGGTCCTGGTCACGCAGCAGCGAGACGGTCGCCGCGGTGCCGTCGGGGGTGTGGCTGAAGACGTTGTCGAGGACGACGTCGAGCGCGGCCGCGAGGTCGTCGCGGCCCACCCCCACCGGCACCGGCTGGTCGAGGTCGGTGACGAAGCGCAGGTCGCGCTCCTGCTCCTCGGCCAGCGCCTGCCAGAAGGCGACCCGTTCGGCGGCGACCTCCCCGACGTCGCACCAGACGACGACGCCCTCGTGCTCGGCGCGCCGCGCCTGCCGCACGATGTGGTCGACGGTGGCGTCGAGGTCGTCGAGGTCGGCGCTCAACCTGTCCCGTTCGGTGGGATCGGCAAGACTCTCCACCCGCAGCCGCATCGCCGTCATCGGGGTGCGCAAACGGTGGGAGAGGTCGGAGACCTGCTCCCGCTCGCGGGCCAGCAGGACGTCGATGCGCCCGACGAGGCGCTCGAGGGCGGTCTGGAGCTCGCGCACCTCGCGGGGACCGGCGGGGGGCAGCGGCTCGGGCCGGTCGGCGGAGCCGAGGCGACCGGCGTAGGCCGCCAGCCGGCGGATCGGCTGCACGAAGGAGCGGCCGAGCCGGTCGGCCAGCACCAGCGCCCCCAGCAGCAGCACGATCCCGAGCGCGAGGAGCGCCAACCAGGCTCGCAGGATCCCCGACTCCAGACCGGGTTCGCGCACCACGACCCGCACGACCGGCGTCTGCTCGGGGCCGGCGCTGCGACCGCCGAGGGAGACGGGCACGAGGAACTCCGCGCCGCCGTCGATGTCGTCCAGGCGCGCCTGGCCGGTCTCCCGCGCCTCCCTGACCCGCGCGTCCTCGCCCGGGTCGGGTCCGACCCCGGTGCCGTCGGGGTAGAGCACGGTCGTGGCGATGCCGCCGCCGTCGTTGATGCGGTCGAGGTAGACCGCGACGGTGCCGCGGTCCTGGCCGCTGACGACCGACTCGGTGGCCTGCACCTCCAGTGCGGCCCGGGAGAGGCGGTCCTCGAGGGCGTAGCTGCGCATCAGCACGCCCAGCGGCACCAGCATCGCCAACAGCACCATCGCCACCGACGCGGCGACGGTGGCGATGAGCTCGCGACGCACAGCCTCAGTCCTCGGTCGGTGCGCTGAGCCGGACGCCGACGCCGCGCACCGTGTGCAGGTAGCGCGGCGCCGCGGCGGTCTCGCCGAGCTTGCGGCGCAGCCAGGAGAGGTGCACGTCGATCGTCTTCTCCGACCCGCCCCACGCCTGCTGCCACACCTCGGCCAGGAGCTCGCGCTTGGTGACGACCTCGTCGACCCGCTCGGCCAGGTGCAGCAGCAGGTCGAACTCGCGTGGCGAGAGGTCGAGCGGCTCGTCGTCGAGGGTCGCCAACCGGGACGCCGGGTCGAGGGCGAGGCCGCCGACCTCGCGGCGCCGGGCCCGTTCGCGCAGGCCGCCGGTGCGTCGCATGACCGCGCGGATGCGGGCCTCCAACTGGGCGGTGGTGTAGGGCTTCACGACGTAGTCGTCGGCGCCGGCGTCCAGGCAGCCGACCAGCGACGGGTCGTCGTCGCGGGCGCTGGCCACGATCACCGGCACGTCGCTGACCGCCCGCAGCATGGTGAGCACCTGGGTGCCGTCGACGTCGGGCAGCCCGAGGTCGAGGATCACCAGGTCGGGGCGGCCCTCGACGGCGAGGGAGAGCCCCTGCATCCCGGTGGCCGCGGAGGAGACCGCGTAGCCGCGTTCGCCGAGCGCGCGCATGATCAGCGGTCGGATCCGCGCGTCGTCCTCGATCACCAGCACCTGGGGCACAGCCCGAACCTAACCGCCCGCGGTCGGTTCCCCGATGCCCGCGCCGGTACCTTAGCCGCGCCTTAACCCGGTCTTGGTGTCCCGCAGGGGCTCGCGCGGGCACAGTGGCGTGGTGAGCCCGACTCGTCCTGCCGCGCGCGCCGTCGGCCTGGTCGCCGCCTGGGTCGCGGCCGCCACGGCCGCCGTCGTGGTGGGCGTGCTCGCCGTCTCCGGGCTCGGGGCGAGCTTCCGCGACCGGGGACCGATCGGCGACAACGAGGCCGTCCGCGAGGCGCAGCTCGGGGCCGCGGCACCCACGCGGCTGGAGGAGCCGGGGGAGCGACGGGTCTTCTCCGGCGCGCACGGCCGCTTCGTCGTGCGGTGCCGCGGTGCCTATGCCGAGGGCCTTCGCGCGATGCCCGCCCCGGGATGGCGCGTGGTGAGCTACGAGCCCGGACCGGACGACGACGTCGACGCGATCTTCACGCGGGGCCGGTCGTCGGTGGAGATCGACGTGTTCTGCAACCGGGGCATGCCCACCATCGCGGAGCTGGAGCGCAACGAGATCCCCGAGGGCTAGGGGACGACGAGGCGAGATCGGCTGCAACATCCCCGGCGGTCGAGGCGTCTAGGTGATGGACGCCCCGACCACCCGGGGCCGCATCTCGGAGGAACCATGTCGCTCTTCTCTCCCCGCTCCCGCGCGCTGCTCGCCGTCGTCCCCGCCCTCGGCGCCGCAGCTCTCGGCGTCTCCGCCCTCGGCTCGGGCGCCCAGGCCGCCCCGTCGGCCAGTCAGTCGGCCAGTCAGTCGGCCAGTCAGTCGGCCACGCCGACGACCACCGTCACTCTCGACGTCACCGGCTGCGAGGGGTGCACCTTCCGCCTCTGGCAGGCCATCGACGGTCGCCCCTACGTGTGGCACACGAAGGCCAAGAAGGTGCAGGACGGCGAGGTCGCCTGGACCGTGCCGACCGGCCGCACCAGCTCGATGAGCATCACCGTGCAGGCCCCGTGGGACGGCGGCATCGGCGCCGTGCCGAACGTCGTCTTCCGCTACGCCGGCAAGCAGCCCGGCGACACCGTGACCCGCGCCGAGGCCGCGAAGGCCAAGCGGGCCGCCGGTTGCTGGGTCGGCACCGAGGACTCCGCGATCACGATCCCGATCACGGTCGCCCACGCCCGCACCAAGGCCGTCGACGGCTCGCCCACCCACACGCCGCGCGCCTACACGCCGACCACCCTGGAGTGGTACGCCCCGAACATGCGCACCTACCGGGGCATCATCGCCAACCAGGACGCCTTCTACTGCCACAGCTGAGGCCGGTGTCCCGGTCGGGCGGGGCGGTGTCGACAGTCAGGTTCTCGTCAGGCACCGCCCCTCACCCTTCCGGGCATGACGACACATCGCATGGCCCCGGACGGCGACCTCGACCTCGAGGAGCTCGGCTACGCGGCCACTCACAAGCTGCCCCAGGTGACCCTCCTCTACTGGGTCATCAAGATCGCCGCCACCACCCTCGGCGAGACCGGGGGCGACATGTTCTCCCAGACCCTGAAGTTCGGGTACTTCCTCTCGACCGTGGCCCTCTTCGCCATCTTCCTGGTGAGCCTGGTCGCGCAGCTGCGGGCTAAGAGCTACCACCCGGCCTTCTACTGGGCGGTCATCCTCACCACCTCGATGGCCGGCACCACCATCAGCGACTTCATGAACCGCGACGCCTCGGCGAAGTACCTCTCCAACGGCGCCACCTCGCTCGGCTGGGGCCCGCAGGGGCTCGGCATCGGCTACCCGGTCGGTGCCGCGATCCTGTCCTCGCTGCTGATCATCACCTTCGCCGTCTGGCGGGCGACGGGCCACCCGTTCTCGATCACGAAGATCACCTCCTTCAAGGCCGAGGCGCTCTTCTGGACCGCGATCCTGATCTCCAACACCCTGGGCACCTCGCTCGGCGACTTCCTCTCCGACTCCTCGGGGCTGGGCTACGCGGGCGGTGCGGCGCTCATCGCCGTCCTGATCGCGATCATCGCGGCGCTCTACTTCGTCGAGGGCGTGCCGAACACGGTGCTGTTCTGGGCGGCGTTCGTGCTGACCCGCCCGCTCGGCGCCACCGTCGGCGACTACTTCACCAAGCCGACCATCAAGGGCGGTCTGGGCCTGGGCACCTACGGAGCCTCGGCCGTGCTGGCGATCATCATGATCGGCGGCGTCGCCTGGGTGACCCTGCAGACCCGCAGGGAGACGAAGCTCGCGGTCGCCGCTGCAGCGTGATCGCGGACGCCGTCACTCGCCGCCGTCGGCGAGGTAGCGGTACCCGATCCCTCGGGCGGTGCGGATGACCGCGGAGGATCCGACCTCCTCCAGCTTCACCCGCACCCGCCGCACGTAGGAGTCGAGGGTGTTGTCACTGACCATCGCCCCGTCGGGCCACGCTGCTGCGATCAGCGTGGCCCGACGCACGACGTCGCCGTCCCGGGAGACCAGGGCCGCGAGCAACCGGAACTCGGTGGGGCTCAGGGAGACCTCCCGGCCGCCCCGCAGGAGCGCATGCCGCGACGGGTCGAGGACGACGTCCCCGATGGTCGGTGCCTCGTGACGTGCCCGGCGCACGAGCACCTCGAGCCGCGCGAGCAGCTCCTTGATGGCGAAGGGCTTGACGAGGTAGTCGTCGGCGCCGGCGCTGAAGCCCGCAAGACGGTCGTGCAGCGCGTCGAGGGCGGTGAGGAAGAGGACGGGCGCCGGCTGGCCGTTGCCGCGCAGCGCCTGGCACAGGTCGCGGCCGTCGGCGTCGGGCAGGCCGATGTCGAGGATCAGGGCGTCGAGGGCGACCCCGGGGCCGAAGAGGGCGAGGGCCTCCCGGGCGTCGTGGGCCATGCGATAGTCGTGGCCGGCGAGCGTCAGGGCCTCCGCCAGCACGGATCGGATCCGGGGGTCGTCCTCGCAGATGCCGATCACCGCCATGGGCACAGTGTGACCGACCATCGAGGAGGGCGAGCGGCAGTGGTGCGACGACCGGAGCTGCGTCCGCGGTCGTTCCGCGGCCAGATCGTCGTCTCCACGTTGCTGCTGATGACGGCCGTCGTGATCGCGGTCGGCGTCGGCACCCAGGTGGTGCTCGCCCGCACCGCCCAGTCCGACATCGACAGCGTGCTGCGCGATCGCATGGACGCCGTCGTCTCCGTCGTCGACACCCGGGGCGGGTCGCGCCCCGACGCCCGCCTGGGCGCCTACCTCGACCCCGGTGTTCGGGTCTACGACCAGCGGGCCCGCCTGGTGACCGGGTCGATCGAGGCCGACGCCCGCGACCCCGCCGACGATCTGGCCGAGGACCTCACCGCGCCGTCCGCCACCGCCACCTCGCTGGTCGATGACGCCCCGGGCGGTCTGCGGCTGCTCGCCCGGGTGGTCACCACCGACGCCGGCTGGCGCGGCGTGGTGGTCGTCAGCCAGGCGACCGCCCCGTACGAACGGTCGGAGCGCTACGCCCTGCTCGCCACGCTCGTCGGCGGGCTCGTGGCGATCGCGGTCTCCGGGCTGATCGCGCACCGGGTGACCTCGCAGGCCCTCCGCCCGGTCACCACGATGGCGGCGCTGGCCACCGACTGGAGCGAGCACGATCTGGGACGTCGCTTCGACCTCCCGCCCGGGACCGACGAGCTGGCGGGGCTCGGCGCCAGTCTCGACGGGCTGCTGGACCGGGTGGCCGGTGCCCTGCGGGCCGAGCAGCGGCTCAGCTCCGAGCTCGCCCACGAACTGCGCACCCCGCTCACGGCCATCCAGGGGATCGCCGAGCTGGGGGAGATGCGCGGCAGCCCGGATCCACGCGCCGCCGAGGACTACACGCGCATCGCCGAGGCCGCGCGCTCGATGAGCACCACCATCTCCACCCTGCTCGATCTCGCCCGCCATCGTCTGCCCACCGACCAGTTGGCCGCCACCGAGCTCGCCGAGGTCGTCGCCGCGCTGCGCCCGCTCGTGCCAGCGTCCCTCGCCTTCGACGTCGAGGCGTCCGCCGGCGGGATCGAGGTGACGGCCCCGGCTGCCCTCGTCGTCCGCTGCCTGACCCCGATCGTCGAGAACGCCGTCCGGCATGCCCGCACGCGCATCGCCCTGACCGCGCGCACCGAGGCCCACGAGGTCGTCGTCCGCGTCGCCGACGACGGCGCGGGCATCGACCCGACCGTGGCCGACCGCATCTTCGACGCCGGCGTCTCCGGCTCCGGTGGCACGGGCCTCGGGCTCGCCGTCGCGCTGCGGGTCGCGCACACCCTCGGCGGCTCCCTGCGGTTGGGGACGCCGGCTCCCGGCGAGGGCGCCGTCGTCGAGGTGTCGCTGCCGCGTGGGTGAGCGTCGAGATCCACCCGATCCGGGTCGCGTCCTCGATCCGCCGCGGAAGGACGTGGGTCGTCCAGGTCCAGACCGCGCGCCGAGACCCAGGTCCCCGCTGCGCGCCTTCCGGCAGCGGGTCCACGGCCGCCGTCCTACGGTGCCGACGCCCCGTCTCCGGGAACCCCCTCCCCTCGGATGTGTCCCATGCGCCGTCTCCCTGCCCGCTCCCGCGTCGTCGTCGTGGTGGCGGGCGCCGCCGCCGTGGCGGGTTTGCCGTTCGTCCCGCGGGCGGCGGCGGACAGCGCCCAGCCCTGCCCTGATCCGACGGTGCCGCTGGTCATCGCGAACGACGTCGTCGACCCCGCCCTGGAGTTGACGGTCGCGTGCAGCGGGATCATCGATCTGGCCGGCCACGCCGTGACGGTCCGCAACATCGCCGTCTCACCCGGGGTGGTCTTCACGATCACCGACAGCTCGCCCGTCACCGGCGCAGGCATCCTCACGCTCGGGACGGCGCCGGTCGACGGCGTCGCCGGCATCTCGACCACCCGTGCGGAGGTCCGCATCACGGGCTCGGCGCGGCTCTCGGTGACCGGCGGCCTCGGCGCGGCCGGCATCGGCGGTGACGACGGGGACGACGCCGGCACCCTGGTCGTCTCCGACCGGGCGGCTCTGGTCGCGAGCGGCGGTGCCGGCGGCGCGGGCATCGGCGGCGGCGTCCACGGCTCCGGTGGCACGCTCACCGTCGAGGACGACACCCATGTCGAGGGCTTCGGCGGCGACAGCGCGGCCGGTATCGGCGGCGGTGACCAGGGCGACGGCGGCGTGGTCGTCGTCTCCGACCAGGCCGAGCTCCGCGGATACGGAGGCGGCCTGGGCTCGGGGATCGGCAGCGGCTTCAACTCCGCGGGCGGTGGGTCGACGACGCTGCGCGACCACGCGGTGGTGATCGCTGAGGGCGGCGCGGGCGGCGCCGGGGTCGGCGGCGGGGCCGACAGCAACCACGGCACGGGCACGACCGCGGTCGGCGCCGGCACCCGGCTCACCGCGATCGGCGGCAGTGGCGCAGCAGGCGTCGGCGGCGGTCGTGCGGGTGCGGGCGGCGAGGTCGAGGTCGCGGGCACCCTCGTCACCCGCGGTGGCTCCACCGCGCTCGGCCTGGGGGAGGGCGCCGCCTCCGGTGTGGCGTTCGGCCATGTGCACGTCGCACGGGACGGCGTCCTGCGGGTGCCGCAGGGCGACCTCGTCGTCCCCGACACCGATCCGACCGGGCCCGAGATCGTCGTCGACGACGGTGGCGTCATCACCGGCTCCCTTGCCGCTGCCGGGACGCCGTCGACGTCGGCCCGGCTGGTCGGAAGCGGCCAGGTGCGCAACGACGGCGCGATCCGCCTCCCCACGACGAAGGTCCTCGCGCCGTCGCCCGGTCCGACGGTGACCGTGCTCCGGCACCACTACGACCTCTCCTTCGACCTCGGTGGTGCCGCCGGCACGCCCCCGCCCTCGTTCCGGGTCTTCGCCGCGACCATCGCCGAGGGCGACCGTTCGCTGCCCGCCGCACCGCGTCGTCCGGGATTCGTCTTCGCCGGCTGGAACACCGCCGCGAACGGTGCCGGCAGCGACATCACGAACGACACCGTCCTGCCCGGCTCGTCGACCGACGGATCGCCGGTGCGGCTCACGCTGGTGGCCCGCTGGACCTCCGCCACCGCCACCATCGCCACCCTGGCGACGGCGTTGGAGGCGGGCGCCGGCTCGGGGACACCGTGCGAAACCGACCCGACACCGATCACCCTCAGCACCGACCTGACGGCCGCGGCGACCGAACTGGTGGTGGGCTGCCCGGCCCGACTCGATCTGGCCGGGCACACCTTGACGGTGCGGGACGTCCGCCTGCTCCCCGGCGTCGACCTCACCGTCACCGACAGCTCGATCGCGCCGGCGACCGCCGGGCGCCTCCTCGTCGACGCCTCCTCGGCCGACGGCACGGCCGGCATCGGCGTCCCGCCGAGCGCCTCCCTCACCATCGGTGGCCGGGCCCGGGTGGAGGCGTCGGGCGGCGACAGCGGGGCCGGCGTCGGCGGCAGCGTGCTGTCGGCATCGTCGGGGTCCGTCACCGTCACGGACGCCGCGAGCCTCACGGCTGCGGGGGGCTACGGCGCCGCGGGCATCGGCGGCGGCATCGGCGGTGCTGCCGGCCGGCTCGCCGTCGACGGATCGGCGAGCGTGCAGGCGACCGGTGGGGACGACGCGGCCGGTATCGGCGGCGGCTTCGGCACGGCGGGCCGTGGTGGCACCACGGTCGTGGGCGGCACGGCCCGGGTCGTCGCGCAGGGTGGTACGCAGGGCCCCGGCATCGGGAGCGGCTCGAGCTCCGACCCGATCGGCGGGGGAGGAGCGGGGTCGCTGACCGTGCGGTCGGGAGCCCGCGTCGTGGCGATCGGCTCGGACGACGCGGCGGGTGTCGGCAGCGCCGCCTCGGGCGCGGGCGACGTGACGGTCGTGGTCGAGGGCACCCTCGTGGCCCGCGGGGGAGGATCCGCCGTCGGCCTGGGCGCCACCGGCTCCGGCGGCTTCGGCCACCTCACGGTCGCGAACGGCGGCGTGCTGCGTCTGCCCACGGGAGCCCTCGTCGTCCCCGACACCGACACGGCGGGCGCCGAGGTCGTCGTCTCCTCCGGTGGCACGATCACCGGTTCGGAGGACGCCTCGCCGACCTACGGATCGATCACCGGCCCGGCCTCCGGGAGCATCGGCCAGGTGCTCAACGACGGGCGGATCCTCCTGCCCGCCGCCTCGGTCGCCGCCCCCGACGTCGCCCGGCCCGTGGCCATCCTGCATCGCCACTTCCTGGTCTCCGTCGACCTCGCCGGCGGCGCCGGCACCCCGCCGTCCCCGATGCTGGTGCTCGCCGGCTCCCTCGCCGACGCCGGACTCGCCCTCCCGAGCGCTCCGGTCCGCGCCGGGTACACCTTCGCCGGGTGGAACACCGCGACGGACGGGTCGGGGACCTCCCTGACCGACACCACGGCGCTCCCGGGGTCCAGCTCCGACGGCGCCGCCGTCCCGCTCACAGCCCATGCCCGCTGGACGCCGCTCACCGGCCCCACCGACACCTCGACCGTCGTCCTGCCGACGGTCACGGCGACGGTGACGGCGACGACCACCGCGACGACCACCGCCACGGCAACCACGACCGCAACGACGACGGCGACCGCCACCACGACGGCGACGGCCACCACGACGGCGACGGCGACCACGACGGCGACCGCGACCTCGACGGCGACGGCGACGGCGACGGTGACGGCGCCTCCGGTGACCTCGACGGCGACGGTGACGGCGCCTCCGGTGACCTCGACGGCGACGGTGACGGCGCCTCCGGTGACCTCGACGGCGACGGTGACGGCGCCTCCGGTGACGGTCACGGCATCGCCGACGTCCTCACCGTCCGACGTCCCCACCCCGACCATCGCTCCCTCGGTGCCCACGCTGGAGCTCCCCACCGTCTCCGGGCCGGTGCGTGTCGGCGGCGTCCTGGTCGCGTCGGCCCCCACCTCCACGACCATCCCGACCACCGTCGATGTCCAGTGGCAGCGGCTGGTCACCTTCTCCGGACGCACGATGCCGGGCTGGCTCCGCGTCGCCGTCCCGGTCGACATCCCGGGCGCCATCGGGTCCCGGTACCGGGTGACGCCGTCCGATCTCGGAGCGGTCCTCCGGGCCGAGATCACCTACTCCGCCGCCGGCTACAGCCCGACCACGCTCACCAGCGACACCGGCTCGTCCGTCCGGCGTGGATCGCTGCCGCGCTTCGCGCTGCTGCGGACCATCCCGACGACTCCTCAGATCGGGCGCCTGTCCGGCGTTCGGCTCCGCTTCGCCTCCGAGCGTGCCCGCGCCCGCTACGAGCGACTCGTCGAGGCCGGCACGCTCACCGTGCGCTGGCGGTGGCTCGTCCGTGCACCGGGGCACCGCGGCTACGTCGTCGTCCCCGGCGCCACCGCGCCGCAGTACCGACCCACCGCCGGTCAGCAGGGTGCCCGCCTCCGCGCCACGGCCACCTTCGTCTCCGACGGTTACCGCACCCGGACCCGCGGCATCTCCCTTGGATCCATCCTCGACCGGTGACCGGGCAGCACGACGGGCCTGAGCCCCGGGTGGGGTTCAGGCTGTCGTGGTGAGCTGCGTGGTGCCGGTGGGTGTGCGGAGGTACTGCTGGCCGTGGGGGCTGGTCCAGCGGTAGCTGCCGGGTGGGCCGCTGGTGTCGTTCGGATCGACGGGTGTGTAGGTCCAGCCGTGGTGGGTCTTGATGCGGTGGTGATGCCTGCAGAGCGCGGCGAGGTTGTCTGTACTGGTGGTTCCGCCTTCGTCCCACGGGACGATGTGGTCGATGTCGGCGCTGCGTGCGGGCCTGGTGCAGTGGGGGAAGACGCAGGTGACGTCTCGGAGGATCACCTGTTCCCGGAGGAGTGTGGGGATCTCGTAGGACTCACTCGATCGGTGCTCTGCGAGGTCGAGGACGGGTCGGACGACGAGTTGGGTGTCGGGGTCGGTGCACCAGGAGCGGAGGGTGTCGAGGTCGAGGGCGGTGCGGGTGTTCTCGACACGAGCAGCTGTTCCGAAGGGGTTCTGGCCGGGTGCGTGGCTGATGTGGACGTAGAGCTGGAGGGTCCGCTTGGACCGCACCGGTTCAGTCGTTCCAGCCGTGTCGAAGGTCAACGAGGCTTCGCGTCGTGCGAGTTCGCCGAGTGCCATGGCCCGTCGTGCGTCCAGCGACTCCTCGCAGCCGAGGTCTTTGAGTTGGGCAGCGACGGCGGCGAGGGCGTCCTCGAGATCCAACGCATCGGCGAGGTCGAGGGCGCCTTCGATGTCGACGCGGCCGTGGAAGTCGACGTGACGGGAGTAGATGGTCACGTGTCGCTTGTCGTCAGCCGCTTCCCGCCTGGCCTTGATGACCTCGGGGTCGGCTTCGGCCTCAGCTGCTTTGACGGTCTGCTCGATCCCGCGTCCGCCGATGGAGTGCGCAAACGCAGCGAGCCGCTGGTCGACCAGCGCGACCGCCTCGGGTGAGAGCAGTCGGGTGGCTTGGGCGATCTTCCGGGCCCGCCACACCGTCACCTCACCGGCCTCGACACGTCGCCAGCAACGCGGAAGGCGAGCGGCCAACTCCAAGGCGTCGCCGATGTAGTAGTGCCCGGCATCGGTCGAGAGGCCGATGGCGGCGGCGAACTCGTCGATGCAGAACTCCGCCACCAGAGGTGCTCCTTGGCCGGCGATCGCCAACTCGCGTTCGGTGCCGGGAACACACGCGCTGTCCCACTCGTCAGCCGCAGGGTGCGCGAGAGCCCAGCGGGCGGCGGCGATGAACACGGATCGTTCGGCGTCCTCGGCCACCACCCGCGCGTCGCGCGCGTGGACCAGGAGGGACCGGGGGTCCCGGAGATCCTGGTGTGGGGTGGGGGAGGCCATGCCTCAGTCTACTCGAACTGGTGTTCGAAGACAAGGATGAGAGCGCATGAATCTGCGTGGTTGCGGCTGCTATTCGGCTTGCTGGGCTTCGAGGCCCTCGCCCGGGGGCTCGGGCACCTCAGCCACCGGACGGGAGCCGCAGATCGCCTGCTGTCGGCGTCCACCTTGCGGGGTCTCGCGGCTCGGCGCCGGGGCGCCTCGCACCTCGACCACCGGAAGCGGGCTCGGTCGGTGGTCGAGGTGCGAGCGAAGCGAGCCGCGAGACCCCCGCACCCGAGAGGCAGCGGGAACCGCCGATCTGCGTAGCCGGCGCCTTTCGATCCCAAGCAGGCGGCGACCCGAACACCGAGAGCAACCCGGCACCGCCGTAGCTGGCGCCTTTCACCCGGAGCGAGCGAGGAAACCGGGAGGAGACACGGAGCAGCGACGACGTCCCCGCCTTCGGCGTCCACCCCACCGGGTCTCGCGGCTCGGCGCCAGGGCGCCTCGCACCTCGACCACCGGAGCGCGCCTCGCACCTCGGCGCCGGGGCGCCTCGCACCTCGACCACCGGAGCACCTCGACCACCGAACCCCTCGCCCCCCGAAACCCCACCCCCACCGACAACCCCAGCCCCCGACGACCCCTCTCACCGACATCGGAGGGACGCCGACCGGACGCCCTCGCCGCACTTCACGATCGGAGCACCGCGATGACGCGACGCCGCACCCTGCTCAGCACCCTGGCGATCTCCGCGCTGCTCGGCACCACCGCCGCGTGCAGCGGCGGCAGCACCGAGGTCGAGATCGCCGCCGCACCGGCGACCAGCGCCTCGACCACCGCGTCGACCACTCCTTCAGCGAGCCCCTCGGCCGACACACCGCCGACGCCCACGGCGGCCGAGGTCATCGCCTCCGGTCGCCTGACCGCGCCGGCGGCGACGGTCGGGGAGGCGGAGCTGGGGCTGGCGCAGCAGTGCTCGACCGCAGCGGACGACGCGACGGTGTGCCGCTCGGCCTGGACGATCCCGAGCGCGAAGGCCTCCGGTCTGCTGCCGGGCCGGTTGAGCTGGACGGCGACCGCGTCGGCCGGCCGTTTCGTGCTCACCGAGGCGGGTGGGCGTCGTTCGCTCGTCATCGACCCATCCGGCACGACCCAGCAGGTGCGCACGGTCCGGACACCGTTGCCGGCCGCGGCGCTGGCGGACGCCGTCCCGGTGAGCGGCCCCCGCGGCTACGACCTGGTCGACCCGACGACGGCGACCCGCGCGCCGGTCGATCGGCCGGCGGGCGTGCGCCGCTGGCAGAGCGTCACCTCCGACGGTCGCGGGGGTCTGTGGGCCTTCGCGTACGGCGACGGCACCCCGGGGCCGATGGACGTGTGGCACACCGCCGACGGCACCCCGGGGCCGATGGACGTGTGGCACACCGCCGACGGCAGCACCTGGGTGCGTGACCGCATCGACCTGCCGCCGAAGGACACCGCCTTCCCGGCCTACCTCGCCGCTCACGACGACCACGCCGCCGCCCTCGCCGGGTACGACGGGGCCACGCTGCTGCCCGTTGCGGCGCTGGCGGTGACGCCCGACGGCGGCCGCACCTGGGCGACGCTCGGCGCCGACGACGTTCCCTTCACCTTCGTCGACTCCCTGGTGGCCGCGCCCGACGGCTCGCTCTACGTGCTCGGCGAGACCGACCGGCGCGGGGCCGTCACCGCCCTGTTCCGCAGCAGCGACGACTCCTGGACGACGTTCGAGAAGGTCCGGCTGCCCGACGGCGCGACGCCGACGTCCGTCACCGCCCTCGAGGACGGTGTCGCGGTCGGCCTCGACGACGGGTACCTCGAGGTCGGTGCGGACGGCAGCGCGGGGCCGGTGCGGCACTTCCCCCGCTGAGCCTCGACGGTCCCGACCGCGGAGTTCATCGGGCCGACCCCTCCGGTGCCCCGCGACGCCGCTAGGCTCCCGCGCATGGGCAAGCAGGAAGACTTCGTTCTCCGCGCTCTCGAGGAGCGTGACGTCCGGTTCGTGCGGTTGTGGTTCACCGACGTGCTCGGCTCGCTGAAGTCGGTGGCCGTGGCCCCGGCCGAGCTCGAGGGGGCCTTCTCTGAGGGCATCGGCTTCGACGGCTCGGCGATCGAGGGCTTCACCCGTGTCTTCGAGTCCGACATGCTCGCCAAGCCCGACCCCTCGACCTTCCAGATCCTGCCGTGGCGCAGCAGCGACGGCCCGGCGACGGCCCGCATGTTCTGCGACATCGAGATGCCCGACGGCTCGCCGTCCTTCGCCGACCCGCGCCACGTGCTCAAGCGGGCGCTGGGGCGTGCGGCCGAGCAGGGCTTCACCTTCTACACCCACCCCGAGATCGAGTTCTACCTCTTCAAGGACCTCCCGGGCGTGGGGGAGGAGCCGGTGCCGGTCGACCGCAGCGGCTACTTCGACCACACCGCTCAGTCCGAGGGCGCCGACTTCCGCCGCGAGGCGATCACGATGCTCGAGGCGATGGGCATCTCGGTGGAGTTCAGCCACCACGAGGCAGGCCCGGGTCAGCAGGAGATCGACCTGCGCTACGCCGACGCGCTCTCCACCGCCGACAACATCATGACCTTCCGTACGGTCATCCGCGAGGTGGCGCTGAGCCAGGGCATCTGGGCCAGCTTCATGCCCAAGCCGTTCACCACCCACCCGGGCTCGGGCATGCACACCCACCTCAGCCTCTTCGAGGGCGACGAGAACGCCTTCTACGAGGCGGGTGCCGAGTACCAGCTCTCCCGCACGGGCCGGGCGTTCATCGCCGGCGTCCTGCGTCACGCCGGTGAGATCTCGGTGGTCACCAACCAGTGGGTCAACTCCTACAAGCGCATGATGTTCGGCGGCGAGGCGCCGTCCTACGTCTGCTGGGGCCACAACAACCGCTCGGCGATGATCCGGGTGCCGATGTACAAGCCGATGAAGGGCCAGTCGACCCGCGTCGAGCTGCGCACCATCGACGCCGCCTGCAACCCCTACCTGGCCTACGCGGCGGTGCTCGCCGCCGGTCTCAAGGGCGTCGAGCACGGCTACGAGATGCCCGCCGAGGCCGAGGACGACGTGTGGTCGCTGAGCGAGCGCGAGCGCACCTCGCTGGGCATCGCGCCGCTGCCGCGCAACCTCAACGAGGCCATCACCATCGCCGAGGAGTCCGAGCTGCTCGCGGAGACGCTGGGCGAGCAGGTCTTCGACTTCCTCCTGCGCAACAAGCGCCAGGAGTGGGACGAGTACCGCGGCCAGGTCTCGGCCTTCGAGCGCGACCGGATGCTGCCGATCATCTGATCGGCCCGGCCTCGATCGGACGCCGTCCGTGCCCCGCTCCGCCTCCGCGACCGCCAAGGGCCAGCTGCTGCGGCTGGGATTCACCGACCCGGACGGCGCCCGCGCGGCGCTGGAGCGGTTGGGTGCGGCGGCCGATCCGCTGCTCGCGCTGCTCGGCCGCACCGCCGACCCCGACCGGGCCCTGGCGGCATTGGAGGTGCTGGCAGGCGCGCTCGACGACCCGCGGTCGATGCTCGCCGCGGTGGCCGACGACGAGGGCACCGCGATGCGGCTGCTGTGCGTGCTCGGGGCCAGCGAGGCGTTGGGTCACCACCTGGTGCGGCATCCCGAGCACTGGCTGGAGCTGACCGACCCGGTGCTCGGTTCGACCCGGCCGACCCGTGCCTCGCTGCGCGCCGACCTGCTGATGGCGGTGGGCGCCGATCCCCGTGACGACGAGCCGGTCGCCACCTTGCCCGACGCGCTCGCCCTCGACGCGCTGCGCGTGGAGTACCGTCGGCTGCTGCTGCGGCTGACCTCACGCGACCTCGCCCACCACGTCGGCGTCGACGACGTCGCCGCGGAGCTCTCCGACCTCGCGGTCGGCACCCTCGAGGCGGCGCTCGCGATCGCCCGGCAGCGGGTCGGCGAGGCGGCGGCGTCCACGCGCCTGGCGGTGATCGCGATGGGCAAGTGCGGCGGTCACGAGCTCAACTACGTCTCCGACGTCGACGTCGTGTTCGTCTACGAGCCGCGCGAGGGGGCCGCGGACAACGTGGCCAACCGGGCCGCGACCCAGCTGGCCAGCCACCTCATGCGCATCTGCTCCGAGCCCACCGGCGAGGGCGAGATCTGGCAGGTCGACGCCGCGCTGCGGCCCGAGGGCAAGTCCGGGCCGCTCGTGCGCACCCTGGCCAGCCACCTCGGCTACTACCAGCGGTGGGCGAACACCTGGGAGTTCCAGGCGCTGCTGAAGGCCCGCCCGGCGGCCGGCGATCGCGAGCTGGGGGAGGCCTACGTCGAGCAGTTGGCGCCGCTGGTGTGGACAGCGGCCGAGCGCCCGGGGTTCGTCGAGGACACCCAGGCGATGCGACGCCGCGTCGTCGACCACATCCCGGCGAAGGAGGCGCAGCGCCAGCTCAAGCTCGGCGAGGGCGGGCTGCGCGACGTCGAGTTCGCCGTCCAGCTGCTCCAGCTGGTGCACGGCCGCGCCGACGAGTCGCTGCGCTGCCCCACCACGCTGAGCGCGCTGGCCGAACTCACCCGCGGCGGCTACATCGGGCGCCAGGACGGCGAGTCGCTGCACCGCGCCTACAGCTTCCTGCGCACCCTCGAGCACCGCATCCAGCTGCTCCAGCTGCGGCGCACCCACCTGGTGCCCGACGACCCCGAGCGGCTGCGGCGCCTGGGCCGCTCGATGGGCCTCTTCAAGGACCCCGCCGAGGCGCTGGAGCGGGAGTGGGCCCACCACCGGCGCGAGGTGCGCCGCCTGCACCAGAAGCTCTTCTACCGTCCGCTGCTGACCGCGGTCGCCCGCATCCCGGGCCCCGAGGCACGGCTCTCCCCGGACGCCGCCCGCGAGCGGCTCGCGGCGCTCGGCTACGCCGACCCCGAGGCCGCGCTGCGCCACCTCGACGCCCTGACGGCCGGGGTCACGCGCACCGCGAGCATCCAGCGCACCCTGCTGCCGGTGATGCTCCAGTGGTTCGCGCAGGCCCCCGACCCCGACGCCGGACTGTTCGGGTTCCGGCGCATCAGCGAGTCGCTGGGGGAGACGCCCTGGTACCTCACGACGCTGCGTGACGAGGGTCAGGTGGCCCAGCGGCTGGCCGCCCTGCTCGCCACCTCCCGCTACGCCACCGGGTTGCTCGAGCGGGAGCCGCAGGGCGTGCGGATGCTCGCCGAGTCGCTGGAGCCGCAGCCCGCCGAGGCCCTCCTGGAGGAGATGCGTGCGGCGGCCTCGCGGCGTCCCGAGCCCGAGCGGGCCGTCCGAGCCGTGCGTGCGGTGCGGCGGCGCGAACTGCTGCGCCTGGCCGCCGGCGACCTGCTCGGGCTCACCGAGGTCGCGGGGGTGGGCGCCGGCCTGTCGCGGCTGACCGACGCCACGCTCGAGGCCACGCTGGAGGTGGTCGGGGCGCAGGTGCGCGAGCAGCGGGGCCTCGCCCAGGCGCCGACCGCGCTGGCGATCGTGGCGATGGGCCGCTACGGCGGCTTCGAGCTCTCCTACGGCAGCGACGCCGACGTCCTCTTCGTGCACGACCCCCTGCCGGGCGTCGACCCGCACGAGGCCTCGACCTACGCCTTCGCGGTGGCCAACGAGATGCGGCGCCTGCTCGCCCTGCCCGGCGCCGACCCGGCCCTCGAACTCGACGCCGACCTGCGCCCGGAGGGCAAGCAGGGGCCGCTCGTGCGCACCCTCGACGCCTACGCGGCCTACTACGCGAAGTGGTCGAAGGTGTGGGAGGCCCAGGCGCTGCTGCGCGCGGACGCCGCCGTGGGCGACCCGGGTCTGCGGGAGCGCTTCACCGCCCTCATCGACCCGCTGCGCTACCCGGTGCGGGGGCTCAGCGAGGAGGAGATCCGCGAGGTGCGCCGCATCAAGGCCCGCGTCGACGACGAGCGGCTGCCCCGCGGCGCCGACCGCGCCACGCACCTGAAGCTGGGGCGGGGCGGTCTGGCCGACATCGAGTGGACCGTGCAGCTGCTCCAGCTGCGGCACGCCGCCGACGTCCCGGGGCTGCGCACCCCGCGCACCCTGCCGGCCCTGGAGGCCGCCCGCGAGGCCGGCCTGGTCGGCGACCACGACGCCGAGGTGCTCGCCGACGCCTGGCGCCGGGTCAGCCGCATCCGCAACGCCGTCACCCTCGTCCGCGGCAAGCCGGCCGACGCCCTGCCGAGCGATCCACGCGAACGCGCCGCCGTCGCCCGCATCCTCGGCTACCCCGACGGCGCCTCGGAGGAGATGCTCGACGACCACCTGCGCTGCGTGCGGCAGGCCCGCGGCGTCGTCGACCGGGTCTTCTGGGAGTGAGGCGGACCACGCCTCCCGTGCCCCGGCGAGATGCGGGGGAGACGGCCGCGTAACACCCGCGACACACACCGCGCCTAGCGTCAGTGGGTCGGATCCGTGACGTGGGGGATCCGCGATGATCGGGGAGGTCACGGACCGTGACCTCCCCGTTATCATTCCGTGATCTTGGTGGCGGGGTGCGTCGTCCGATCGCCGGTGCACCGGTGATTCCGACACCGCAGCGACCGGCTTGTACGCTGACGACACCCGCCCCCGCCGCCCGTCGTCCCACCGAGATCCCCACCGAGATCCTGTCGTGCTTCCGCCACATCGCGCCGCCTGGCGCCGCGCCGCCCGCCTCGCGAGCGGGCTCCTCGTCGCGTTCGCCGTCGCCGCGATCGGGCTGTTCGGCCTCGGTGTCCCGCCGACCGCCGCCGCCGACCCGCCGGTCGTCGTCGTCCGCGTCGCCGGTGACGCCGACGCCACTCGCACCTTCAGCCTCGACGACCTGGGCCGGCTCGTCGACGTAGACGGCAGCCCCTACGGCCTGCGCGACGAGTCCGGGGCGGCGTCGACGCCGGTCGGACGCCGCTGGGTGACGCTGCGCGCCCTCGCCCAGGCGCTGGGGGCAGGGGCTCCCGACCCGGACGCCGTCACGTTCACCGAGGTGAGCGGTCCCGACGGCATCGCGCATCCGCTTCGTGCCGGCGAACTCGGCCGGGGCGCTGCCGCGGGGTTCGAGGGCGCCCTCATGCCAGCCGTCGGACTCGACGGCGATCGGCTCAGCTACGTGCGACCGCTGCGCGCCGCCGACGACGCCAACCTCTCCGGCGACCCCAACCGCGACGGCTACCTCCTCCTCGGCAGCGGCACCCTCGAGATCGTCCTGCACACCTCCGGCCGCCTGCTCCAGGTCGACGCCGACGCCGACCCCGGCGGCGACGGGGCGGTCGCCTTCGACGCCTCGGTCGAGGGTCAGCAGCCGCCCGGCCTCGCCATCACCTGGGACTTCGGCGACGGCACCGACCCCGGGCGCGGCGCCGAGGTCGAGCACACCTACGCCGCGTCCGGCACCTACCGGGTGTTCGCGCAGGCGCAGGCCGACGACGGCTCCTGGGGTCGCTCCGCCCCGGTGTCGGTGGAGGTCACCGTCGCGGGCAGCCCGAGCCCGAGCCCCAGCACGAGCGCCAGCCCGTCGGCCACGCCGTCCTCGAGCCCCACGGCGAGCCCCACCCGGCATCCCTCGGGCCATCCCTCGGGGCACCCGACCCGCGGACCGAGCGCCACGGCGTCCCCGACCTCGCTCCCGCCGGTCGCCCCGGGCGTCACCCTGGCGCCGGGTGGTCCCGGGGTGATCCAGGGCCCGGGCACCGCCACCGACCTCGACCCGCCCGGCCTGCCGAGGATCCCCGCCGGGTCGCCCGCACCCACCGCCGTCGCCACCTACGTCACCGGTCTCGTGCTGACCGGCGGCACGCCGACCGCCGTGCCGCAGCCGACCATTACCGCCGACCCGGCGGCCGGGCGCGACGCCGCACCCCTGCACCTGCCCTGGTGGGCACCCGACGTCGCGCTGCTCCTCGGCCTCCTCGGCCTCGGTGCACTGCGTGAGAGCTCCCACCTCGCCCGCCTCCCGCGCCGTCCCGGCGCGGGAACCGACGCCCGACCCCGGAGCTGACCGCAGATGGACCGCCTCTACGACCTCGTCTTCGACGCCGCCGACGCCCTCGAGGGCCCCGTTGTCGTCCTGGCCCTCCTCGCGCTCGCGGCGGTGGTGGTGGAGGTCGGCTCGCTGCTCATCGAGCTGCTGCGCCGCCGCGGTCGCCGCCTCGGGGGCGTCGCGCTCGCCGCCGCCGACGCCCGTCTGGCATTGGACGCCGGCGACCGCGACGCCGCCGTCGAGGCCCTCCAGCCGGTCTCACGCAGCGCCGACATGCTCGCCGTGCTCACAGTGCTCGCCCGACTCGCCGGGCCCGCCTCGGCGGAGCCGCTGCTGGCCAAGGAGCTCGCCGACTTCGACTTCGCCGCCCAGCGGCGCCTGGCGCGCACCCGCCTCCTCGTGCGCTTCGGCCCGGCCCTGGGCCTGATGGGCACCCTCATCCCGCTGTCGCCGGCGCTCGAGGGCCTCGCCTCGGGCGACGTCGAGACCCTCGCGCAGAACCTGCGGGTCGCGTTCTCGATCACCGTGCTCGGCCTGCTCGTCGGCGCCGTCGCCTACGCGCTCACCATCACCCGCGAGCGGCTCTACGACCAGGACCACTCCGACCTCGAGTACGTCGCCGCCATCCTCACCGCCGACCTCGACGGCAGCGCACCGCCGCAGCTGCCCGCCGACCCCGAGGCCGAGCCCGAGGCCGCCCCCGGATCGGGCGCCGAGGATGACACGCCCGCGCGGCGGATCCCGCGCCCGCGGCTGCCGCGACGTCGTCCCGCCGCCGACGGCGGTGCCTCGTGATCCCCGTCAGCACGCGCGCCCGCCGCGCGCGGCGCGACCGCGAGCAGGGCGAGCCGCTCGACGGCCTGGTCAACCTCTTCGACCTCGGCATCGTGCTCTCGGTGGGGTTCCTGCTCGCCGCGCTGTCCTCCCTCGACCTCACCGACGCCCTCACCGACCCCGACACCGCCCAGCGCGTGCCGGCCGGCCAGGTCACCGCTCCGACCGGCAGCGAGACCGGCCCCGTCGCACCGACGGGGGAGGAGGTCGTCGGCCCCGGCACCGCGGTCGGCACCGTCTACCAACTGGCCGACGGCCGCCTGGTCTACGTCATCCCGTCCCCGAGCCCCAGCGCCGGCGCGACGCCGCCCGCCGTCCCGACGACGCCGAGCACGCCCGCCCCCACCCCCTCGCCGACCCCTGCCCCCGCCCCCTGAGGCCGCCTCCGGGCCGTCTGTCCCGAACTCGGGGCCCGGTTTTCCTTCAGTCCGGCCCGCGACGGCCGTAGGGATGCTCGGTGCCGCCGGACGGCGGCGGCGCCTGACCTAGAAGGCAACAGGGGGAGCATCTCCATGGGAATCACCTCGTCCGCTCGTCGGACCACCCGCCGCGCGGCCATCGCCGGCATCGCCACTGCGCTCACCGTCGGCGGCATGGTCGGCGCCACGGGCGGCTCCGCCCAGGCCGCGAGCTCGACGGCCACCTACGACTGCAACACCCTCCTCGGGTCGTTCCCGATCCCGATCAGCCTGGTCACCGACGCGCTCACCAGCGCCGTCCCGACCGGTGCCGTCGTCCCCTCCGACCTCATCCCGGTGGCCGGTCTGGCGACCCTGCCCGAGACGCTGCTCAGCGCCCTCTCCGGCCTCGGTCTGACCTCGCTCGGCGCGACGATCTCCAACTTCAACCTCCTCGCCGGCGACACGGTCCTGCCGCTCGACGGCCTCACGGCCGCCACGACCAACCTGCCGGGCACCGGCTCGCTCGACCTGCCCGTCACCGGCACCCTGGGCGGCTTCACCGTGCCGCTGCCGGGTCTCTACGACATCTCGCTGCCGACGAGCTTCGACATGCTGCCCCTCGGCGGCCTGCTGCCCACCATCACCTGCGTGCTCGACCCGTCGACCAACCCGGTCCTGGGTCAGCTCAACGTGCTCAAGCAGACCTCCTCGACCAGCGGTGCGGTCGTCAAGGCCGGCCGGAAGTACACCGCCCGCGCCACCGTCGTGCGCCAGCTCGGCCTCCCGGGCACCGGCAGCGTCACCGCCAAGCTCGGCAAGAAGACCCTCGCCAGCAAGAACCTCTCCAGCGCCGGCACGGCGGCCTTCAAGCTGCCGAAGAACGCGCGTGGCAAGAAGCTCACGCTGGTCTACAGCGGCGACACCCTCACCAACGGTTCGAAGACCGCTCTGCGCGTCAAGTGACCTGTGACCGCGCACGGCGCGGTCACCGCCCCACGGCCCTCTCCGCAGCGGAGGAGAGGGCCGTGGGTCTTCTTGCGTGTCCGGCAGGCGCGGGATCGCTGGACACCGGCCGGACGGGCGTCTAGGTTGACGGACTAGAACACGTTCCAGTTTCGCCGCGAGGTCGACGGGGCGTGAGACATCGCTTGCCGTCGTCCATCCGCGTCGAGAGGATCCCGCCGTGACCACCACCACGGACGTCCTCATCATCGGCGCCGGCCCCACGGGTCTCTACGCCGCCTACTACGCGGGCTTCCGCGGACACCGCGTCGCCCTCGTCGACTCCCTGCCCGAGCTCGGCGGGCAGATCACCGCGATGTACCCCGAGAAGCAGATCCTCGACGTCGCCGGCTTCCCGTCGGTCAAGGGCCGCGACCTCGTCGAGGGCCTCGTCGCGCAGGCGGCCACCGCGAAGCCCGACTACTTCCTCGACCGCACCGCGCGCGACCTCGTCGAGGACGCCGACGGCGTCACCGTGACCCTCGACGACGGCACCGAGATCCGCGCGGGCGCCGTCATCATCACCGCCGGCATCGGCAAGTTCAGTCCCCGGCCGCTCCCGGCCGGCGAGGGGTGGCTCGGCCGCGGCCTGGAGTTCTTCGTCCCGAGCTTCGCGCCGTACGCCGGCAAGGACGTCGTCATCGTGGGCGGTGGCGACAGCGCCTTCGACTGGGCGCTGCACCTCGAGCCGGTCGCCGCCTCGGTCACCCTCGTGCACCGCCGCGACGCGTTCCGCGCCCACGAGCGCACCGTCGAGGAGGTCAAGGCCTCGCGCGCTCGCATCATCACCAAGGCCGAGGTCACGGCCCTCAACGGCGGCGAGCACGTCGAGTCGGTCGACATCACCGTCGACGGCGAGACCACCACCCACCCGTGCCAGGCGGTCGTCGCCGCGCTCGGCTTCATCGCCGACCTCGGCCCGATCCAGCAGTGGGGCATCGAGGTCGAGAAGCGCCACATCGTCGTCGACACCACGATGCGCACCAATCTCTCCCGCGTCTTCGCCGCCGGCGACATCACCGAGTACCCCGGCAAGGTGCGCCTCATCGCCGTCGGCTTCGGCGAGGCCGCCACCGCCGTCAACAACGCCACCGTCGCGATCGACCCGACCGCGAAGGTGTTCCCCGGCCACTCCAGCGAAGGTTCCTGACCCCCCGTCCCCGAGGAGGACACCCATGCGGATCAAGGTCGACTTCGACCTGTGCGAGTCCAACGCCCTGTGCGAGGCGATGGCCCCCGAGGTCTTCGAGCTCGACGACGACGACTACCTGGTCGTCAAGGCGGAGGAGACCACGCCGGAGAACATCGAGTCGGTCAAGCGCGCCGTGGCGGCCTGCCCGCGCGCCGCGATCACGCTGGAGGACTGAGACCGTGGTCGACAGCCCCACCTCCCTCGACGGTCGCGTCGCGATCGTCACCGGAGCCGGTGCCGGCCTCGGCCGCGCCGAGGCCCTCGCGCTCGCCGACGCCGGCGCCCGCGTCGTCCTCAACGACCTGCCGGGTGCGGCCGACGACGCCGCCGAGGAGATCCGTTCGCGCGGCGGCGAGGCCGTCGTCGTCGAGGGCGACGTCAGCGAGCGCAGCACCGCCGACGCGATGGTGGCCGCCGCCCTCGGGCTCGGCTCGCTCGACATCGTCGTCAACAACGCCGGCATGACGCGCGACCGCATGCTCTTCAACATGTCCGACGAGGAGTGGGACGCCGTCATCCGCGTGCACCTGCGCGGGCACTTCCTGCTCTCCCGCAACGCGGCGTCCTACTGGCGCGAGCAGTCGAAGGCCACCGACGGCCCGGTGTACGGGCGCGTCATCAACACCGCCTCCGAGGCGTTCCTCGGCGGCTCGCCGGGCCAGGCCAACTACGCCGCCGCGAAGGCCGGCATCGCCGCGCTGACCCTCTCGACCGCCCGCGGCCTCGAGCGCATCGGCGTCCGCGCCAACGCGATCTGCCCGCGTGCCCGCACCGCCATGACCGCCCAGGTCTTCGGCGAGGACACCTCCGGCCAGGAGGTCGACCCCTACTCGCCCGAGCACGTGGCACCCCTGGTGGCCTACCTGGCCTCGCCGGCCGCCGAGGGCATCACCGGCCAGGTCTTCGTGGTCTACGGCGGGATGGTCGCGCTCGTCGCCGCGCCCGTCGTCGAGCAGCGCTTCGACGCCTCGGGCACCGTCTGGACCCCCGACGACCTCGACAAGCAGCTCGGCGGGTTCTTCGAGGGCCGCGAGCTCTCCCACGGCTTCGCGGCCGACTCCATCATGAAGCTGAGCGTGTGAGGACCCTGGATCGATGAGCAGCAGCACGGGCCGGCTGGCCGGCAAGGTCGCGATCGTCACCGGCGCCGCGATGGGCCAGGGCGCCGAGATCGCCCGCGCCTTCGTCGCCGAGGGCGCGCGGGTCGTCGTCGCCGACGTCGCCAAGGAGCAGGGCCAGGCGTTGGCCGACGAGCTGGGGGAGTCCGCGCACTTCGCCCACCACGACGTCAGCGACGAGGGCTCCTGGACGACGCTCGTGGCCGACACCGAGGAGCGGTTCGGCCCCATCACGGTGCTGGCCAACAACGCCGGCGTCCTGCGCTTCGGCGACATCGTCAAGGGCGACCTCGCCGACGTCGAGCTGATGTGGCGCATCAACCAGATGGGCACCTTCCTCGGCATGCGGGCCGTAGTCCCGAGCATGAAGCGCGCCGGCGGCGGCTCGATCATCAACGCCTCCTCCGTCGAGGGCCTGGCCGGCATGGCCGGCTGCACGGCGTACGCCGCCACCAAGTGGGCGATCCGCGGCATGACCAAGTGCGCGGCGATGGAGCTCGGCGGCCGCGGCATCCGGGTCAACTCCGTGCACCCCGGCATGATCGACACCCCGATGACCCGCGTGCACGGCGGCGACGCCGCGATGGAGTTCGGCGCCTCGAAGGTGCCGATGCGCCGCGTCGGCACGCCGTCCGACATCGCGCCGGTCTACGTCTTCCTCGCCAGCGACGAGTCGGGCTACATGAACGGCGCCGAGCTGGCGGTCGACGGCGGCGTCACCGCCACCCACGCCTTCGGCGGCTGAGCGGGCAGGGGAGGATCGGAGCATGGCGAACCAGCGCGGCCAGGTCGTGATGTCCGACGAGGAGGTCTGGGAGTTCCTGCACCAGCAGCGCTCCTCGACCTTCGGCACCGTCGGACCGCAGGGGCAGATCCACCTCGTCGGCATGTGGTACGCCGTCCTCGACGGCGCCATCTGGTTCGAGACCAAGACCAAGGCCCAGAAGACCCTCAACGTGCGCCGCGACCCGCGCTGCTCCTTCCTCGTCGAGGCCGGGCACACCTACGACCAGCTGCGCGGTGTCGCGATCGAGGGCGAGGCCGAGGTCATCGACGACGCCGACGTCGTCTGGGACGTGTGCGTCGCGATCTTCGAGCGCTACAACGGGCCCTACTCCGAGGAGATGCGCCCCTTCGTGGAGTTCATGGCCAAGAACCGCGCCGCGATCAAGCTGACGCCGTCCCGCATCCGCAGCTGGGACCACCGCAAGCTCGGCCTGCCCGCCATGGAGCTGGGCGGGTCGACGGCGGCGTTCGTGGAGTAGGCGGGGCCGGACGTCTGAGTCACCGGGCGCCCGGTGACTCCTGCCATTGGTCAGGCAAGTCTTGGTACCCGAACCGACAGACTCAGCTGACCAATCGGCCGCGCCGGGTCACAGATGCACCACGGGTCCCACTGGTCAGGCGAGTCTGCACCCCGGCCCGGCGCTGTCCCGCCCCGCCCCGCCCCGCCCCGGCCCTCAGTCCCGCAGCAGCAGCTTGACCGCGACCTCGATCTGGTTCGCGGTGTCGGCGGCCGAGGAGCGGCCGGTCACCCAGCCGACGAGGGCGGAGAGCCACACGTCGCCGATGACCTTGGTGATGGCGACGTCGTCCTCGCTGAGCTCGGCGCCCTCGGCCATGTCGGGGTGGATGGCGTGGCTGAGCATGCTCGTCATCGACATGCCGACGCGGTGGATCTCGGTGGCGGCGGAGGAGTCGGCGAACATGAACGCCCGCGTCAGCGCCTCGGTGAGATGCGGGTCGCCCTGGAGGCCGCGGCTGAGCAGCTTGAGGATGTTGATGACCCGCTCGGCGGCGGTGTCGCCGGGGATCGGCTTGCCGCGCATGCCGGCGTCGGCCTTCTCGAACTCCCGACCCAGCGCCGAGACCAGCAGGTGGATCTTGGAGGGGAAGTAGCGGTAGAGGGTGCCCAGGGCGACGTCGGCCTGCTCGGCGACGGCGCGCATCTGGACGGCGTCGAAGCCGCCCTCGGAGGCCAGCGCGATGGTGGCGTCGAGGATCCGCTTGCGCCGTTCGCGCTGCGCGGTGGACCCGAGCTCGTCGGCCGTCAGAGAGTTCGCGGTGCTCAAGGGGACTCCGTCCTCGCCCACAGGTGGGCCTGGCGTGTCGTGGTGCGGACTCCGGTGGCCGACCTCGGTGATTGCGCGTCTAGGCTACTGGACAGTGGTCCATAATAGGAACGCGTTCCACTTCGCGCGGTGCCTGTGCGGACGTGCCCAGCCCGACCCACCCGACCCCGGAGGCCCGACAGCGTATGCGGATCGCCCTGCTCTCCTACCGCTCCAAGCCCCACTGCGGCGGCCAGGGCATCTACATCCGGCACCTGAGCCGGGAGCTGGTGGCCCTCGGCCACTCGGTCGAGGTGTTCTCCGGGCAGCCCTACCCCGAGCTCGACGAGGGCGTGACGCTGACGAAGGTCGAGAGCCTCGACCTCTACCGCGAGCCCGACCCGTTCCGGGTGCCGAAGCTGAAGGAGTTCCGCGACCGCGTCGACGTCGAGGAGTTCGCGACCATGTGCGCGGCCGGCTTCCCCGAGCCGAAGACCTTCTCCACGCGCGTCGCGAAGCTGCTGCGTGAGCGCCGCGACGAGTTCGACATCGCCCACGACAACCAGGTGCTCGGCTACGGCATGCTCGAGATCGAGCAGTTCATGCCGCTCATCACCACGCTGCACCACCCGATCAGCTTCGACCGGCGCATCGACATCGCCGCCACCCGCAACCCGTGGCGCAAGTTCACCCTCAGCCGCTGGTACGGCTTCCTGCGCATGCAGGCGCGGGTGGCTCGCGCCGCCCGCCGCATCATGACGCCGTCGGAGACCAGCCGCCGCGACATCACCACCGACTTCGGGGTCGACCCCGCCCGCATGCAGACCATCCTGCTCGGGGTGGACGACGCCTTCGTGCCGCCGCCGGCCGACCGGCCGCGCGTGCCGGGCCGCATCATGGCGATGGCCAGCGCCGACGCTCCGATGAAGGGCATCGCCACGCTGCTCGAGGCCTTCGCGAAGCTGCGCACCGAGCGCGACGTGGAGCTGATCCTCGTCACCAAGCCCAAGCCTGGCGGACGCACCGAGCGGCTCATCGACAAGCTCGCGATCACCGACTCCGTGCGCTTCGTGCACGGGGTGAGCCAGGACGAGCTCGTCGAGCTCATGGGCTCGGCCGAGCTGGCGTGCGTGCCGTCCTTCTACGAGGGCTTCTCGCTGCCGACCGCTGAGCTGATGGCCTGCGCGACGCCGCTCATCGCCTCGCGGGCCGGCGCGATCCCGGAGGTCACCGGCCCCGACGGCCTCGCCGCCGACCTGGTCACCGCCGGCGACGTCGGCGAGCTCGAGGCCGCGATCGCCGCCCTGCTCGACGACCCCGAGCGCCGGGCCCGCATGGGCGAGGCCGGACGCCGTCGCGTCGAGGAGCTGTTCAGCTGGCGCGCCGTGGCCGCCACCGTCGCCCAGGCCTACGCCGAGGTCGTCGAGGAGTGGCACGAGCAGGGCCCGATGCCCACGGCCACCAAGCGCCAGGCGCGGCGTCTGCCCCGCCACACCGGCCGCGCCTGACCCGCACCCGCCCCCCGCACGACCCCCGCCGGACCGCCACGCAGGAGGAACACATGCTGACCGTCGACTTCGACCGCCTCGGGCTGCGCCCCGGCGACCGCGTCCTCGACATGGGCTGCGGCGCCGGCCGTCACGCGTTCGAGATGTACCGCCGCGGCGGCGACGTCATCGCCTTCGACATGGACGCCGACGAGCTCGCCGGTGTGCGCGAGCTCTTCGTGGCGATGAAGGAGGCCGGCGAGGCGCCGGTCGGCGCCGAGGCCGACATCAAGCAGGGCGACGCGCTCTCGCTGCCCTTCGCCGACGGCGAGTTCGACCGCATCGTGGCCGCCGAGGTGCTCGAGCACATCCACGACGACGTCACCGCCATCAAGGAGCTCGTGCGCGTGCTGCGTCCGGGCGGCACGCTGGCGATCTCGGTGCCGCGCTGGCTGCCGGAGGTCATCAACTGGAAGCTGTCGGCCGATTACCACAACGCCGAGGGCGGCCACATCCGCATCTACACCGACCACGAGCTCATCGACAAGGTCACCAAGGCCGGCCGCTTCAACGACGGCACGCCCGGCACCGCGATGATCTTCGAGGGCAAGGACTACGCCCACGGCCTGCACGCGCCCTACTGGTGGATCAAGTGCGCGGTCGGCGTCGAGAACGACGGCCACCCGCTGGCCAAGGCGTACCACCGGCTCCTGGTCTGGGAGATCATGAAGCAGCCGAAGGTGCTCCAGCTGGCCGGCAAGGTGCTCGACCCGATGATCGGCAAGAGCATGGTGCTCTACTTCCGCAAGCCCGAGACGGCCGGGGTCGCCGGTGCGTGAGGTGACGCGCCTGCCGTTCCTCGACGGCGTCCTGACCGCCGAGCAGGTCGCCGACACCGCCCGGGCGATCGCGGCCATGCAGGAGCCTTGCGGTGCCGTGCCGTGGACCACCGGCGAGCACGTCGACATCTGGAACCACGTCGAGGCCGCGATGGCGATGCTCGTCGGCGGTCAGGTGGAGGCCGCCGAGCGCGCCTACGCCTGGGTGCTGACGATGCAGCGCGACGACGGCTCGTGGCCGATGAAGATCGTCGCGAACACCGTCGAGGACGACCGCGGCGAGTCGAACATGTCGGCCTACTTCGCCGTGGGCCTGTGGCACCACTGGCTGCTGCGGCGCGACCTCGACTTCGTGCGCGCCCACTGGCCGGCGGTGCGCGCGGGCCTCGACTTCGTCGTCTCGCTCCAGCAGCCCTTCGGCGGCATCGCCTGGACCCCGGTCGACGACTTCTGCCTGCTCACCGGCAGTTCCAGCATCTACCACTCGCTGCGGGCGGGCGTGGCGCTGGCGGAGCTGCTCGACGAGCCGCAGCCGGAGTGGGAGCTCGCCGGCGGCCGCCTCGGCCACGCCGTGCGCGAGCACCAGGACCTCTTCGCCGACAAGTCCACCTACTCGATGGACTGGTACTACCCGGTGCTCGGCGGACCGCTGCGCGGGGACGCCGCCTTCGAGCGGCTCGCGGGCCGCTGGGACGACTTCGTCGTCCCAGGGCTGGGCATCCACTGCGTCGACACCAACCCGTGGGTCACGGGCGCGGAGACCTGCGAGCTGGCGATGGCCCTCGACGCGATCGGCGACCACCGCCGCGCGATCGCGCTGGTGCGCGACATGCAGCACCTGCGCGAGGACGACGGCCGCTACTGGACCGGCTGGGTCTACGACACCGGCCGCACCGACGAGCCGAGCGACGTGTACTGGCCGCACGAGCACACCACCTACACGGCCGCGGCGGTGATCCTCGCCGTCGACGCCCTCGGCGAGGTCGCCGGCGGCAGCACCCCGGGCTCGGGCATCATGCGCGGCACCTCGCTGGCGCCGCACTTCGCCGAGCTCGCGCTCGAGTGCGGCTGCCCCTCGGAGGCCTCAGCCGACCGGGTCCCCGGCCGTGCCTGAGGTCCGCCGCAGCACCCGCATCGAGCCGAGCGCCTCGACCTCGGTGAAGCTGCCGCCCTCCAGGGCGCGCAGGAAGACGTGGTACGGCGGCTGGCCGCCGTCCGCGGGGTCGGGGAAGACGTCGTGGATGACGAGCAACCCGCCGGGCATCACCCACGGCGCCCAACCGGTGTAGTCGTTCTGGGCGTGCTCCTCGGCGTGGCCGCCGTCGATGAAGAGCATCGAGAGCGGGGTGCGCCAGTGCGCGCTCACGGTGGTCGACTGGCCGATCACCGCGACGACGTAGGGCTCGAGGTCGGCACGCTTCAAGGTGCGCCGGAAGGTCGGCAGGGTGTCCATCTGCCCGAACTCGGGGTCGACCAGCGTGGCGTCGTGGTGCTCCCACCCGGCCTGGTTCTCCTCCGAGCCGCGGTGGTGGTCGACGGTGAAGACGACCGCCCGCGGGCCGCCGACGAGGCGGGCGGCGGCGCCGAGGTAGATCGCGGACTTGCCGCAGTAGGTGCCCACCTCGAGCGCCGGGCCGTGGGGGAGCCGTTCGAGGGCGACGCGGTGCAGCAGCTCGCCCTCGTCCTCGGGCATGAACCCCTTCGCGGCCAGGGCATGGGCGAGCCAGTCGTCAGTCACGCCGGGAGACTATAGAGTGGGCTCGCTTCTGTAACACGTTCTAGTTTTCCGCGAGTCACGAGCGAGGTCGTCCATGTCGATCGGCATCTCCGAGGAGCACGTCGAGCTCGGTGCCAGCCTGCGCAAGTGGGTGGCCAGCGTGCGCGGCATCGACGCCGCCCGCGCCGCCGAGCACGACCCGGCGGCCGCCTTCACCGAGGTGTGGCGCGCGGTCGGGGAGATGGGCGTGACCGCCATCGGCCTGGCCGAGGAGGCCGGCGGCGCCGGCGGGTCCGTGCTCGACCTCGCCGTCGCGCTGGAGGCCTGCGCCCACGAGCTGCTGCCCGGCGGGCTGCTCTCCACGGTCGTCGCCGGCCTGGTCGCCCCCGCGCTCGTCGGCGAGGTGATCGCCGAGGGCGGCGCGGTCGGCGTCCAGGTGCGCCCGGGTGGTCCGGTGTGGGACGCCGTCGGCGCCTCGCACCTGCTGCTGGCCGGCGTCGAGGGCCACGTGCTCGTGCCCGCGGACGCCGTCGCGCTGGAGCCGACCCTCGGCCTCGACCTGACCCGCCGCCACGCCCTGCTGCCCGACGGCGTCGCGGTGGCGGCCCTGACCGGTGCGGTGACCGTGCCGGGTGTCGACGCCGCGGTCGTGCAGCGCGCGGCGGTGACCCTCGCCGCCGCCGAGGCCAGCGGCATCGCGCGCTGGTGCCTGGAGACCGCAGTCGACTACGCGAAGGTGCGTGAGCAGTTCGGCCGCAAGATCGGCTCCTTCCAGGCCATCAAGCACCTCTGCGCCCAGATGCTCGAGACCGCCGAGGCCGTCACCGCGGCCGCGTGGGACGTCGCCGCGGCGGTCACGGCGGGGGAGGAGCAGTGGGCCTTCGCGGCCGACGTCGCGGCCGTCACCTGCTTCGACGGCGCGGCCGAGGTCGCGAAGTCGTGCATCCAGGTGTTCGGCGGCATCGGGTTCACCTTCGAGCACGACGCGCAGCTCTACTACCGCCGCGCGCAGGTGCTGCGCGCCCTGGCCGGCGGCTCGGACGACGCCGCCCTGCGTCTGACCGGCCGGGCCGTCGACGGGGTGCGACGCCAGCTCAGCGTCGACCTCGAGGGTCGCGACGACGCCGTCCGCCCGGCCATCGCCGCCGAGGTCGACACGATCGCCGCGCTGCCCGAGGCCGAGCGCCGGGCCGCGCTGGTGGCCACCGGCCTGCTGATGCCGCACTGGCCCACCCCGTACGGCCGGGCGGCCGACGCCGTCACCCAGCTCGTCATCGACGAGGAGTTCGCGCGTGCGGGCGTCGTCCGCCCCGACCTGGTCATCGCCGGCTGGGCGGTGCCCACCATCCTCGAGCACGGCACCGATGCCCAGCGCGAGCGGTTCGTGCGCCCCTCGCTGCTCGGCGAGCTGGTGTGGTGCCAGCTGTTCTCCGAGCCCGGCTCGGGCTCCGACCTCGCCTCGCTGCGCACCCGCGCCGAGCGGGTCGACGGCGGCTGGCGGCTGACCGGCCAGAAGGTGTGGACCTCCGTGGCCGAGCGCGCCGACTGGGGCATCTGCCTGGCGCGCACGAACCCCGACGTGCCGGCGCACCAGGGCATCACCTACTTCCTCGTCGACATGCGCAGCGAGGGCATCGACGTGCGCCCCCTGCGCGAGATGACCGGCGAGGCGCTGTTCAACGAGGTCTTCCTCGACGACGTCTTCGTGCCCGACGAGTTCGTGGTGGCCGGCGAGGGCGACGGCTGGAAGCTGGCGCGCACCACGCTCGCCAACGAGCGGGTC
This sequence comes from Nocardioides fonticola, assembly GCF_039536805.1. NCBI lineage: Bacteria > Bacillati > Actinomycetota > Actinomycetes > Propionibacteriales > Nocardioidaceae > Nocardioides > Nocardioides fonticola. The sequence goes on along the minus strand of NZ_BAAAZH010000001.1, from coordinate 78,027 downwards.
GCGATGGCCACCACGCGGCTGGCCACCAGCACCGAGCGTGCGGTCGAGATCGCCGCCCGCGGCGACCTCGACGTCGCCCGCACCGTGGCGGTCGGCCGCTCGGTGGCGCTGTCGACCGTGTGCTCGCTGATGGGCCTGCGCTCCACGCTGCGCTCGCTCGCCGGCCAGGGGCCGGGCGCGGAGTCGAGCGTCGCCAAGCTGCTCGGCGTCCGCAACCGCCAGGAGGGCTCCGAGCTCGTCGTCACCCTGCACGGCGACCACCTCGCCGTCCTGACCCCGAGCAAGGACCACACCGGCGGTGCGCCGCGTACCGAGGCCGAGCAGATGGCCGCCGACGTGTGGGAGATGCTCAACACCCGGTGCCTCTCCATCGCCGGCGGCACCACGCAGATCCTGCGCAACATCGCGGGCGAGCGGATCCTCGGACTGCCGCGTGGCTGAGCGCTTCGGCGTTCCTGGCATGCTGGGCGCGTGATGGCGCTGGAGCAGGGACGACGTCGGGCCGCGGTCTCCGCGCTGATCCTCGCGGGTGCGACCGCGCTGTTCGGCGGCTGCGAGCGGCAGGCGAGCGACACCACCGCCTACGGGCGGCTGGCGACCGTCGACCCGCCCTGCATCGATCGTCCGGGCGAACCGCAGGCGTGCTTCGATGCGCCGAAGGCGCAGCTGACGACCGTCGCCGAGGGCGACTGCGTCGAGGTGCGGTGGCGTCCCGCGTCGGGCGGCGGCCTGCCGCCGATCCTCTCGATCCGGCCGATCCCGCCGTCGGCGGCGAACGGCCAGTGCGACGTCGACTGACCCTGATTCCCGTCCTCGAGGGCCCTGGGACCGCCAGCATGGTGACGGCCCCGTTCGCACGCCCGCACAGGAGGACACATGGCCGGTGGAGTCCCTCGCCCTGATCCGGCAGTTGGAGCAGCCGGACGCGCGCGCTCCGGTGTGGGGGTCATCGGCGCCTATGCGCTGCTGGCGATGAGCACCCAGTTGCTGTGGCTGACCTTCGCCGCCATCACCCCCGAGAGCGCCCGCGACCTCGGCGTCTCGCAGGGGGCGGTCGGCGACCTGGCGGTCGTCAACGCCCTCATGTTCGTGGTGCTCGCGATCCCGGCCGGGCGCTGGCTCGACCGCGACTATCGAGCGACGCTGGCCGCAGGTGCCCTCTTCACCGCGCTCGGAGCCGTCGTGCGCGCGCTCGACCCGACGTCCTTCGCGGTCGTGATGGCCGGCCAGGTGATCATGTCGGTCGGCCAACCGCTCGTGCTCACGGCGACGACCAAGATCGCCGCCCGGCACGTCGGGCCCGAGCATCAGACCACGGCGATCGGGATCGCCAGCGGCGCCCAGTTCCTCGGCATCCTCGTCGCGGTGCTGACCGGTGCGCCGCTCTACGACGCCGGTGGGCTGCGGGCGGTGCTGATCGCCAACGCCGCCTTCAGCGTCGTCGCCGCGGTGGCCGTGCTGCTCTCGCTGCGGGTGCCGCCGCTCGCCGAGCCGCCGGCCGACACCGACCGGTCGATGGCCTGGCTGCGGCGCGACCCCGTGATGTGGCGGATGGCCGCGCTGCTGTTCGTGGGCTTCGGCAGCTACAACGCGCTCGCCACCTGGCTCGACTCGCTCATGACCGACTTCGGGCACCCCGGCGCCGCGGGCAACCTCATCGCCGTCATGACGCTCGCGGGCGTCGTCGGCGCCGCGGTGCTGCCCGGCTTCGTCGGCGAGCGCGACGCCCGCCGTACCCACTGCCTGGTGGCGACGGCTGCCCTCGCGGCGGTCGCGCTGGTGCTGATCGTGGCCCACGGCGTGGTGATCGGCGGCGTCCTGCTCGCCGGGCTCGGCTTCCTGCTGCTCGGCACGCTGCCCGTCGTATTGGAGTGGGCGGAGGTGCACGTCGGTCCGGCCCGGGCCGGCCGCGCTACAGCCTTCCTGCTGCTGGCCGGCAACGTCGGCGCCGTCGTCGTGGTGCTCACTGTGCAGGTCGCCATCGACCATCCGCAGCTCGCGCTCGGGGTGCTCGCCGCCTGGTCGCTGCCCGGTCTCGCGTTCGCCCTCCTGCTGCCGCGCTCGACGCCGACCAGCGCGCCGGCCGCGGTCTGAGCGCCGGTCTCCCAGCTCCGGGCCTGGATTGTGGGCCTGGACTGCGGGCCTGGACTGCGGGATCAGACCCGGGCGCGCCGCCAGGAGTTCCAGTGCCAGTGCAGGTACCGGTCGATCGCGCGCACCATGTGGGCGGAGCGGATCGAGGGGAAGACGTCGAAGGCGTGCTGGGTGCCCGGCAGCTCGGCGTAGACGACCGACCGCTTCGAGCTGCGGCGCAGCTCGGCGACGAACTGGCGGGCCTGGTCGACGCTGACGAGGGTGTCGCGCTCGCCGTGGAGCACGAAGAAGTCCGGGGCGTCTGCCGTGATGCGCAGGATCGGCGAGGCCGCCTCGAAGGCGTCGGGGTCGTCGGCGTACCGCTTCTTCAGGATGCGGGGACCCAGGAACCCGTCGCGCATCTGGCGGGCTGACTTCAGGCCGGTCGCTCCGGCGAAGTCGTAGACGCCGTAGTGCGGGACGGCGACCCGCACCGAGGTGTCGGCGTCCTCGAAGCCCGGCTGCCAGGCCGGGTCGTTCGGGGTGAGTGCCGCCAGCGCGCAGAGGTGGCCGCCGGCCGAGCCGCCGGTGATGGCGAGGTAGTCGGGGTCGCCCCCGTAGTCGGCGATGTTCTCCTTGATCCAGGCGATCGCCCGCTTCACGTCGACGATGTGCGCCGGGAACGGGTCGCGCGGGCTGAGCCGGTAGTTGATCGCCACGCACACCCAGCCCTTGGCAGCGAGGTGGTGCATGAGCGGGATGCCCTGCTGGTCCTTGTCGCCGATCGTCCAGCCGCCGCCGTGCACCTGCAGCAGCACGGGGGCGTCGTGCACGGGCTCGCCCGCGGGGAAGTAGACGTCGAGCAGGCCGCGCTTGCCGTGCTCGGGGTCGTAGGCGACGTTGCGGGCCACGCGGACGCCGTCCTTGCGCACGCGGAACGGGTAGACCAGGTCGCGCCAGGGGGTGGCGAGCTCGGCCGGCGTCGGCAGGGCGTCGAGCTGCTCGCGGTAGTCGTACCCGAGACCCTCGACGAGGGCGTCCTCGGCGACCTGCTGGGAGGCGCGCGCCTGGCGGATCAGGTGAGCCAGACCGACGGCGCTGGCACCGGCCAGCGCCAGCCCGGCACGCTCGCGGCCGGTGAGGCGCGAGGGGTGCCGCAGGTGGACGGCGACGTCGGCCGCCGTGGCCGCCAGCACCTGCGGAGCGAGCTCGCCGGTGAGCCAGCCTGCGAAGAACGCCGGGATGCCCGCACGGAAGCCCGGGACGGGCCGGATCGCGTTGGCGGTGAGGGCGGCGGTCACGACCTGGCGGCGGAGGAAACCCATGGTCGGAGACTAGTCACCCCTCTCAGATGCGCGGGCGCCGTCCATGCAGTAGAACAGGTTCTCGTTTCTCCCGTCCGTCCCCGGAGTGCCCCCATGGAACGCCTGTCCGGCCTCGACGCCAGCTTCCTCTACCTCGAGACCCCCGCGCAGCTCATGCACGTGTGCGGCCTCATCGTGCTCGACCCGGCGACCATGCCCGAGCCGTACTCCTTCGACCGCCTCCAGGCCGACATCGAACGCCACGTGCGCGACGTCCCGGCCTTCACCCGCAAGCTGCGCCGGGTGCCGCTCGGCCTCGACCACCCGATCTGGGTGCGCGACGACTCCTTCGACATCGAGCGGCACGTGCATCGCCTCGCCCTGCCGACGCCCGGCGGTCATGCCGAGCTGATGAGCCTCGCCGGCCACCTCGCCGGGCTGCTGCTCGACCGTGCACGGCCCCTGTGGGAGATGTGGGTGATCGAGGGGTACGGCGACCGCATCGCGGTGTTCATGAAGATGCACCATGCGACCGTGGACGGCGTCTCCGGCGCCAATCTCATCTCCCACCTGTGCAGCCTGAGCCCGACCGACGAGCCGCTGAAGCTCGGCGATCTGGGCGACCACGGCCGCGACGCCGGCGCGACCGAGCTGCTCGTGCGGGGCGTCGGCAGCACGCTCAAGCGGCCGGTGAAGGTGGCCCGACTGCTCAGCCCCTCGGCGTCCGCGATCGGGACGACGATCGGCCGCGCGCGCAGCGGCACCGCGATGGCCGCCCCGCTGACGGCGCCGCGCACGCCGTTCAACGGCACGATCACCGGCCACCGTGCGCTGTGCACCGTCGACCTCGATCTCGACCGCGTGCGCGCGGTGAAGTCGGCGACCGGCTCGACGGTCAACGACGTCGTCCTCACGATCGCGGGCGGGGCGCTGCGCTCCTATCTGGACGAGCACGACGCGCTGCCGGAGGAGTCGCTGCTGGCCACCGTGCCGATGTCGGTGCGCGAGACTTCGCGGCGCGCGGGCGGCTCGAACAAGGTCTCCGCGCTGTTCACCCGTCTCGGCACCGACGTGGCGGATCCGCTCGAGCGGCTCGCCGGGATGGCCGACCGCAACCGCAACGCCAAGGACCACGCCCAGGCCATTCCGGCCGACTCGCTCCAGGATTGGGCCGAGTTCGCTGCCCCTCGCACCTTCGGACTCGCGGTGCGCGCCTACGCCGGGCTGCGCCTGGCCGAGCGGCACCCGGTGGTGCACAACCTCGTCATCTCCAACGTCCCGGGCCCGCCGGTGCCGCTCTACCTGCTCGGCGCGCGCGTGGACGGGCTCTACCCGCTCGGCCCGGTCTTCCACGGCGCCGGTCTCAACATCACGGTCATGTCGAACGCCGGCCGCCTGCACGTCGGCGCCCTGGCCTGTCGCGAGACCGTGCCCGACGTCGCAGCGCTGGTGGCGCACTTCCCGGCCGAGCTGGAGTCCCTGGCCGCGGCCGCCGGCGTCTGAGGCGTCTCGGCGTCAGCCGCGCGCGATCGTGTCGGCGGTCGCGCGCAGGAACACCGGTGTGAACCGGGCGGCGTCCAGCACGCACCCGGCGTGCCCGGCCGCGACGACGTAGGGCTCCGCGCCGGGGATGCGGGTGATGAGGTGCACCTGGCGCGAGGTCGGGATGACCTTGTCGCGGGTCATCACCACCACCGAGGTCGGCACGTCGATCTCGGGCAGCCACGGGCGGGAGTGGTGGCGCCCCAGGGCGGTCAGCGCGCGCGTGACCCCCGCCGGCGTGGTCTGCCGGAACTGCGCGAGCGCCCAGGCCTCCAGGCTCCCGTCGGCAGCGGGAGACGTCTCGGTCTGGGGGGACGGCGTGCCGAGCGGCAACAGCCGGCTCGCCGCGGAGGCGGTGGTCAGGGCGCCGAAGAACAGCCGCTCGTAGGGGGTCAGCTGGAACCGGTCGGTGCTCGCCGCCAGCACGAGCCCGCGCACGCGATCGGGATGCTGGCGCCAGACCCGCTGGGCGATGATCGAGCCCATCGAGTAGCCGGCCACCACGGCGTCCTCGATGCCGAGCACGTCGAGCAGGGCGGCGACGTCGTCCGCGCAGTCCTCGAGGCGGAACTCGGCGCTGCGGATGCCGCGGCCGTGCCAGCGCTGGTCGAGGGTGATCACGCGTGCGTGGGCCCGCAGCGGCTCGATGACGGGGAACCAGGTGAGCAGGCCGGTGCAGGCCAGTGCGTGCAGCAGGACGACGGTCGGCGCGTCCGGCCCGGGGCCGGGGGAGTCGGTGACGAAGGTGCTGCCGCGGCCGGGCAGCTCGACCATCCGGCCGGCGGGGACGACGGCGTCGGGCAGGTCGACGAGCAGGCCCGCCGTGTGCGCGATGGCTGCGGAGACGACCACGGTGCGACTTCCTCTCGACCACGCCTGGATCCTGCGGTAGAACACGTTACAGTTTTATCGCTCGATCCCCGACCCCGGAGGTGCGCGTGGACACCACGACCCCTGACCCCATCGACGGCTACGACCCCGAGCTCTGGGCGGAGTCCGTGCAGGCGGTCGCCGCCGTCGTCGGCGAGGCGCTCGAGCGCGACCCCGACTGGGCCGCCCTCGCCTCCGCGGGTCTGCTCTCGCTCCCGGTGCCGGAGGAGTTCGGCGGCGACGGGCTCGGCCTGGTCGAGACCGCCGTCGTGCTGCGCGAGCTCGGCGCCCGCGCGCTGCACCTGCCGGTGTGGGAGACGCTCGCCTGCGGCGTCCCGACCCTGGCCGCGCACGGCACCGACGCCCAGCGCAAGGAGTGGCTGCCCGGCGTCGCCACCGGCGAGACCCTGCTGACCCCCGCGCTGCGGGAGGCAGGCCGGCCCTACACCGCCGTGCCCACGACCACCTACACCGACGGCACCGTCACCGGTCGCAAGATCGCGGTCACCCTCGCCGACCGCGCCGACCGGCTCCTCGTCACGGCGCTCGACGGCGACCGGCCCGTCGTCGTCCTCGTCGACCCGCAGGGCCCCGGCGTCGAGCTCCTCGCCTCGCCCACCTCCAGCCGCCTCGGCGCCCACACCGTCGTCCTGGACGCCGCGCCGGCCGACCTGCTCGGCGACGGTGCGGCCGCCACGTTGGTCTCGCACGCCGTGGCCGGTCTGTGCGCGCTGGCCGCCGGTGTGCTCGCCGGTGCCCGCGACCTGACGGCCGACTACATCAAGGGACGCCGCCAGTTCGGCCGCGCGCTCGCGGAGTTCCAGGCCGTCGCCATGCAGATCGCCGACGTCTACATCGCCTCGCGCACCGTCGATCTCGCCGCCCAGAACGCCGTGTGGCGGGTGGCGACCGGGCTGCCGGCCGCCGACGACCTCGCGGTCGCCGCCGCGTGGATCTGCGACCAGGGCCCGACGTCCGTGCGCACCTGCCACCACCTGCACGGCGGCATGGGCGTCGACACCACCTACCCGCTGCACCACTACTTCTCGTGGATGAACGACATCGTCCACGACCTCGGCGTCCGCCCGGCCGACGTGCCGATGGAGAGCCCGGCGGCCAAGAACCTCGAGCTGACCGCCGCCCAGCGGGCGCTCAAGGAGGAGGTGCGCGCCTACTTCCACGGCCTCGCCTCGGAGAACGAGCACCGCGACATGGCGCTCGACCGGCACGGCCCCACCTACCAGCGCATCGTCAAGCAGATGGGCGAGGACGGCTGGATGGGCATCGGCTGGCCCACCGAGTACGGCGGCCGCGGGCTCGGCGAGATCGAGCAGACCCTCTTCGCCAACGAGGCGCAGTTCGCCGACGTGCACCTGCCCGCCGTCACCCTGCAGACCGTCGGCCCCACCCTCATCCGCTACGGCACGGAGAAGCAGAAGGAGATGTTCCTCGGCCGGATCCTCTCCGGCGACGTCCACTTCGCGATCGGCTACTCCGAGCCCGACGCCGGCACCGACCTCGCCTCGCTGCGCACCAGCGCGCGCCGCGACGGCGACCACTACATCGTCAACGGCCAGAAGCTGTGGACCACCGGCGGCCACCAGGCCGACTACCTGTGGCTCGCGGTGCGCACCGACCCCGATGCGCCCAAGCACAAGGGCATCTCGATCCTCATCGTCGACACGTCGGATCCGGGCTACAGCCACACGCCGATCATCACCGCCGACGGCTCGCACCACGTCAACGCCACCTACTTCAACGACGTGCGGGTGCCGGTCGACATGCTGGTCGGCAAGGAGAACGAGGGCTGGAAGCTGCTGACCACGCAGCTCAACCACGAGCGCGTGATGCTCGGGCCCGCGGGCCGCATCGAGGGTCTGCGCGACCGGGTCGCCGACTGGGCGCGTGCCGCCGGCGTCCAGGACGCCGAGGACGTGCGCGAGGTGCTGGGTCGCGTCACCACGGTCTTCCGGGTCAACGAACTGCTCAACTGGGAGGTCGCCCGTGCGGCCGCCGCCGGCGACCCCGACGTCGCCGACGCCTCGGCGTCCAAGGTGTTCGCCTCCGACCAGGTGCAGCGCCTGCTGGCCGAGCTGATCGCCGTCATCCACCGGCACGGCGACCCCGCGGACGCCGAGACCGCGGCGCTGCTGGAGTACCTCGACGCCCAGGCCAAGCGGAACCTCGTGCTCACCTTCGGTGGTGGCGTCAACGAGGTGCAGCGCGAGCTCATCGCGATGTTCGGGATGAGCCTGCCGCGGGTGCCGCGATGACGGCCGAGGTCGCGGCCGACCTCGTCGATCCCGCCGTCCACGAGCAGGTGATGGCCGAGGCCGAGCGCATCAAGGCGCTCGGTGAGGGCGCGGAGCGCTACGCCCGCGACGAGGTCAACCAGCCGACCATCAACAACTGGCTGGAGGCGATGGGGATCTCCAACCCGCGGTGGAAGGACGGCGAGGCGCCGCCCGCGATGGCGCAGGTGTGGACGATGTACGGGCTCGGCGGCAAGCCACCGGCCGACGACCCGCTGCACGGCATGATGCGCGCCCTCACCGACGCCGGCTTCACCGCCGTCCTGGGCACCAACTGCGAGCAGGAGTACCGCCGCACCCTGAAGGTGGGGGAGCGGGTGCGGGTCACCACCGCCCTGGAGTCGGTCGTCGGCCCCAAGGCCACCGGCATGGGGGTCGGCTACTTCGTCACCTCGCGCAACACCTGGTACGTCGACCACGCGGACGGCACCGCCGAGGTCGTGGCCACGATGCTCTTCCGGGTGCTGAAGTTCGTGCCCCGCTCGCGGGAGGCGGCGTCCTGATGGCCGTACGCCCCATGGTCAACCGCGACAACGCCTACTTCTGGGACGGCACCCTGGCCGGCGAGCTGCGCCTCCAGCGCTGCAACGCCTGCCAGGCGCTGCGGCACCCGCCCGGCCCGGCCTGCCCCGACTGCGGTGCTCTCGACCGCGGGCACGTCGTCGCCTCCGGGCTCGGCACGGTGTACTCCTACGTGATCCACCGGCACCCGCCGGTGCCCGGCAAGGAACTGCCGATCCTGCTCGCCGTCATCGACCTCGACGAGGGGCTGCGCATGGTCGGCGAGATCGTCGACCTGCCCGAGAGCGAGCTGGCGATCGGCCTGCGCGTGCAGGTCGACTTCGCGCCCGTCGACGACGAGCTGTCCCTCCCGATCTGGCGAAAGGCCGACTGATGGCGACCACCCTCGAGGTCGGCACGACCCTGCCCGCATGGGAGCTGCCGCTGACGCCGACGATCATCGTCTCCACGGCGATCGCGACCCGCGACTTCCAGGACGTCCACCACGACCGCGACATCGCCCAGGCGGCCGGGTCGAAGGACATCTTCATGAACATCCTGACCTCGACCGCGCTGTGCCAGCGTTACGTCGAGGACACCCTCGGCCACGACGTCGAGATCCGCGGCATCGCGATCCGTCTCGGCGCGCCCGCCTACCCCTACGACACCCTCACCTTCACCGGCGAGGTCAGCGAGGTCGGCGACGACGAGGTCGTGCTCAAGGTGACCGGTGCGGTCTCGCTCGGGGCGCACGTCATCGGCACCGTGCGGGTCGCGCGATGACGGCGCGCACGCTCGCAGGGGCCGCGGCCATCGTCGGCATCGGGCAGACCGAGTTCTCCAAGGAGTCGGGTCGCTCCGAGCTCCAGCTCTCGGTCGAGGCGGTGCAGCACGCGCTCGCCGACGCCGGCCTTACGGCGTCCGACATCGACGGCCTGGTGACCTTCACGATGGACACCTCCTCGGAGATCGCGGTAGCTCGCGAGCTCGGCGTCCCGGAGCTGCGGTTCTTCAGCCGCATCAACTACGGCGGCGGCGCCGCGTGCGGCACGATCCAGCAGGCCGCGATGGCGGTGGCCACCGGCGTCGCGGACGTCGTCGTGGCCTACCGCGGCTTCAACGAGCGCTCGGGCAACCGGTTCGGACAGTTCTCGACCGCGGTCGCCCAGCAGGTCAACACGAACGGCCTCGACAACGCCTGGACCTACCCGTTCGGCCTCGGCACCCCGGCGGCCACGGTGGCGATGCAGGCGCGGCGCTACATGCACGAGTACGGCGCGACCTCCGAGGACTTCGGCCGGGTCGCGGTCGCCGACCGCCGGCACGCGGCCACCAACCCGAACGCCTTCTTCCACGGCAAGCCGATCACCCTGGACGACCACCAGGCATCGCGGATGATCGTCGACCCGCTGCACCTGCTCGACTGCTGCCAGGAGTCCGACGGCGCCGTGGCGCTGGTCGTCGTCTCCGCGGAGCGGGCCCGGGATCTGCCGCAGACCCCGGCGATCATCAGCGCCGCCGCGCAGGGCAGCGGCCGCGACCAGTTCGTCATGACGTCGTACTACCGCGACGACATCGGCATCCCCGAGATGGGAGTGGTGGGCCGCGAGCTGTGGCGGCAGTCGGGGCTCACGCCCGACGACATGCCGATGGCGATCCTCTACGACCACTTCACGCCGTACGTGCTCATGCAGCTCGAGGAGCTCGGGTTCTGCGGGCGTGGCGAGGCGCCGGGCTTCATCGCCGACGGCGCCATCGAGGTCGGTGGGCGGCTCCCGCTCAACACCCACGGCGGACAGCTCGGCGAGGCCTACATCCACGGCATGAACGGCATCGCCGAGGGGGTGCGCCAGATCCGCGGCACCTCGGTCAACCCGGTCGACCTCTCGGCGTCCCCGCACGTGCTGGTGACCGCCGGTACCGGGGTGCCCACGAGCGGGTTGATCCTGTCGCGATGATGGCCGGGTGAGTCAGCCCGCCGTCCCGGTCGTCGTCGCCCTGCACACCGCCAAGGGCCGCCGCCTGCCCATGCAGGCCAAGGCCGCCGTCGAGGTCGAGGCCGGTGCCGGCATCGTCGGCGACCGCTACCACGGCTCCAAGCACCGGCACGTGACCGTGCAGTCGGCGTCCGCGCTCGCGGAGGCCGAGGGCGCGCTGCAGCGGCCGATCCCGCCCGACCTCACCCGCCGCAACATCACGATCAGCTCCGGCGCCGTGCCGACCACCCCGGGCGTGCGGCTGCGGGTGGGGGAGACCCTCCTGGAGGTCGTGCGCGTCGCCGCCCCATGCCGCCTGCTGGACGACGAGCTCGGCCCCGGTGCGATGGAGGCCCTGCGCCGCCGCGCGGGGACGGTCTTCCGGGTGCTGGAGGGCGGGCGGATCGCAGTGGGGGATGGGGTGGAGGTGGTCTCGGAGACGGGTGGGTGAGGTGCCTCCGGCGTTTCCGGCGTTTCCGGCGTTTCCGGTGGTCGAGGTGCGAGGCGCCCCGGCGCCGAGCCGCGAGACCCGGTGGGGTGGGCGCCGACAATGGGGACGCCGTCGCTGCTCCGTGTCTTCTCCCGGCTTCCTCGCTCGCTCTGGTTCAAAGGCGCCGGCTAGGGCGGTGCCGGGTTGCTCTCGGTGTTCGGGTCGCCGTCTGTTTCGGTTGAAAGGCGCTGGCTAGGCGGGTGGGGGTTCCGGCTGCCTCTTGGGTGCACCGCGCCGGGCGCCTTCCGGTGGTCGAGGTGCGAGGCGCCCCGGCGCCGAGCCGCGAGACCCGGCAAGACGACCGCCGACAGGGGGACGATCTGCGGCTCCCGTCCGGTGGCTGAGGTGCCCGAGCCCCCAGGCGAGGGCCTCGAAGCCCAGACATCCCGAAAGCAGCTGAACTCAGCGAGATTCAACCCTCCGAACCCTTGTCTTCGAACATGTGTTCGAGTAGACTGAGGCATGGCCTCCCCCACCCCACACCAGGAGCTCCCCGAGCTTGCGGACCCGCGTGACCCGCGGTCCCTCCTGGTGCTCGCGCGCGATGCGCGGGTGGTGGCCGACGACGCCGAACGGACCGTGTTCATCGCCGCCGCCCGGTGGGCTCTCGCCCACCCTGCTGTCGATGAGTGGGACAGCGCGTGTGTTCCGGGCACGGAACGCGAGTTGGCGATCGCGGGTCAGGGTGCCCCTTTGGTGGCGGAGTTCTGCATCGACGAGTTCGCCGCCGCGATCGGCCTGTCCACCGACGCCGGGCACTACTACATCGGCGACGCCCTCGAACTCGCCGCCCGTCTGCCGCGGTGCTGGCGCCGTGTCGAGGCCGGTGAGGTGCCGGTGTGGCGGGCCCGCAAGATCGCCCAAGCCACCCGCCTGCTCTCACCCGAAGCCGTCGACCTCGTCGACCAGCGGTTGGCGTCGTTCGCGCACTCCATCGGCGGACGCGGCATCGAACAGACCGTCAAAGCAGCCGAAGCCGAAGCCGACCCCGAGGTCATCAAGGCCAAGCGCGAAGCGGCCGACGACAAACGGCACGTCACCATCTACTCCCGTCACGTCGACTTCCACGGCCGCGTCGACATCGAAGGAGCCCTCGACCTGGCCGACGCGTTGGATCTCGAGGACGCCCTCGCCGCCATCGCCGCCCAGCTGAAAGACCTCGGTTGCGAGGAGTCCTTGGACGCCCGACGGGCCATGGCCCTCGGCGAACTCGCACGCCGCGACCACGCCCTCACCTACGAGGCAGCAGCAACAACCGAGCCGGTGCGGTCCAAGCGGACCCTCCAGCTCTACGTCCACATCAGCCACGCCCCCGGCCAGAACCCCTTCGGTACGGCCGCTCGTGTCGAGAACACCCGCGCCGCGATCGACCTCGACACCCTCCGGTCGTGGTGCACCGACCCCGACACCCAGATCCACGTCCGACCCGTCCTCGACCTCGCCGAACACCGGTCGAGCGAGTCCTACGAGATCCCCACCCTCCTCCGCGAGCAGGTGATCTTGCGAGACGTCACCTGCGTCTTCCCCCACTGCACCAGGCCAGCCAGATCAGCCGACATCGACCACATCGTCCCGTGGGACGAAGGCGGCGGAACAAGCACAGACAACCTCGCCGCGCTCTGTCGACATCACCACCGCGTCAAGACCCACCACGGCTGGACCTACACACCCGTCGATCCGAACGACACCAGCGGACCACCCGGCAACGGCTCCAGCTATCTCTGGACCAGCCCCCACGGCCAGCACTACCTCCGCACACCCGCCGGCACCACGCAACTCACCACGACAGCCTGAACCCCACCCGGGGCTCAGGCCCGTCGTGCTGCCCAGACCCGGCGAGGCGGCTGTCGTCGGGTACCGGAGAGCGGTCGGGTGCGGGGGTCTCGCGGCTCGCATGCGCTCGCACCTCGACCACCGGCCCTGCCTCGGCACCGGCACCACCGCCGGCCTGCGAGTCAGCGTCCGGTGGTCGAGGTGCGAGGCGCCCCGGCGCCGAGCCGCGAGACCCGGCGAGGCGGCCGCCGGCCGGTAGTGGAGAGCGGTCGGGTGCGGGGGTTTCGCGGCTCGCATGCGCTCGCCTCTCGACCACCGGCCCTGCCTGGGCGCCGGCGCTGAGCCTGCGAGTCAGCGTCCGGTGGTCGAGGTGTGAGGCGCCCCGGCGCCGAGCCGCGAGACCCGGTGAGGCGGCCGTCGTGCGGTACCGGAGAGCAGTCGGGTGCGGGGGTCTCGCGGCTCGCATGCGCTCGCACCTCGACCACCGGACTTGCGCGGCCTCCGCCGTCAGGCGAGGCGGAGGGCGAGCTTCGGGCAGGCCTTGGCGGCCGCCTTGGCCTCGGCGAGCAGGTCGGGAGTCACCTCTCCGGTGACGATCGGGTAGCCCCATTCGTCGAGTCGCACGATGTCGGGGAGCAGTTCGTGGCAGACGCCGTGTGCACGGCAGGAGGGCCAATCGACGCGGAGACGTGCGGTGCGGTCGCTCATCGGGCTGCTCCGATCGGGGCGGCGGCGCGGGTGCACCGACCGCGGGCGTGGGCATCGACCTCGTGCGGGAGAGCGGTGAGGAGCGAGGCGACGAGGCGGGTGGTGCCGTCGGGGTGGGCGCAGGCGCCGCGGCCCGGCAGCAGGCCGCAGAGCTGCTGGACCCGCTCGAGCGACCCGGGGCGTCCGCGACGCAGACCGGCGACGGCGTCGGCGAGAGCGGGCAGGCCGTTGACGCAGGGGCCGCAGCGGCCGGCGCTCTGGGCGGCGAGATGGCCGGTGATCTGCTCGGTGAGGGCGAGCGCGCAGGCGTTCGGTCCCGGAGCCAGGACGACGCCGGCGCCGAGGGCCAGGCCGGCCTCGGCGAGCCCGGTACGCGAGACGACGGCGTCGGCGATCTGCGGCCAGGTGGCCCAGGTGCCGTGGAAGCCGCCGAGCAGCACGGGGCCGCCGCCGGCCTGGGCGGGCAGCAGGTCGACCAGGGGCGTGCCGTGCTCGACCTCGTGGACGGCGGTCGGCTGCCCGGGCACGTTGACGGTCAGCAGCGTGGTGCCGGGCTCGGCGTGGGTGCCGCGGGCGAGCGTCGGCGCGAGGCCTTCCAGGGCGAGCAACCCGACGTGGGCCCAGGTCTCGGCGTTCGAGAGCAGGGTGGGCCGGCCGCGGTAACCGCTGACGGCCTCCGGGGTCCACGCGGTCACCGGCAGGTTGGGGCGACCCTCGAGCAGCTCGATGACGGCCCGCGCCTGCCCGGCGACGAACCGCGGCTCGGCGGTCGAGGTGTGCCAGCGCAGATCGGCGTCGTCGCGTTCGGCGATCGCGGCGGCCAGCAGCCCACGGGCACGCGGCCGATCTCCCGGCAGGACGACGTGCACGTCGCGGGCCCGCAGCGCACGGGCCGCCGTGGCGGCACCGTCGAGCACCAGGTGCGGGGCGACCATGGCGAGGGCGGAGTCCTTGGCGCTCACCGGCTCGCCCTCCGAGGCGTTGACGACGACGACCGGACGGCGTCCCCGCGCAGCCGCCGCGAGCTTGGTGGCGAACGGGAAGCCGGCGCCGCCGCGACCGCGGACGTCGGCGGCCTCGATCATGGCCTGGAGCGCATCGAACCCGATCCGGGCGGGTGCGCCACGGCGGCGACGGTGGTCGGCGAGAGTGCGGCCGGGCGACACCTCCGCCAGCAGGGCGGGGCCGGGGTGGATGAGGAGCTCCTCGGTGACCGGCAGCGGCGACCTCATGCCTCGACCCCGATCCGGGCACGCTCGGCCGAGGGCCGCACGACGTCCTCGCGGGCGCGCAGCCCACCGGCGAGCCGCCAGGCGAACGCCACGACGACGACGGTCACGGAGAACGCCGTCGGCACGATCGACCACATCTCCCAGTGGTCGCGGTGGCGCAGGTCGGTGCCGATGCCGAACCCGTGGGCGACCGCGGCGGCGTACGCCGCCCACGAGGTGAGGTGCACGATCCGCCAGGAGCGCAGGCCGATGCGGTGTCGCAGCAGCGAGGTCACCGCGACCACGAGCATCAGGTCGAAGGCGAGGGTGCCCAACTCCAGCCACAGGGGCGCGTAGGTGGCCCCGAACGGCACCACCGCCTGCCACCAGCGGATGTCGACGAATTCGTCGGCCACCGCGGTGACGATGTGCGCCACGAGCAGCAGCACCGAGCCGAGGGCGAGGTTGCGGTGCAGGTTCTGGGTGACGAAGCGCGGCACCCGCGAGCCGCCGTCGCCGGCCGGGCGACCGGTCAGCGCCAGCACCCCCAGCAGCACGCTGAGGCTCAGCAGGCTGAGCAGCACGATCCCCGTGCCCCGGTTGAGGTACCAGAGGACGGGCGAGTCGGTGGTCATGCGATCTCCTCGAGGGTGTCGGCGGGCCACCCGCCGACGGTGTGGACGACGCGGCCCTCGCCGCTGCCGCCGGCGAGGCGGGCGACGAGGCCACGCGCGGCGAGCCAGGCCGGGGCGGCGCTGCCCAGGACGACGGCCGCGGTGGAGGCGGTGTTGGCCGCCACGCAGGTGGGCGCGGCGACGGAGACGGTGTGCCAGACGTCGGTGGCCGGCAGACCGGTACGCGGATCGAGCAGGTGGTGGCGCTCGACACCGCCGCGGCGCCAGCGGCGCACGCGGGTGCCGGAGGTCGCCAGCGCGCCGACGAGGTCGATGACGGCCAGAGGTTCGGTGTCGGCGTCCTCGCGGATCCCGACCCGCCAGGCGGTGTCGTCGACGGTGCGCAGGTCGCCGCCGATCCCGACGAGCGCCGGGTGGTCGAGGTGCTCGCGGCAGGCCGCCACCGCGAGATCGGTGGCCCAGGCCTTCGCGGTCGCGCCGAGGTCGAGCGCGGTGCCGGCGGGGATCCGGACGGCGTCCTCGCTCCACTCGACGGCTCGCCAGGCATCCAGGGCCGGGGGAGCGGACACCGGCGCGAGGGCGGGCCCAGCAGTCTCGAGGAGGCCGAGGGTGCGGTCGTAACCGAGCTCGACGAGCGGTCGGCCGAGGAGCGGGTGCACGAGCCCGTCGGTGTCGTGGGCGGCCTGGACCGCGACACCGACGGCCGCGACGAGCAGCGGATCGACGCTCACCCATCGGCCGGGTGCGGCGTTGACGCGCGCGAGATCGGAGTCGCTGCGGAAGCGGCTGGCCACCGCACCCACGTCGGCGAGCACCTGCTCGACGAGCCCCCGCGCCACCGGCAGGTCGGCGGCGTGCGCGGTCTGGACGACGACCTCGCAGCTCCACTCCCGCCAGCGGGCCGAGTACACGGACATGTCAGGAGGGACCGCTGGTCGGCGGCGCCGAGGGGCCACCGCCCGAGGAGCCCCCGGTCGAGCCGCCCGAGGAGCCGCCCGAGGAGCCGCCGGAGGAGCCCCCGGTCGAACCGCCCGAGGACCCGCCGCTGGAACCGCCCTTGGTACCGCCGCTGGAGCCGCTGGAGCCGCTGGAACCGCCGCTCGAGCCGCCCTTGGTGCCGCCGGAGGAGGAGCCCTTGGTGCCGCTCGAGCTGTGGCTCGGCGTCGGCGTGGTGTGCGAGGAGGTCGTGCCGCCCGACGACGAGCTGCTGGAGCTGCTGGAGCTGCTGGAGCTGCTGGAGCTGGTCGAGCCGCTGGAACCGGTCGAGCTGCTGGGCGGGCTCACCGACGACGTCGAGGGCTGCGGGGCGCGGTCGACGTAGCGGGTCGTCACCTTCCGCACCGTGCGCCGCTTCTTGACCACGACCTGGGGCTTGCGCTGACGCGAGGTGCGCTGCCCCTCCTTCCCCGTGCCGCCGGAGTCGGTGCCATCGGAGACCTGCCCCTGCTGCTTCGCCGCCTGGTCGGCCTGGGTGCGCTGCGCGGCAGCGCCGGCCACCGCCCCGGTGGCGACGACGGAGCCGGCCGCCACGACGCCGGTGACGCCGGTGACGAGCGCGCGGAAGCGGTCGCGGGAACGGGCCGAGTAGGTCATGTCTCCATGATCGGCCGGGAGAGGACAAGCCTGACTCATGCGCGATTCAACTTCACCTCAAGCCCGGGCTTGAGGATCTCTTGACGTCCGCTGCCTCCGATTCCCCTTCGATCGCCTCGGTTCCGGCCGATCGCACAGGCATGGTGAACCGTCTCCTCGGTCCGGTGCTCGCCGCCGCCCTCGCCTGCGGCGGTGTCGGCGGCACGGCCGCCTACCGCAGCCTCGCCGACGCCCCGGCCGCCCCGGCCGGCACCTCGGAGCAGTCGACCCCGGCCGGGACGGCGCAACCGGAGGCCGAGCCCGCCCGCCGGCCGGTCGTGGTGCGCTGGTCGCGGTGCCGCCCGCCGGCGAAGCCGCGCGGCCATGTCTGCGTGCTGCGGGTGGTGCGCACCGTCGAGCGCTGAGCGTCGTCCGGGGAACGATCAGCCGCTGAGGGGGACGACGACCTCGACACTCGCCCCGCCCTCCGGCGACCGGCCACGACGCAGCTCGCCGGCGACGCCCGTGGCCATCCGTTCCGCGATGTCCAGGCCGAGTCCGGTGGTGCCGGGGCGGCCCGCACGGCCGCCGCCCGCCGGGAACCCGTCACCGGCGTCCGCCACCACGAGGTGAGCCCGGCCGTCGTCCTCGACGGTGAGCCGGACGGCGAAGTCCGTGCCCTCGGCGGTGTGCGCGAAGACGTTGTCGACCAGGATGTCGACGAGGTCGCGCAGGTCGCTCTCGGCCAGCGGCACCGGCACCGGGCCGTCGGGCAGCCGGGTCGTCACCGTGCGGCCCTGATCGTCGGCCAGCGCCTGCCAGAAGCCGATGCGGTCGGCGACGACGCGACACAGATCGCCGCCGGCGCTGAGATCGGTGCGCACCGGACGACGGGCCTCGGTGACGATGGCATCGATCGTGCGCTCCAGCACCCCGATGTGCTCGGCGAGCCGGCGGGCCAGGGCCTCGTCGGCGACCTGCTCGGCGTCGAGCCGCAGCGCCGTGACCGGCGTGCGCAGCCGATGGGAGAGATCCCCGACGGCGGCCCGCTCGGAGGCGAGCAGCTCGGTGGTGCGGTCGGCCAGCCCGTTGAGGGCGCGCGCGAGCTCCTGGGTCTCGACGGTCCCGCGCGGCTCGGCCCGGGCGTCGAGATCGCCCTCGCGCAGCCGATGCGCGGTGCCCGCGACCTCCAGCAACGGGTCGCTGATGCGGCTGCCCAGCCGTCGGGCGATGGTCGTGGCCGCCACGAGCAGCAGCACCCCGAGGCCGATGATGCTCACCCAGGCCCGGACGACGCCGTCATGCAGACGCTCGCCCGACACCGTGGTGCGGACGACGGCGGTGCGCTTGCCGATCACCACCGGCAGCAGCACCCGGCCGGTGTCGTCGCGGACGACGCGGAACCCCTCGCCGTCCAGGGCGCGACGCACGTCGGGGTCGTCGGCCATCGAGGGTCCGGCGCCGAGTTGGCGGCCCTTGACCGTGAGCACCGAGGTGGTCGTGCCGGTGCCGGTGTCGAGGCTGTCGAGGAGGGTGAGCAGACGCTTGTCGCTCTGCACCGCGGCCAGCAGGATCGCCACGTTGCGCGCCTGCTGGTCGGCCGCGCTCATCGCGCGATCCTCCGCGAGGGTGCGCACGAGCAGGCACAGCGGGATCACGAAGGAGACCACCACGACCGACGTCGTCCCGGTCACCAGCCAGGAGATCCGGCGCCGCATCACGGGGCATCGGGGCCGTCGGGATCGACGAGCCGGACGCCGACGCCGCGCACGCTGTGCAGGTAGCGCGGTGCGGCGGCGGACTCGCCGAGCTTGCGGCGCAGCCACGAGAGGTGGACGTCGACGGTGCGCTCGGCGCCGTAGTTCTGGCCCTGCTGCCACACCTCGGCGAGCAGTTCGCGCTTGGAGACGACCTGCCCGGCGCGGGAGGCCAGCAGCAGGAGGAGGTCGAACTCCTTGCGGGCGAGGTCGAGACGCCGCCCGTCCAACGTCGCCACCCGCGTGCCGGGGTCGATGCTCAGCGCGCCGACCCGCAGGGCGGCGGACGGGTCGGCTCCGCGGCCGCCGCGGCGCAGCACCGCGCGGATGCGCGCCGCGACCTGGTCGGTGCCGAAGGGCTTGACCACGTAGTCGTCGGCGCCGGCATCGAGCGCGCGCACCATCGTCGGGTCGTCGTCCTGGGCGGTGATGACGATGACCGGCACGTCGACGGCCGTGCGGATCATGCCGAGCAGGGTCAGCCCGTCGACGTCGGGCAGCCCCAGGTCGAGCAGGACGACGTCGGGGTGCTCGCGCAGCACCACCTCCAGCCCGGCGATCCCGGTGCCGACGGCGGTGACGGCGAAGTCCCGCTCGCGCAGCCCACGCTGGACGGCGGCGCGGATCGCGTCGTCGTCCTCGATCACCAGGATGCTGACCACGCGCGCAGGCTAGCGTGAGGCCCGATGACGAACCCGCCACGCCGC
Organism: Nocardioides fonticola; assembly: GCF_039536805.1. Taxonomy (NCBI): domain Bacteria; kingdom Bacillati; phylum Actinomycetota; class Actinomycetes; order Propionibacteriales; family Nocardioidaceae; genus Nocardioides; species Nocardioides fonticola. Next base: position 58,596 of record NZ_BAAAZH010000001.1, on the reverse strand, counting down.
ACCGTCCGCTCCTCGCTGGGAGCGGCGATCGCCACGATCGTCCTGCTGACCCTCTCCCCGCTGGCCGCGCCTTCGCCCGTCCGGGCGGTCGAGGCGGGTCGCGCGGGGGAGCGCGTGGTGACCACGACGGCCGCCGCGCTCGCCGCGCTCCCGGTCGCCGCGGAGACCCCCGACGGCTACGACCGCGACCTCTTCCGGCACTGGATCGACGCCGACGGCGACGGCTGCGACACCCGTGACGAGGTGCTGATCGTGGAGAACCGGTCGTCCTCGATGACCGTCGGCAGCGGGTGCGCCCTCGACGACGGCCGGTGGCGCTCCTGGTACGACGCGGTGGTCACCACCGACCCCTCGACCTTCGACATCGACCACCTGGTGCCGCTCGCCGAGGCGTGGGCGTCGGGGGCGCGCAGCTGGTCCGCACAGCGCCGCCAGGACTTCGCCAACGACCTCGGCGACGCCCGCGCGCTCGTGGCCGTGACGGCGTCCTCGAACCGCTCCAAGAGCGACCGGGATCCGGCCGAGTGGCTGCCGGCCAAGCACCGCTGCCGCTACACCGCGTGGTGGCTGGCGGTGAAGTCGCGCTGGTCGCTGGCGATCGACAGCGCCGAGCGCGACGCGTTGACCGCCCTGGTCGACCGCTGCGGCTCGCGCCGGCTGGCCTACCGGCCGGCCAGCTCCTCGAACTCCTGAACGTCGTGCGCGCAGAACACCCGGACGTCGACCTGGCTCGCCGCCAGCTGGCGGATCCGCTCCTGGTTGGCGCGGCGGGTGCGGTCGTCGATGCTCATCAGCCGCTGGAAGGCGACCAGCCCCACCGGAGCGTGCGGCGAGGGCGTCGCCTCCGAGGCGTGGAAGTAGGCGTCGCCCGCGTGGAGCAGCCAGCCGTCCTCGCCGCCGGTGTCGACCGCCACCCCGGCATGGCCGCGCGTGTGGCCGTGCAGCGGCACCAGGACGACGTCGTCCCCGAGGGCCCGTACGGCCCGTAGCCCGCGCCAGGAGTCGCCCCGCGCCTCGTGGGTGACCCACTGCGGTCCGTGCGCCCACTGCGCCTGCACGTAGCGCGCCCGCTCGCGCAGACCCGGCCGCAGGGCGGCGCTGAGCTCGCGGTCGTAGACGTGCACCCGCGCGTGCGGGAAGTCGCCGAGCCCGCCGGCGTGGTCGAGGTCGAGGTGGGTGACGACGATGTCGGTGACGTCGCGCGGGTCGAAGCCGCGGGCCCGCACCTGCGCGATCGCCGTCTCGCCGGCGTCCAGCCGCGGTCCGACCATCGCGCGGAACGGCTGGCCCAGCCGCCCGGGATCGGCGATGTCGGCGGTGCCGAAGCCGGTGTCGACCAGCAGCAGGCCGCGGTCGCGCTCGACCAGCAGGCAGTGGGCGACCATCGAGGCCGGCAGCAGCCCGCCCCGACCGCCGCCGATCGGGCGCATGGTCCCGCAGTTGAGGTGGTGTACTCGCGTCGTCACTCCCGCAGGGTGGCAGATCCCTCGTCGGCCAGGCGGGCCAACAGGGCATGGATCTCGCGGGTCAGCTCGGTGTTCTGCTTCAACTCCAGCTCCTGCTCGACGAAGTCGTGGTCGGCCTTCGCCTGCTGGACGGCGGCCTGCCGGTTCTGACCGATCATCACGAAGGTCGAGAGGAAGATCGCCTCCAGCGAGACGACGAGCGTCAGGGTCGGCCAGGGCGACCGCTCGAGTACGAGCATCCAGATCGCGAAGGCCGCCACGTGCACGTAGACGAACGGCATCGAGCCCGCGAACGCGGTGATCGCGTCGGCCAGCCGGTTCTGCAGGTCGGCGGTGCGCTGGTCGAGGTAGCGCTGGATCCCGGGGTGGCGGCGCGAGGCCGGCGTCTCAGACACCGACCAGCGCCCGCGCCAGACGGCGTCCCCAGGCGGCCGCCCGCTCCATCTCGCCCGGTGCGAGCGGGCCGAGCAGGTCGCGCACGTAGAACACCTCCGGCTCCGCGTGCGGGACGAAGCCCTGCAGCCCCGCCATCGCCAGCGCCGACGGGGCTGCGCCGTCCACGGCATCGCGGTGGGGATCGAGTCGATGCGCACGGCAGTCGAACGCGGCCACCGGGACGCCGCCCGGGTGCACGGCGGTGTCGGGATGGGCGTGCACGAGCCACTCGCGCAGCCCGCCGATCATGCGGTCCGACGACGCGCCCTGGCGTACGGCGTCCGCCCGGGTCGTGATGTCGCTGAGCGATCCGGAGTGCGTGGGGGCGCCCAGCACCAGCAGGTCGGCGGTGACCCGCTCGGGCGGTGCGGCGATGGCGACGTCGAGGGTCAGCGTGTCGACGCCCTGGCCGCGCAGACCCGCGGCGACCGCCCGGGTGAGGTGCCCGGTGTTGCCGAACATCGACTCGAACACGACGAGGGCGGAACGCGGACGGGTGGGCGGATGCGGCACGGCGCTGCCTTCCGGCACGAGGAGCAGGACGAGCACCAACGCTGCCTCCTCGGGCGGCTCCGCAGCAGGGCCCGGGGCCCGACATCGAGGGGGACCTCGGCGGCGTGGAGGAGGGGAGAAGGTCCCTCCGACAGCTGTCGGGAGGGCTCCGAGGGGCGGACCGGGTGGCGAGGGACCCGGGACATACGACACGATGACCCCTGAGAGAGAGCAAACAGGTCGTGCTGCCACGTCCGGATGTCCAGGGAGGGTCGTCCGGAACCCCCCGGCGGTGCGGCCTCCTGACGACCGTTCGCGGTCGAGCGAGGAGCAACCATGCCCCGTCGTCGATTCACCCCTGCCCTTGCGGCCTTCGCGGTCGCTGCGGTCGGGGTCATCGTGGCCCCCCAAGCGCCGGCCTCTGCCGGTGACGCCGGCACCGCCGGCGCCACCAGCGCGACCAGCGCCGTCCAGAGCACGACGACGCCGTCGGCGAAGTCGCGCGGCGTCCGTACCAACTTCGGGATGAAGGCGAGCGGCTACGGCAGCCGTGTCCGCGGCAACCAGATCCCGGTCGACTCCCGGGACACCGGGTACACCTCCACCGGGTGCACCACCCGCATCGGCGAGAACGGCAGCAACACCGTCGCCAACGTCGACCTCGGCGGCATCGGCAGCGTCGGCACGCTGACCACTGATCTCCACACCGAGAAGGTGGGCGGCGAGATCGCCGCCGTCTCCCACCACGAGCTCGCCGGCATCAGCCTGAGCCTGGGCGGGCTCGCGAGCCTGAGCATCCAGGGCCTGATGACCACGGCCCGCGCCTATCACGACAGCACGGGCTTCCACGCCACCACCGACACCCAGCTCGCCAAGATCGTCGTGACGATCGCCGGCGTGCCGCTGACGCTGCCGCTGCCGACGATCAGCCAGCCGATCACGGTGCCGGGTCTGCTGCGCATCAGCCTCGGCCGCAGCGAGATCAAGAAGAAGGCCGACTTCGCCAGCGCCCGCGCGAAGGCCGTCCAGATCGACATCCTGGCCACCGACACCACGGTGAAGCTGGCCGCGAGCTACGCCGAGATCAGCGACAACATCGTCAAGGGCCGGTTCAGCGGCTACGCGAACACGACCCGCGCGGCCGTGCTCGGCGACCTCGTCACCAGTGGTCCGCAGGTCAAGACGATCATGCCGTGCCGCGGCACCGGCGGCGTCGTGCGCACCAAGAACCTGCTGGGCCTCGACATCCCCGGGGTCCTCTCGGTCGGCGCCGCGCGCAGCAGCGAGATGGGCAAGCAGTCGCGCAACCGGGCGACCGGCTTCACCCAGTCGGAGCTGGCGAACGTCAACCTCCTGAACGGTGCCGTCGTCATCAGCGCCATCCGTGGCCGGGTGAACGTCGAGCTCGACTCCAAGAACCGGGTGGTCGCCTCGACCAACGGCACGACGATCGGCTCGATCACCGTCAACGGCACCGAAACGCCGCTGCCCGATCTCGGCACGCTGTCGATCCCGGGTCTGCTCGAGATCGGCACCAACGTCGTGGAGAAGGTGCGCGGCGGCCTCAAGGTCATCGCGGTGCAGGTGAAGCTGCTCAACGGCACCGGAGCGACGATCAACCTCGGTGAGGCGAAGCTCCAGATCCGTCAGCGCTGACCCAGCATCGCCCCGCCATCAGCGCACAGGGCCGTCGACCTCCGGGTCGGCGGCCCTGTCGCGTACCGGACGCCGGTAGCGCTCCGACCACGGGTGGGTGCCGCGGCCCACGACCTGCCAGCCGGCATCGACCAGCCGGGCCCGCAGCTCGGCCATGGCGGTGGCCATCGGCGGAGACCACGCGGCCTCGGGCAGCCGATCGTCCGGCAGTTCCCGCGCGGCCGGGTAGGGGAACGCGGGCCCCAGCACGTCCTCGGTGAAGCCCGAGACGACCCGTCCGACCGGGCGCAGGAGCGCGACGCCGTGCGAGGCGCCGGCCCCCAGACGCCGCAGCGGCATGCGCCACCACGACGGCGCGACGTCCTCCAACACGATCTCGATGACGTCGTCCTCGCGGCAGCTCGCTGCCGACTCGATCCTGCGGACGGCTCCGCTCATCTGTCCCACCCCCCGCGCAGCAGGACAGCAGACGGCCCGATCGGCGACCAGGGTCCAAGGTCCTCGCCCGGTGATGGGACACTGCTGCCCGTGGCCCGCCCCCTCGACCCCGCCGTGGTGTGGCTGCGCGCCCTCGGCGCGGGGTCGATCGCCTTGGCGATGGGCGTGGTCGGACACGTGATGGCCGACGGCCTCCTGCCCGGGCCCGCGGTGCTGGTGGTGCTCGTCGCGGTCACCGTGGTGGCCACGGTGCCGGTGATGTCCCGCCCGCTGAGCCCCCTGCGAGCACTGGCCTACATGGTCGCCGGCCAGACGTTCGTGCACCTCACGCTCACCCTCAGCGCCGGGCACCGCGGCGACGTGCCCGCCACCGGGCATGTGCACGGCGGCCTCGCCGCCGCGCTGCCGGTCGAGGGCGGACGCCGGGTCGGCTCGCTCCAGGACGCCTACCAGGCGGCCGCGGGCGGGTCGGGCGGCCTGAGCCCGAAGCTCCCGGTCGCTCACCTGGTCGCCGACCTCTCGGCGCACGCCCCGATGATGCTCGGCCACCTCCTCGCCGCCGCCGTCCTCGGCCTGTGGCTCGGGCGGGGGGAGCAGGCGATCGTCGTCGCCCTCACCCTGCTCTTCGCCCGGCTCCTCGACCTCGTCGTCCCCCGGGTGTGCGGGCTGTGCCCGCGGCCCGGTCTGTGCGCGGCGGCGCTCGCCCGCGTCGTCCCGCTCCTGCCGCAGTGGCAGGCCCAACCCGGCCGTCGCCGGGGACCTCCGGTCGTCCTCGCCTGAGCCGCCCACGCCGTCCGCCCCGTCCGGGGACCGACGGCGTCCGCGGCGCGGGCTCGTGACCCCTCGCGGCGCGCCCTCGGGCCCGCCGCGTCCTGCCACGTCCCCGGAGGACCTCCATGACCGATGTTCTGATCGACCCCGCTCCCACCGAGAAGCGGGCCACCGGCCGTTCCGGCTGGTTCCGCGCCGTCTGGCGCTGGCACTTCTTCGCCAGCTTCCTCGTCGCGCCCGTGCTGATCCTGCTGGCCGTCACGGGCCTGATCTACCTGTTCCGCTTCCAACTCGAGCCGCTCATGCACGGCGACCTCATGCGCACCGACCCGCCTTCCCAGGGGGCGCTGACCCAGCCCTACGAGGTGCAGTACGCCGCCGTCCAGGAGGCCTACCCCGACGCCTCGGTGCTCTCCATGACCGAGCCGAAGAACGCCGAGGAGACCACCCGGTTCTCCCTCGTCACCGCCGACGGCGCCAGCCGCGACGCCTACGTCGACCCCTACACCGGCGAGGTGCTGGGCGACCTGAACCCCGACACCACCCTGTCGGGGTACGCCGTGCGCCTGCACGGCGACCTGATGGCCGGCCCGTGGGGCGACCACGTGCTCGAACTCGGCGCCTGCTGGGCCGTCGTCATGGCGCTGACCGGCTACTACCTGTTCGTGCGCGGGTGGACGGCGCGCCGCCGCGCCCGCCGCTCGGGCCGCGGACCGGCGAAGCTGCGCTCGCGGCACGCGCTCGTCGGCGCCGTCAGCGGCGTCGGCCTGCTCACCCTGCTGGTCACCGGCCTGCCCTGGACCGGCTTCTGGGGCGAGAAGGTGCAGAGCTACGCCACCGAGCACGGCTCCTCGCTGTGGTCCCTCGACCCGGGCGCGGTGAGCGACCCGACCTCGAAGCTCGACGAGTCGCTGCCGCACAGCCACGCCGTCGACATCCCGTGGGCGCTGCAGGAGTCCGACGTGCCGTCCTCCGACACCACGCAGGCGGGTCGCAGCGGCAGCGTGGCCAACGTCGACACCGCGGTCGAGGTCGCCGACGGCGAGGGTCTGCGGCACCCGTTCACGATCGCCCTGCCGAGCACCGACGACGCCGGCGGCGTCTTCTCGGTCATCGGCTACGCCTTCGACGCGCCGTCGGATGAGAAGACCGTGCACATCGACCGCTACGGCGGCCAGGTGGTCGCCACCTACGGCTTCGACGACTACCCGACGCTGGCCAAGGTGGTCTCCCAGGGCATCGGCCTGCACGAGGGCCGCAGCTTCGGCCTGTGGTCGTTCTGGGGGGCGGCGCTCATGTGCCTGGCGATCCTGTTCGCCTCGGTCACCGGCCCGCTCATGTGGTGGAAGCGGCGTCCGAAGGGCGCGGCCCGGTTGGGTGCCCCGCGTGGCCGGATGCCGCTCAAGGCGACGCCGTTGCTCGTCGTCGCGCTCGTGGCGCTCGGCCTGTTCCTGCCGCTGTTCGGGCTCTCGCTGCTCGTCGTGCTCGCCCTCGACCAGCTCGTGCTGCGCCGCATCCCGGCGCTCGCCGGCTGGTTCGACGCCGCCTGATCACCGCAGCGGGCGCCGGGACCCCATCTCCCGGCGCCCGCCACGGCGCGTCCTCGCGCCCTCCTCGACCCCTGCGCCTCCTCGACCCCAGGACCTCACGTGACTCCCATGCCCCTCGTCCGTCGCCATCTCGTCCGTCGCCACCTCGCTCTCCTCGCCCTGCTGGCACCGGTGCTGGCGCTCGGTGCGCTGCTCGCCCCCGCGACGCGGGCGGCGGCCGCCGATCCGCTCGACTACACGACCTTCGTCTCCTTGGAGGAGTGGGGTCAGCCCGTATCGATCGCCTACAGCCGCGGCCGCTTCTATGTAGTGCTGCTCAACCACGACGGCCGAGGCGGTGCCGTCGACTCGCCGCTCCTCGAGATCAGCGGTGACGGTCGACGGATCACGCCGGTGCCGTTGCCCCACGTGCACGGGTGGGACCAGGACGCGGAGCGGCCGTTCTCCGTGACGGTCGACGGCGACGGTCTGCTCTACCTCGGCACGGGACGCCATATCTTCCAGATCGACCCGATCGCGGGCACCGGCCGGCGCTACACCACCTTCCCGGCCCTCGACGCGCTACTCCCGCCCTGCCCGGATGCGCTCCGGGCGCTCCAGGCGTGCGGGCTGACCGCCTATCCGAGCCTCACGCAGACCGAGCCGCGTGGCCTGTACTCGACCTTCGGGCCGCACGGCGAGATGTACGTGGCCGACGACAACTACAACCTCGTCTGGCGGGTCCCGGCCGGTGGGGGACCGGCACGTGTCTGGGCACGCGCCGACGACGCACGGCTCGGGTTCTTCGGGCTCTACCAGATCGCCTACGACCGCAAGGCGAACGCCGTCCGCGCAGCGCTCGGGGTCAGCACCGGACCCGCCTCGGGTCTGATCGGAGCGGGGTCGGTGCTGACCTGGCCGGTGACGCGCAGCGGCGCTGCCGGAGCTGCGCAGGTGACGTGGACCAGCACGCCTGCCAACGGCACCTACGGGATCGGCATCGGCCGCGACGGACATCTCCTCACGACCGGCTACCTCGACTCGTCCATGAGCCTGATCGATCCACAGGGCGTCACCGAGGCGCGTATCGGCGACCCGCTGACGCGAACCGAGGCGGTTCCCCTCGACAACCCCTCGGGGCTGGTCTGGGTCGGGCGCTACGCCTATGTCGCGAACCCGTCGGCCCACCTGAACATCGCAGCGAACCGCGCGATCCTGCGCGTCCGCACCGGTCTGCCCGCCCAGCGGCCGTACCGGCCCGTCGGTCTCGGACGCTGAGTCCGGGACCGACGGGCCGTGGTCAGACGCGGCCCGAATCCGGACTCAGCGCACCGCGCGGCTCGCCGAGGCGAGCGTCCCCGAACGGTTCGCCCACACGACCTTCACCCGGCCGGCCCGGGCACCGGGCACGGTCAGCTTGAAGTCGCCGACGCCCCCGATGCGGTCGAGGCGGGCCGTGCGCACGAGCTCACCGTCGACGTAGACCCGGATCCACTCGCTGGCCGGCGTCGGGCAGCCCGTGGCGGTCGTGCCCGCGGTGGTCGGGCAACGGTCGTCCCGGTCGGCGATGCCGTCGGCGTCCTTGTCGGGGCAGCCGGTCGGCAGCGGACCCGCCTGCGAGGGGCAGGCGTCGCCCGGGTCGGGCAGCCCGTCGCGGTCGCGGTCCTTGCCGAGCGGGGTGACCGTGGCCGTCAGTGTGTAGTGCGTGCCGGTCGCACCGACCAGGAAGGGCACCACCTCGAGGTCGATCAGCCCGGAGACCTTGGGCAGCACGACCTTCTCGGGGTGGCCGTTGTCGGAGGACGCCGCGCCGTCCGCCCCGTCGGGGGTGGCCAGCAGGTCGAGCTCGGAGGCCGCGTCGTCCCAGTCGAGGGTGAGCTCGACCTTGCTGGGCGTGCGCACGCGCATCGAGTACACGTGGTTGTCGGCCACCAGGGTCTCGCCGGCGTTGGAGTTGGTCGCGGCGAACCTGTTGGTGTCCTTCGACCCGAAGTTCACCTTGTAAGGCCGGGTGCCCAGCGGCGGCTCGAAGGCGGCGCTCGACTGCGGGGTGTCGGCCAGCGGAGCGCCGGTCACGCCGAGCAGCTTGCCGGCGTCGGGAGCCCGGTCGTCGACGAACGCGAGCCGCTTGCCGTTCTGCACGCTCGCCTGGCTGCTGATCCAGTACGGCGCCTCGACCAGGTGCTCGTCGCGCAGATAGCGACGCGGGATGGAGAACCGCACCGTGTTCGTGGCGGTGTCCCACGACGAGACCCCGGGCAGCACGACCTCCAGGCCGTTGTCCCAGGTCGTCACCGAGCTGTCGCCCGGGGCGATGAAGGAGTCGAACCGGTGGCCGTTGATGACGATGCTGTACGCCGCCGGGCTGGTGGCGTTCGTCGTCGGCCACAGCTGACCCACCGCGAGGGTGGCCTCCAGGGACGTGTGGGTGACCTTCACCGACAGCTTGCGCAGGTCGTTGAACGGGCTCAGGGCATCACCGGAGTCGTCGACGACGAACCCGTTGGCGGCCGTCGGCTGCTTGCCGCGCGGACGGTAGGACGCCGTCCCCGAGATCCGCAGGCGCGAGCCGGGACGCACGGCGTCCAGGTCGAGCGTCGGCCGCGGTGCCCGGGTCATGGCCGGACCCCAGTCGACGCTCTCGCCGGGCACCAGGCCCACGTCGGGCTGCGGGCAGTCCAGCGGGGAGCCGGTGTCGGTGGCGTAGAGGTGGTCGGCCGGCGACTGGATCTGGAAGGAGTTCGCGCCGTCGCCGGGGACGTCGTTGGGCTTGAGCCGATCGGCCTTGGTGACCTTGCCGTCGCCGTTGCGGTCGAGGTAGTTGCTCATCCGCAGGGCGAAGCCCTCGAGGTCGAGGGTGGAGACGCACTTGGAGATGCCCGGCGGGTCCTCGCTGTAGCTCATGATGTCGTTCGTCGGGACGACGCCCCAGGCGCCCTCCGCACCGTCGCCGACGTGGCCGAGGGTCAGGCAGTGGCCGAACTCGTGGCTGATGAGGTCGAAGATGCCGAACACGTCGGTGGTGCCGGGCACCGGGTCGATGGCGCCGTTGATCGCGAAGCACACGTTGCCGCCCGCGCCGCCGCAGTCCTCGACGTAGATGCCCGACCGCGGCTCGTGGTGGGAGTCCCACCCGGGCAGCGCCTGCCAGGTCTCGATGTCGAAGGGGTTCTTGATGTTCGTGCAGGGCACACCTTCGCCGTCGAGGATCTGCAGCTGGCTGGCGAAGTTCGATGGGTCGATGCCGATGCCGACGCCGCCGACCGGGTTGGTGGCGACGACCACGATCTCGGGGTCGTAGATCGGGTACGTCGTGAACTCGCCGTCCAGGGAGTCGACGGTGATGTGGAAGTCGGCGTCGTTGAGCCACTCCATGCCCGACTCCTCGGCGAGCTGCTCGAGCCCGCCTTCCCACATCTGCACGACCTGGCGCATGATGCGCATGTCGCGTTCGACCGTGGGGGAGACCGGCGCCAGGATCAGCACGTCGATCTGCGGCGAATCGAGGGCGTTGAGCCCCGTCCGCATGTGGTAGCAGCGGTTCTCGGGGTTGTCGGGGTTCATGTCCCGGATGCAGCCGGGCGGCAGGTTGCCGTCCCCGAAGTAGGTGCCCACCGAACTGCCGGCGGGGCCGTCGCCGGCGGCCGGACCCGCGGTGGCGGCGGCGGAGACGACGAGCAGGAGGGCCGCGGCGACGAGTGCGACGCGGCTGAGGAGGGTGCGCAAGGGGTGTCCTCTCAGCGTTCTTTCAGACTCCCTCCCCGGCCACCTCAACGACGCCGTCCGACGGCGGTTACTGCCCGATGCGCACCGAGTGGGGAAGCGGCGGTGACCTCGTCAGGCGCTCGGGGCGCTCAGTGGTCTGGTCCGCCGGCGGCCGATACGCGGCTCACAGCGCTCACGCCGTCCAGTGTCACCTGGCCGAAACAATGCCGGTACACGGCGTCCCTAGATTCCGGCTCAGCGCCGGTGCCCGAGGCCGGTCGCATCTATGCCCCAGGGAGCATCCATGACCGCCAACCCCGTCCGTCTGCAGGCGATCGCCGCCGTCCAGGCGACCACCCCTCCGCCGTTCACCTTCGACCCGGCCGAGGAGCCGGGCGCGATCTTCGGTGAGAACGTCTTCAGCCTGCAGATGATGCAGAAGCGCCTGCCCAAGGGCGTGTACAAGTCGGTGCTGTCGACCATCGAGAAGTCCGCGCCGCTCGACCCGGCGGTCGCGGACGCCGTGGCGTCGGCGATGAAGGACTGGGCGATGGAGCGGGGTGCCACCCACTACGCCCACGTCTTCTACCCGCTCACCGGCCTGACCGCCGAGAAGCACGACAGCTTCCTCGAGCCCGTCGGCGACGGCACCGCGATCTCGGAGTTCGCGGGCAAGACGCTGATCCAGGGCGAGCCCGACGCCTCGTCCTTCCCCAACGGCGGCCTGCGCGCGACCTTCGAGGCGCGCGGCTACACCGGCTGGGACATCCAGAGCCCCGCCTACATCCTGGAGAACCCCAACGGGAACACGCTGTGCATCCCGACGGTCTTCATCTCGATGACCGGCGAGGCGCTCGACCACAAGACCCCGCTGCTGCGCTCGCAGCAGGCGATGTCGGCCCACGCCAAGCGCGTGCTCAAGCTCTTCGGCCACGCCGAGCCCGACAACGTCGTCTCCTACTGCGGGCCCGAGCAGGAGTACTTCCTGATCGACAGCCACTTCTTCAACGCCCGCCCCGACCTGCTCAACGCCGGCCGCACCCTCTTCGGCGCCAAGCCGCCGAAGGGCCAGGAGTTCGACGACCACTACTTCGGTGCGATCCCCGAGCGCGTGCTGGCGTTCATGATGGACACCGAGCAGGCCCTCTTCAAGCTCGGCATCCCGGCCAAGACCCGCCACAACGAGGTCGCCCCCGGTCAGTTCGAGGTCGCGCCGATGTTCGAGCGCTCCAACCTCGCCTCCGACCACCAGCAGCTGCTCATGACGACGTTCAAGTCGATCGCCAAGAAGCACGGCATGGAGTGCCTCTTCCACGAGAAGCCGTTCGCCGGCGTCAACGGATCGGGCAAGCACGTCAACTTCTCCATCGGCAACGCGGCCCAGGGCAACCTGCTGCTCCCCGGCGACACCCCGCACGAGAACGCCCAGTTCCTCGTGGTGTGCGCCGCGGTCATCCGCGCGGTGCACAAGTACGGCGGCCTGCTGCGCGTCTCGGTCGCCTCGGCGTCCAACGACCACCGCCTCGGCGCCAACGAGGCTCCGCCCGCGATCATCTCGATCTTCCTCGGCGACCAGCTGGCCGACGTCTTCGACCAGATCGCCAAGGGCGGCGCGACCCGCTCGAAGGAGAAGGGCACGCTGATCATCGGCGTCGACACCCTGCCCGACCTGAGCAAGGACCCCGGCGACCGCAACCGCACCTCGCCGTTCGCCTTCACCGGCAACCGGTTCGAGTTCCGCGCCCCGGGCTCGCTGCAGACCGTCGCCGCGCCGATGGTCGTGATCAACACGATCATGGCCGAAGCCCTCGACTACTGCGCCACGCAGCTCGAGGCCGCGGTCGCCGCCGGCACCGACTTCGACGAGGCCGTGCAGACCCTGCTCACCGAGATCATCACCAACCACGGCGCGGTGATCTTCAACGGCAACGGCTACTCCGACGAGTGGCAGATCGAGGCCGAGCAGCGGGGCCTGAAGAACCTGCGGACGACGGTCGACGCCCTGCCCGAGCTGATCTCGCCCGAGGCGGTCGAGCTGTTCAGCACGTACCAGGTCTTCAACGACCGCGAGATGCACAGCCGCTACGAGGTCGGGTGCGAGCAGTACATCCTCTCGATCACCGTCGAGGGCAACATCACCTACGAGGTCGGCACCACCACCATCCTCCCGGCGGCAATCCGCTACCAGACCGAGCTGGCCCAGAACGCGGCCGCGCTCAAGGCCGCCGGCCTCGAGCCCGACCTCTCGACCCTGGAGACCATCACCGGCCTCATCGGCGACCTCAAGGCCGGCCTCGCCGACCTCGGTGCCGCGCTCGCCCACGAGCACGACGAGGACCCGCTGGTGGCGGCGACCTTCATGCGGGACGTCGTCCTCACCGCGATGACCGCGGTGCGCACGGCCGCCGACGCCCTCGAGGGCATCGTCGCCGACGACCTGTGGTCGCTGCCGACCTACCAGGAGATGCTCTACATCCTCTGATCGGCACCACGGTCCCACCCGGACCCACCCGGACCCACCCGGACCCACCCGGTCCCAGCGCCTCCACTCCCTCCCCCCGCCGCGGCCCCGGACGACGTCCGGGGCCGCGGTGCGTGCTGCCACCATGGACCCATGGACCGCGTGCTCGACCTCCTCGGCGAGGTGCCGCTCGACGACCTGCCCGCCGACGACGTACGCGCGGGCAGCCCGCGCGCCGGCCTGCGGACGCTGACCACCGTCGGTGAGGTCGAGGTCGGGGTGTGGGAGATGACGCCCGGCACGGCCGTCGACGTCGAGGTCGACGAGGTGTTCGTGGTGCTCGCCGGCGAGGCGACGGTCGGCTTCGAGGACGGCGAGGAGATCGAGCTGCGGCCCGGCGTCGCCGTCCGCCTGCGGGCGGGGGAGCGCACGACCTGGACCGTGCGCTCGACCCTGCGCAAGCTCTACGTGGCCTGACCCCACACGATCTCGCCGTCGACCCAGGTCGAGAGCACCCGGGTCGCGCCGATCGTGGCGAGGTCGTCGAAGGGATCGCGGTCGAGCACGGCCAGATCGGCGACCGCGCCGGGTGCGATGCGGCCGGCGTCGTCACGGTGGTTCACCCAGGCGGCGCCCTCGGTGTAGGCGTTGAGCGCGACCTCCAACGGCAGCGCCTGGTCGGGCAGGAGCGGTTCGGTGCCGGCCGGGCCCTCCTCGCCCCACGCCGTTCGATGGACGGCGACGTGCAGCGCCTGGAGCGGATCGGGCGTGCTCACCGGCCAGTCGCTGCCCGCGACGAGCCGCGCCCCGGCGAGGTACAGCGAGCCGAACGGGTACTGCCGCGCCGCCTGCTCGGCGCTCAGGAACGGCAGGGTCAGCTCGAGCATCTGCTCGTCGAGGCACGCCCACAGGGTCTGCAGGTTGGCCGCGACGCCGAGGGCGGTGAACCGCGGGACGTCGTCGGGGTGCACGAACTGCAGGTGCGCGATGTGGTGGCGGCTGGCCGGATCGGTGCCGGTCAGGGCGTCGAGGGCTTCGCGCACCGCACGGTCGCCCAACCCGTGCACGTGCACCTGGAAGCCGAGCCGGTCGAGCTCGGCGACGGCGTCGCGCAGGCGGGTCGGCTCGACGAAGGAGAGGCCGTGGTTGCCGGTGTGGTGGCCGCACCGGTCGAGGTAGGGATCGAGCATCGCCGCGGTGCCGTTCTCGGCGACGCCGTCCTGCATGATCTTGACGCTGGTGGCGGCGAAGCGCCCGTGCGAGAGCGTCTCGCGGCGTTCGACGAGATCGGCGATCTGCTCCAGGCCGCGGTCGCGCTCCCACCACAGCGCGCCGACGACGGACGCCGTCAGGTCGCCGGCCCGGGCGGCCGCCGCGTAGGTCGGGCCGTTGTCGTCCATGCCGGCGTAGGGCCCGACGATGGCGTCCTGCCAGGCCGTGACGCCGAGGGAGTGCAGGTGCTCCTGACCGGCCAGCAGGCCGGCGTACAGCTCGGCCGCGGTCGTCGGTGGCAGGAGCCGGGTCACCAACCCCATGGCGCCCTCGTGCAGCGTGCCGGTGGGCTCGCCGTCGGCGTCGCGATCGATGCGCCCGTCGGCCGGGTCGGGGGTCTCCCGGGTGATGCCGGCCAGGCGCAGCGCCGTGCTGTTGACCCACGCGCCGTGGTGGTCGCGGTTGGGCAGGAACACCGGCCGGTCGGGCACGACGGCGTCCAGGGCCGCCGCTGTGGGGGTGCCGCCGGGGAAGGCCGACATTGCCCAGCCACCGCCGAGGATCCACGGCTCGTCGGGCCGGGCGGTCGCATAGGCGCCGACCGCGGCGACGTACGCCGCGGCCTCGGCGGCGACCTCGCTGAGGTCGCAGCGGATGCGTTCGAGGCCTCCCTGCACGGCGTGCACGTGCGCGTCGGTGAAGCCGGGCACCAGCAGCGCACCTGCCAGATCGACCACGCGAGCCCCGGCCACCACGTGCTCGCCGCCCACGGCGACGATCCGGCCGGCGTCCAGGACGACGTCGCCGGGCGCACCGAGGTGACGGCGTCCGTCGAAGACCCGGGCGTGGCGCAGGACGGTGATCGTGGACGCGCTCATGCCCCGATGCTCCCCGGCGGGGGATCTCGATGTCGAGTCTGTCGGTGCCGTCTGGGATGCTGTCGCGTCGTTGCCAGCACGTCACCGGGCCGGGTCGCCGGCCCGGGTCGCCGGGAGGGGGAGTCGTGAGCGAGATCGCCGCCGAGTTCGCTCGGGTCACCGGTGCCTTCGCGCAGCCCACCCTCACCCTGCTCCACCAGCGGCAGGCGCCGGTCGTCATCACGATCTTCCGGGCCGCGTTCGGCCGCAACAACAAGCCGATCCCGACCGCCCGCCTGCACACCCAGGTCGAGGAGCACCTCGCGCAGATCCGGCTCACCGGCGAGACCGACGTCCCGGCCGGTTCGGGGCGCGACATCTGCCAGCGCTGGATGCGCGGCCAGTGGCTGGTGCGCTCCCTCGACGAGGGGGGCAACGAGGTCTACACGCTCACCTCCCACGCCCAGCAGGCGCTCGAGCTGGTCAAGAACCTCACCCGCGACCGCGCCACGCTCAGCGAGCACCGCATCGCCACGATCCTCACCACCGTGCGCCGCTTCAACGCCGAGGCCAATCCCGACCGCACCTCGCGCATGACGATTCTCAACGAGGAGATCGCCCGGCTCACCGCCGAGCGCGACCGGCTCGTCGACGGCGCCGAGATCGTCGGGGCCACCTCCGACTTCATGCTCGAGGGCTACACCGAGCTGCTCTCGCTCATCTCCGCGCTGCCCAGCGACTTCGCGCGGGTCGAGGAGCGGTTCGCCACCATCCGTGCCGAGATCCTGGCCGCCTTCCGCGCCGAGGACCGTCCCGCCGGCGAGGTCATCGACGACTACCTGGCCCGCGCCGACGCGCTCATGACCGCCACCCACGAGGGCCGGGCGTTCGAGGGCGCGTTCGCGCTGCTGCGCGACGACGCCCTGGTCACCCAGCTGCGCGACGACCTCACCGACCTGCTCGACCATCCGCTGGCCGACGTCACCCTCTCCGACGCCGAGCGCTCGGAGCTGCGTGGCACCGTGCGGCTCATCCGCGACGGCCTCGACCGGGTGCTCTCGCAGCGCTCGCGCGTGACGTCCACGCTCAAGGAGTACATCGTCTCCCACGACGCCGCCCGCGACCGCGAGCTGGAGCAGACGCTGCGCCAGATCGAGTCCGAGCTGATGACCTGGATGGCCACCACCGGCCCGCGCGCCAGCCACGACGTCCCGCTGCTGCCCGCGCGCCTCTCCGTCGAGCACCTGCGCGAGCGCTTCCACGACCCCGCCGACGACCGGCTGCCCGAACGCATCCGCGCCGCCGACCCCGCCGACGCGCCGCCGGTCTCGCTCGCCGAGCTGATGGCCCAGGGCGGTCCGCAGCTCGGGTCGCTGCGCGAGCGGCTCGACGCGGCCCTGGCCGACCTGCTGCCGGCGTCCTCGCTCGGCGAGCTCTTCGAGCGGCTCGAACCCTCCCTGCGGCGTCCGGTCGAGATCTTCGGGCTGCTGCACCTCGCCGCCGACCAGGGCTGGTCGGCCGAGGAGGCCGAGGAGGCCTTCACGGCCCTGCGGCCCGACGGCAGCAGGCGCACCTTCGCCGTGCCACGGCTGCCGCTGCCCGATCCCGACCTGCCCGACCCCGCCCCGACCAGCCCGACCACCACGACCACCACGACCCGGAAGGCCCGCCGATGACCGTCGAGCTCGACGAGGAGCAGACCGACCGGTTCGAGGAGCCGCTCGACGGGCTGGACGAGGAGCTGGACGAGGAGCTGGACGACGAGCTGGTCGACGACGCGGCCTCGGTCTCGCTCTTCGAGGGCGACGAGGGCGGCCTGGAGTACGCCCAGCGCCATGCGCTGGTCACCCTGCTCAAGCAGCGCTTCATCTCCGCGCGCACCCACCCGCGCGACTGGGCGGTGCTCGTCGAGCACGAGCGGCTGCTGCGCTCGCGCCTCAACGACCTCTTCCTCGACCTCGCCGTCGACCGGTCCCGCGAGGTCGCCTGGAAGCGCCAGGCCACCTCCGAGACCGGCAGCCGGTTCCCGACGCTGCTCTACGACGCCGCCTGGACCCGCGAGGAGACGATCGTGCTCGTGCACCTGCGCGACCGGCTGCGCGCCGGCCTGGCCGGTGGCGACGCCCGGGTCTACGTCGACCGCGACGACATCCTCGACCACATCGCCACCTTCCGCCCCCCGCACGCCACCGACGAGGCGGGCGATGAGAAGCGCGCCCGCAACGCGGTGGCCAACCTGGCGAAGGCCGGGCTGCTCATCGGCTCACCGGCCGACGAGCGCTACGAGATCAGCGAGGCCATCGAGCCGTTGCTGCCCCTGGAGGTCCTCCAGGAGCTCCTCGCGGCCCTGCGCGCCAGCACGGCACCCGACGCCGCGGACGACGAGCCGCACGCCGTCCTCGATCAGATCGACGGCGAGATCGAGGGCCCGATCGACGAGGTGGCGCCCGAGGGCGCCGAGGAGGAGCTCGCATGAGCGTCGAGGAGATCGAGCAGGTCGACGGCGGCCCGGCGGGCGACGGGCTCTTCGACCGGGCCACGGTGGCCACCCCCACCGACGACACCATGCAGTGGCGGGCCGCGCTCATGCAGCTGGTCAACTGGGGCGGCTTCGCCGGCCTGACGACGGTGCCGCTGCGCGGCGACGCCACGATGATCTCCGGCGCCTCGGGGGTCGGCAAGAGCACCATCCTCGACGCCTACACCGCGCTGATGATGCCGTCCGACACCAAGTTCAACGGCGCCTCCAACGACGCCGTCGCCGGCCGCGCCCGTGGTGTGGGCCAGCGCAACCTGCTCTCCTACCTGCGCGGCGCCGTCGACGTGATCGACGACCCCCGCACCGGGCGTCCGGTCGAGAAGCTCCTGCGCGGCAAGGGCTCCGACACCTGGGGTGCGGTGGCGATGACCTTCGTCAACGACCACGGCGGCCGCTTCACCGCGCTGCGCACCTACTACGTGCCGCGCCGCGCCGCCCGCTCCGGCGAGGTGCAGATGCAGCTGGCCACCTACGAGGGCGCGCTGTCGCTGGAGACCCTCGAGGTCGCCGTCCCCGAGCGTTTCCACGCCAACACCCTCAAGAAGCTCTACCCCGGCATCCGGGTGCACCGCACCTACGCGGAGTTCGCGGCGGTGCTGCACGCCCGGCTGGGCATCGGTGCCGGCGGCGACGGCGCCAAGGCGCTGCGGCTCCTGGCCCGCATCCAGGCCGGCAACCAGGTGCGCAGCGTCGACGAGCTCTACAAGGAGATGGTGCTCGAGCGGCCCGCCACCTACGCCGCGGCCGACCGCGCGATCGAGCACTTCGACGACCTCGACGCCGCCTACGTGGCGATGCGCACCGAGGAGCAGAAGCTCGAGCTGCTCGAACCCATCGTCGACCTCCACGCCCGCAAGGTCGTCGCCGAGCGGCGCCTGGGCGAACTCGACTCCTACGGCGTCACGATCTCCGGCGACACCCCGCTGCGGCTGTGGCTGCTGCGCACCCACCTGCGGCTGATCGAGGCCGCGAGCGACGCCAACCGCGAGGCGCGCGCCCAGGTGACCGAGCGGCTCGCGGCGGCGATCTCCTCCGAGCGGTCGCTCCAGGCCGACCTGGAGGCGGCCAAGGAGTCCCACCGCTCGGCCGGTGGCGCGACGCTCCAGTCGCTGGCCCTCGCACTCGAGCAGGAGCAGGTGGTCCGCGAAGACCGTCGCACCCGTCGAGCGGTGCTCCAGGAGCGGCTGCTGCCGCTGGTCGACGTCGCCGACGCCTCCGCCCCCGACCTCGACGCCGCGATGCTCTCGGCCGAGGCCTTCACCGTGCTCCAGCTGCATGCGCGCCAGTGGCTGGCCGGCTGGGAGCGCGACCAGGAGCGCATCCGCCGCGAGCGCGACGGCGTCCTCGAACGCCGCTACCCGCTCCAGCAGCGACGCAGCGAGCTGCGCGCCGAGCGGGCGTCGCTGGAGAACCGCGCCGGTCGGGTCCCGGCCCGCATGCACGAGCTGCGCGCGGAGGTCGCCGCGGCCAGCGGTCTGCCGATCGAGGAGCTGCCGTTCGTCGCCGAGCTGCTCGACGTCGCCCCCGAGGAGGCCCGGTGGCGCGGCGCCATCGAGACCGTCCTCGGTGGCAGCGCCCGCATGATGCTGGTGCCGCTCGATCGGCTCGAACGGTTCTCTGCTGCCATCGACGGCCTGCACCTGCGGGGCCGGCTCACCTTCGAGGGCGTCGAGCTCGACCTGCCCGACCAGGGCCCGGCCGACCTCGAGCGGGTCGCCGGCAAGCTGCTGTTCAAGGACTCCCCGTTCGCCGGGTGGGTGCAGGCGCACGTCGCCGAGCCCTCCCGCAACGCGCTGTGCGTCGAGACCGCCGAGGGGCTGGCCGGTGGCGGGCTGCGGGTCACGCTGGCCGGCCAGACCCGACAGGGTCGACGCGGCACCCACGGGCGCACCGACACCCGCAGCATCATCGGCTTCTCCAACGAGGACGCCCTCGCCGAGATCGATGCCGAGCTGGCCGCGCTCGAGTCCGAGCTCGAGGGCATCGACGCCCAGGTGCGCGAGCTCGACCGGCAGGGCGGCGTCCTGGAGCTCCAGCGGGCTTCCTACGACGCGGTGGCCCAGGCCCGGTTCGACGACCTCGACGTCGACTCCAGCGACCGTCGCATCGCCGACCTGGAGCGCCGGCGCGCGGAGATCCTCGACGCCGACGACACCCTCCAGACCCTGGAGCGGCAGATCGTCGAGCTCGCGGCCGCCGTCGACGAGGTGCGTCGCCGTCGCTTCGACCTCGAGCGGCAGCAGCGCGAGCTGGCCGACGCCCACGCCCACCTCGTCGACGACGAGGACCACGTCAAGGACCGCCTCGACGCCATGGAGTCCGCCGGGCGGGTGCTGCTCACCGACGAGCAGGACGCCGCCCTGGTGGCCGACTTCGCCGCGGCGGCGGCCCCGGCCGACCCCGACGACCTCGAACGGTTCACCGAGAACTCCCAGCGGCTGGCCGAACGTCTGCGCGGCGCGGTCGCCGACGCGGAGGCCGAGATCGCCCGGGTCGACGACGAACTGGCCGGCATCTTCCGGCTCTACAAGTTCCAGTGGGACTCCCCGAACCTCGGCATCACGGCCGAGTCCTACGGCGACTACGCGCGCATCCTCGAGGAGATCCGCGGCAAGGGCCTCGCCGATCGGCGCTCGGAGTGGCGCCGCCGCCTCACCGAGTGGAGCGGTCAGGACCTCGTGCCGCTGCTCGGGGCGATGGCCTCCTCGGTCGAGGAGATCGAAGACCGGCTCGAGCCGATCAACGCCATCCTGCGTCGGCTGGAGTTCGGCGGCGCCGGTGACCGGCTCCGCATCCGACTGCGCCGGCTGGCGCCGGCCCACGTCCAGCTGTTCATGAAGGACCTCCGGGCGCTGTCGTCGGGCTCCACCGCCCAGCTCGACGAGGCCGGTCTGGAGAAGCGCTTCGTCGAGCTCTCCCGGTTCATGGAGCAGCTGCGTCGTCCGCGCCAGGGCGGCGACGGGTCGGTCACCGACCGCGACCGCCTGCTCGACGTGCGACGCCATGTCGAGATCAGCGCCGAGCGCTACGACGCCGCCACGGGCGAGCTGCGCGCGACCTACCGCACGCTGGGGGAGAAGAGCGGCGGCGAGAGCCAGGAGCTCGTGGCGTTCATCGTCGGCTCGGCCCTGCGGTTCCGTCTCGGCGACGAGCTGCGCTCGCGCCCGCGCTTCGCGCCGGTCTTCCTCGACGAGGGCTTCGTCAAGGCCGACTCGGAGTTCGCCGGCCGCGCCGTGCAGGCCTGGAAGGGCCTGGGGTTCCAGCTCATCATCGGCGTGCCGCTCGACAAGGTCACCGGCCTCGAACCGCACATGGACGAGCTGCTGGCGATCACCAAGAACGCCGCCACCCACCAGTCCTGGATCACCCCGATCCGCGACGCACAGAACGGCTGAGGCGCGGGCTCCGGGTCCCGGGTCGGCGACCTCAGCCCAAGCCGAGCTCGGCGGTCGAGAGCTCGCGCATCTCGACCTTGCGCACCTTGCCGGTGACCGTCATCGGGAACTCCTCGACGACCTTCACGTAGCGCGGGATCTTGTAGTGCGAGAGCCGGCCGTCGCAGAAGGCGCGGACGTCGGCGACGTCGAGCGGGGTCGCGCCCGCGCGCATCCGGATCCAGGCGCACAGCTCCTCGCCGTACTTCTCGTCCGGGACGCCGACGACCTGCACGTCCTCGATGTCGGGGTGGGTGTAGAGGAACTCCTCGATCTCACGCGGGTAGATGTTCTCTCCGCCGCGGATGACCATGTCCTTGATCCGGCCGACCACGACGCAGTAGCCGTCCTCGCGCATCTCGGCGAGGTCGCCGGTGTGCATCCAGCCGTCGGCGTCGATGGCCTCGGCGGTGCGCTCGGGGTCGTCCCAGTAGCCGAGCATCACCGAGTAGCCGCGGGTGCACAGTTCGCCCGGCCGGCCGCGTTCGACGGTCTCGCCGGTGACCGGGTCGACGATCTTCACCTCGACGTGCGGGTGCACGCGGCCGATGGTGGCGGTGCGGTGCTCGAGGTCGTCGTCGGCGCGGGTCTGGGTCGAGACCGGGCTGGTCTCGGTCATGCCGTAGGCGATGGAGGCGCCGTCCATGTGCATGTCGTCGATGCAGCGGCGCATCACCTCGATGGGGCAGATCGAGCCGGCCATGATGCCGGTGCGCAGCGTGCCGAGGTCGACCTCGCCGAACAGCGGGCTGTTCTGCATCGCGATGAACATCGTCGGGACGCCGTACACGGCCGTGCAGCGCTCCTCCTCCAGCGTGCGCAGCGTGATCTCGGGGTCGAAGCCCGGCGCCGGGATCACCATCGTCGCGCCGTGGGTGGTGCACCCGAGGTTGCCCATCACCATGCCGAAGCAGTGGTAGAAGGGCACCGGGATGCAGAGCCGGTCGTCGGCGGTGAAGCCGATCAGCTCGGTGGTGAAGTAGCCGTTGTTGAGGATGTTGCGGTGGCTCAGCGTGGCGCCCTTGGGGCGGCCGGTGGTGCCCGAGGTGTACTGGATGTTGATGGGATCGTCGGGGCTCAGGCCCGCCATCCGCTGCGGGACGGCGTCCGCCGGCAGGTCGGCGCCCTCGGCCAGCAGGTCGTCCCACTCCGCGGTGCCCAGGTGGACGACGCGGCGCAGCGCCGGGCATTCGGTCCGGGTCGCGGCCACCATCGCGCGGTAGTCGCTGGTCTTGAACGACTCGGCCGTCACGAGCAGCGAGAGCCCGCTCTGGTTCACCGCGTAGGAGAACTCGTGGGTGCGGTAGGCCGGGTTGACGTTGACGAGGATCGCGCCGATCTTCGCGCTCGCGTACTGCACGAGGGTCCACTCGGCGCGGTTGGGCGACCAGATCCCGACCCGGTCGCCGACCGCGACCCCGGCGGCGAGGAGTCCGCGGGCCACGGTGTTCACGTCGGCGTCGAACTGGGCCCAGGTCCACCGGCGTCCGGTCGCGACCTCGACGAGCGCCTCCCGGTCGGGGTGCCGGGCGACGGTGGCTTCGAGGTTCGCCCCGATCGTCTCCTCCAGCAGCGGCGGATACGTCTCGCCCTGAGCCTGTGCCAGCACGGGTGCCTCCCACGGATCGCGTGCGGCCGCGACGGTGCGGCCGTCATCGCGATCATGGGCGCGCAACGGGGTGTGCGCCACCTCTCCGAACGGGTGACCGCTCGGCGCCGGGGTCAGTGCTTGGTGTTGCGGCGGCGCCGGGTGTGCCGGTCGACGGCGAGGTCGACGAGGCGGTCGATGAGCTCGCTGTAGTCGAGGCCGGCGGCCTGCCACAGCTTGGGGTACATCGAGATCGGGGTGAAGCCGGGCATCGTGTTGGCCTCGTTGCACAGGAAGCCGCGCCCGCCCTCCTCGAAGAAGAAGTCGACGCGGGCCAGACCGTCGCAGCGCAGCGCCTGGAAGACCCGGACGGCGAGCGCGCGCACCTCCTCGGTCTGCTCGGCGGTCAGCGGCGCCGGGATGAGCAGTTCGGCGGCGTCGGTGACGTACTTGTCCTCGTAGTCGTAGAACTCCGCGCCGGGCACGATCTCGCCGGCACCGGAGGCCTCCGGGGTGATGCCGCCGAGTACGGCGACCTCGATCTCGCGGCCGATGACGGCCTCCTCGACCACGACCCACTCGTCGTATGTGAGCGCGTGTGCGATGGCCTCGCGCAGCCCGTCGAGGTCGCGGGCCTTGCTGACGCCGACCGAGGAGCCCATGTTGGCGGGCTTGACGAAGCAGGGCAGCCCGAGATCGTCGATCAGCTCGGCTAGGAGGGCGTCGGTGACCTGGTGCTCGGCGAAGGCGCGGTGCCGCGCCTGCGGGATGCCGTGGGCGGCGAGGAGGTCCTTGGCCACGGCCTTGTCCATCGCGACGGCCGAGCCGAGCACGCCCGAGCCGACGTAGGGGACGTCGGCGAGCTCGAGCAGCCCCTGCACCGTGCCGTCCTCGCCCATCGGGCCGTGCAGCAGCGGCAGGACGACGGTGCGCTCGCCCGCGGCGGTGGTGGCCAGGACGGCGTCCGGGGTGACGACGTCGCCGACGGGCTCCAGACGCTCGGGCAGTGCTGCCGGCCCGGCGGCGAGGGCGGCACGGGCGCCCTCGGCGAGCATCCAGGTGCCCTCGCGGTCGATGCCGATCGGCGTCACGCGGTACCGCTCGGGGTCGATCGCGGCGAGCACGTGGGCCGCGGTCACGCAGCTGACGTCGTGCTCGGCGGAGCGTCCACCGAAGAGGACGACGAGGTGGGTGCGGGTCTCCGAGGCCATGGCCGAACGCTACCCTCCGCGACATGAGGTTCCGGGCATCCCAGGCGGCACACGCGACCCACGGCACACTCCACGGCGAGGACGTCGTCCTCGACACCGTCGCGTTCGACACGCGCAGCCTCGTGCCTGGTCAGTTGTTCGTGCCGCTGGTGGCCGAGCGCGACGGGCACGACTTCCTCGACGCCGCCGTCGCGGCGGGCGCGGCGGCCACCCTGGCCTCGCGCGAGGTCGAGTCGGGCATCCCGGTGATCCGGGTCGCCGACACCGCGGCCGCGCTCATCGACCTGGCCACCTGGGCCCGCCAGCAGCTGCCCGCCCGGGTCGTCGGCGTCACCGGCAGCGTCGGCAAGACGAGCACCAAGGACCTCATCCGCGCCGCCGTGGCCCCGCAGCGCCGCGTGTGGGCGAACGAGAAGAGCTTCAACAACGAGTCGGGGCTGCCGACCACGATCCTGGCCGCCCCCGACGACACCGAGGTGCTGGTGCTCGAGATGGGCATGCGCGGCTTCGGGCAGATCACCCAGCTTTGCGGGATCGGCCGCCCCCAGATCGGCGTGGTGACCGCGGTCGGGTACTCCCACACCGAGAAGGTCGGCGGCATCGAGGGGGTCGCGAAGGCCAAGGGCGAGCTCGTCGAGGCCCTGCCCGCCGACGGCACCGCTGTGCTCAACGCCGACGACCACCGGGTCGCCGCCATGTCCTCGCGCACGCAGGCCTCCGTGCTGACCTACGGGCGCGCTGAGGGCGCCGACGTCCGCATCGCCGACCTCACCCTCGACGCTCTGGCCCGGGCCCGGTTCACCGTGCACACCCCGTGGGGGAGCACCGACCTGGCGTTGGCCGTCGGCGGGGCGCACATGGCGTCCAACGCCGCGGCAGCGATCGCGGTCGCGGGCGCGCTGGGCGTCGACCTCGCGGTGGCCGCCGAGGCGCTCTCGACCGCCCGACTGAGCGCGATGCGCATGCAGGTGCTCGACGCCGCCGGCGGCGGCCGCGTGGTCAACGACGCCTACAACGCCAACCCCACCTCCACCCGCGCCGCCCTCGACGCCCTGGCCGCGATGGACGCCGAGCGACGCGTCGCGGTGCTCGGCATGATGGGCGAGCTCGACGACCCGGAGACCGGCCACCGCGAGGTCGCCGAGCACGCGGCCACGCTGGGCATCGAGCTCGTCGCCGCGGGCACCGACCTCTACGGCGTCCCTGGGCGCCCGGCCGAGCAGGTGCTCGCCGAGCTCGGCCCGGTGCCGCCGGGCACCGCCGTGCTGGTCAAGGCGAGCCGGTCGGTCGGCCTCGACGCGCTGGCCGACGCGCTGGCCGCAGCGGACTGAGGGCGAGCCTCAGCGGGCGACCACCGAGTTGGGCGCGCAGCGCACGGCCCGGTCGGGATCGTCGGCCGCAGGCCGCACGAACTCGTAGCCCGAGGTGAGCACGACGTCTCCGTCGGTGACGAGCGGCAGGACGGCGTCCGCGCACTCGACGTGCAGCGGCGGCAGGTGGAACTCGTTGCGCGCCACCTCGGAGGGGTCGCCGACGAAGGCGATCGGCCGGCCGAGCGGGCGACCGCACGCCCCGCACACCCGGCTCAGGGCGCACCGGGTGACGGCGCGCCGCGTCGGCACGCCGTCCTCCCAGGCGAAGAGGGCCGTGGTCACGAGGCGGTCCGCGACCAGGCCCCCAGCTCGGTGCGCCGCGACTGCCGCTTCTCGTGGTCGCGGCGTCCGTGGGAGACCTCGGGGTGGTCGAAGGTCTCCGGCTTGTCGTCGGTGGTGAAGCGGTTGGGCAGCGAGAGCTTCATGACCGTGCGCAGCACCTGTCCGTACTGCCGGTGCAGCGGGCCGCTGGTGTAGGGGATGTCGTACTTCTCGCACAGCGCACGGATGCGCCCGGAGATCTCGGCGTAGCGGTTGCTCGGCAGGTCGGGGAAGACGTGGTGCTCGATCTGGTAGCCGAGGTTGCCGCTCATCAGGTGCAGCAGCGGGCCGCCCTCGAAGTTGGCCGTGGCGTAGATCTGGCGCAGGTACCACTCGGCGCGGGTCTCGTCCTCCAGCTCCTCCTCGGTGAAGTGCAGGGCGCCGTCGGGGAAGTGGCCGCAGAAGATGATGAGGTAGGCCCACACGTTGCGCATGAGGTTGGCGGTGGCGTTGGCCTTGATCGTCTCCTTCCAGCGCGGCCCGGTGAGCGCCGGATAGAGCACGTAGTCCTTGAGGAACTGGTTGCGCCCCTTGGCCGCGATCTGGCGCAGCTGCCGCTTCATCTCGGCGGGGTCCTTCTTCCCCTTCCGGATCGCCTCGAGGTCGAGGTCGTGCAGCGCCACGCCCCACTGGAACAGCCCGGCGAGCAGGGCGTTGTAGACCGGCTGGCCGAGGTTGGCCGGCGTCCACTTCTGCTCCCGGGCCATCCGCAGGACGCCGTAGCCGATGTCGTTGTCGAAGCCGAGCACGTTGGTGAACTGGTGGTGGATGTAGTTGTGGGAGTGCTTCCACTGCTCGGCCGGCTGCGCGGTGTCCCACTCCCAGGTGGAGGAGTGGATCTCGGGGTCGTTCATCCAGTCCCACTGGCCGTGCATGACGTTGTGGCCGATCTCCATGTTCTCCAGGATCTTGGCCAGGCCGAGGGTGATCGCGCTCGCGGCCATGACCGGACGACGCGCCCGCTTGTCCATGGGCGCGGCGGCGATCATGCCGATGCGGGCGCCGGCGGCCATCCAGCGCTGGGCGCGGATGACGCGGCGGATGTAGAGCGCGTCGGCGGCACCTCGTGAGGCCTCGATCTCGGCTCGGATGAGGTCGAGCTCGCGGCCGATGGCCTCGACCTCCTCGGGGGTCAGGTGGGCGTACTCGGCGACGTCGGCGATGGCCATGAGAGTCCTCTCAGAGGTTGATGACGCACGGGCCGACGGGCACCGTGACGCAGGTCTGGATCTGCTCGTTCGGCTGGTCGAACTCCTCGCCGTTGCGCAGGTCGCGCACGGTGCCGGAGATCTTGGTGACGGTGCAGGTGTGGCAGATGCCCACGCGGCAGCCGTAGGGCATGCCGACCCCGGCGTCCTCGCCGGCCTGGAGGACGGTGGTGGCGCCGTCGACCTCGGCCTGCTTGCCGGAGTTCTGGAAGCTGATCGTGCCGCCCTCGCCGCCGTCGCCGGCCACCACCAGCGAGAACCGCTCGAGGTGCAGCTGCTCGGCGAGCCCGGCGGCCTCCCAGTGCTGCTCGACCGCGTCGAGCATCGGCGCCGGCCCGCACGCCCAGGTCTCGCGCCGCCGCCAGTCGGGGACGACGTCGTCCAGCGTGGTCAGGTCGAGGATGCCTTCGTGGTCGGTGTGGCGCTGGATCACCGTGAGCGCGGCGTGCCGCTCGTGCATCGCCTCGAGCTCCTCGCGGAAGATCATCCGCTCCGGCGTCGTCGAGGAGTAGTGCAGGACGACGTCGCTCATCGTGCCGCGGCGGTCGAGGGTGCGCAGCATCGACATGACGGGGGTGATGCCGCTGCCGCCCACCAGGAACAGGGCGCGCGCCGGCGGGGGATCGGGGAGCACGAAGTCGCCGTTGGGCAGGGCGAGCCGCACGATCGTGCCGGGTTCGAGACCGTTGACCAGGTGGTCGGAGAGGAAGCCCTCGGGCATCGCGCGCACGGTGATCGCCAGCGTGCGGCCGTCGCGCTTGGGTGGCGAGCTCACCGAGTAGGAGCGCCAGTGGAACTTCCCGCCGATCTGCACCCCGATGCCGACGTACTGGCCCGGGCGGTGCTGGTAGCGCCAGCCCCAGCCGGGCCGGATGACCAGCGTGGCGGCGTCGTCGGTCTCGCGCACCACCTTCTCGACCCGCCCGCGCAGCTCGCGCGAGCTCCACAGCGGGTTGAGCAGGGTGAGGTAGTCGTCGGGCAGGAGCGGCGTGGTCAGCTTGTCGGCCGCCTTGCGCACCCGTTCCCAGGTCAGTGTGTCGCCCGTCACACGAGCAGTGAACAGGTGTCCTCGCGACGGGTCAACGGATTCACTCGATCCGAGGGGTGGAGGATCGCTCCAGCATCCCCAGCCGCTCTCCGACCGCGACGGCTGCGGCCGTGCCCAGGGTCATCGCGGCGATGACGACGAGCGAGGAGATGTCGAGCTGGGCGGCACCCGAGAGGCCGTGACCGAGGTTGCAGCCGCCCGCGATCCACCCGCCCGCGCCCAGCAGGACGCCGCCCAGGAGCAGGCCCACGTACCGAGGCCCCCGCTCGCCCCGGACGTCGAAGGTGCCCGCCGCCCGAGCGGCGACGGCGCCGCCGAGGATCAGGCCGAGGAGGAAGCAGACGAGCCAGGTGGGTGGCCGACCGTCCGCGACCCCGGACACCGCACCCACCGTGCTCGGCCCGAAGCTCGCCCCGCCGACCGCGGCGAGGGCCCAGGCCGCCGTGACGGCGAGGCCCAGCAGCGTGCCGAGCCGCAGCGGCGTCCAGCCCGCGTCGGTGGCGCGCTGGCCGCGCGCCACCGCGATCGCGAACAGCAGCAGGGGGACGGCGACGACCGCCCTCGGCAGGTCGACGACGCCGGGGAAGGTGGCGCCGTCGCCACCGGAGAGCCAGGTCGGCCCGCCGATCTCCAGGTGTCGGGCGAGCAGTTCGCCGCCCGCCCAGCCGACGAGCCCGACGGCGGCGCCGAGCATGCCCGCGCCGAGCTTGAAGAAGAGCCCCGAGACGCAGGTGCGCGCCACCACCATGCCCACGCCGATGGTGAGCCCGCCGACGATGTTGCGCACCGGACGGAAGGCGAGCCCGCGGTTCAGGTCGTCGCCGAGTGGGAGCGCGTAGAGCAGCGTCAACCCGACCGCGGCCACGGCGATCGCGAGCAGCCAGGCGCTCGCCAGCCGTCGGTCGCCGCGCAACGCCGTCCGGGTCGCGGTGTGGAAGCACAGCCCTCCACGCTGCAGGCAGTAGCCGACGAGGACGCCGGAGATGATGCCCGTGAGGGCCGCGACCATCAGTCGGCCCAGGACAGCAGCTCGACGATCTCCTCGGCGGTGTGCTCGCGATCGAGGACGGCGTGCAGCGCCGCGACCTCGTCGGCCTCCACCGGGACGGCGCCGCCCAGGCACCGCAGCGTGTCGCCGACCGGCAGCAGGCGGGTGCACACGATGTCGTCGATGCTCAGCACCTCCCCGGCACCGGGCCACACCACGATCAGCGGGTCGGGCTCGCGCGGCAGGTCGCGGTGCGGGACGCAGGCGAACATGTCCTCGCTGACCCCGACGACGACGTATACGCCTCGCGGCACGCCGACCCAGCGCTCGGCGAGGGCGAGGTCGGCGGGCGGCAGGAGCATGCCGCGCTGCTCGAGGAAGGCCGCGAACGCACCGTCCTCGGCGAGCAGGGTGTCGACGACGAGGTCGTCGTTCTCGTGCTCGGCGAGGTGCTCGGGATCGTCGCTGTTGCACGCGATCGTCGCCAGGTCGTAGGTGCGCCCGCTCCACCGGCTCTCCGGCAGGAACGCGGCGGCGCGCTCGTAGAGCCACAGCGCCCGCGCGTCGAGCGGCAGCTCACCGCCGTGGAGGTGGCAGTTCTTGTACTTGCGTCCCGAACCGCACCAGCAGGGATCGTTGCGGCCGATGTCGCCGACCGGCTCGCTCAGCGACACCAGCAGACGCACCGTCGGGTGGTCCTCCGGCATCTGGGCCCGCCGCAGCAGCGACAGGGTGCGCGACAGGTTGCCGCGATCGGCGCTGTAGCGGGAGAGGTCCACGAGGGCCAGCGGGTTCTCGCCGTCGAGATCGAGGGACTTCTCGAACGCCTCCTCGGCCGCCACCGTGCGACCGGCGCGTTCGAGAGCATGGCCGCGCACCCACCACAGGTTGCTGCGCGCGGCCCGCGGGGCCTGCTCGACCCAGGCCGCGGAGAGCCGTTCCAACGCCTCGGGGCTGCGCCATCCGAAGGGTGCGGTGTGGGCGATCAAGGCGCCGGCGACGATGGGCTCGGTGAGGGCGGCCAGCGCATCGGCCGGTGCCGGGTCGTCGACCGGCAGACCGGCAGCGGTCTTCACGATCAGCCCGGTGAGGGTCAGCACCGCCTGCGCCTCGTCGGTCTCGAGGTCGTGCTCGGCGGCCACCGAGGCGACGGCGGCTGCGTGCTGGAGGGCGTCGATGTCGGCGCCGGCGGGGCCGACGTAGGTGCTGTGGCGGCTCAGCCCGGCGGCGTCGACGAGCTCGCTCAGGGGCGGGAGCGGCGCGGTGAGCGCGTCGGGCGTCGAGGCGAGGATCTCCCACACCACCGACGAGATGTCGAGGGGGTGGCGCGCCTTCTGGACCTCCGCCTCGATCCTCGCGGTCAACGCCGCACCGTCGCCGGCCGGAGCATCGACCAGCTCGATCGCGATCTCCTCACCCTCCAGCCGGACGGCGACCAGGTCGCCCGAGCGGGCACCGAGGTGCTTCCACAACGGACCGGTGAACCGCCACCCGCCGTCCTCGGCGGTGAAGGTGACCCCCGACGTCGTCCGGTCGGTGACCTCGGCCAGGAGGTCGAGGGGCGCGAGGTCGAAGGTCATCGTCAGCAGGCGTCCCTCGACCTCCTCCTCGGTGAGCCGATGCGTGAGCACCCGGCCGCGGAAGAGGGCCGGCAGCGCGACTTCACGGCCGCCTGCGAGCGGCATCACCAGCGGCACCAGCTCCGACTCGAGCAGCTCGGCGACCAGGTCGGTGCCCTCGGCTCCCAACCCGAGCGCCGCGGCGATCTCAGTGTCGGTGCGCGGCTGGCCGTCGTCCAGCAGGGCGGTGATGCGGGCGGCGATCTCCTCGTCGGAGGGGTAGTGGTCCACGCCGAGAGCCTAGGGCGTTGCCTCAGGTGCTCCGCCCGCGGCTCAGCCGCTTGGCCGCCGTGTTCAGCGGAGCCCCGACCTCCTCGGTGCCCAGGGCCGCGCCCAGGCCGAACGGCGGCATGTCGGCGTAGAGGGTCTCGGCCGCGGCCACCTGGTAGGTCTCGTGCCAGATGCCCACGGCACCGGGAGCCCGGCGGGCGCGCGCGTTGAACGCCGTCCAGGCCGGCCGGTGCTTCGCATCGCGGTCGGAGGCGTAGCGCTGGAGGTCCTCCGGAGATCGCCAGTACTGGATGAGGACCGGTCCGTGGCGGCCGATGGTGGTGGACGCTCCCAGGAAACCCGAGGAGGGGTCGCGGGAGAGCTCGGCGATCATCGGGCCCATGGCCGCGGCGACCGGACCCCAGGCGTCGGGTCGCCACCACTTGTTGACCCGCATGCCGATGAGGAACACCGTGAGCGTGCCGTCGGGCGGCTCGGCGTGGGTGTGTCGGCCGGGCAGGATGCGGGCCATGGGCGCCTCCTCGAAGGTCGCCTCCACGCTAGTCGTCGGCGCGGGCCTCGGGGAAGGTCAGCATCCGACGTCGCTCCAGTCCTCGTCGGCGATGCGCGCGGAACCCCGGTTCAGGGAGTAGGCCGAGCAGAAGCGGGTGCTGGCCAGCGCCTGGCGGTCGAGGGTGATCGGCGTCCAGGTGCCGCCGCCGGTGGGCTCGAGGTAGCGCAGCCGGGGCCGCAGCAGTGGGGCGAGCGGGCCGCCGTCCAGGTAGTGGGCGAGCCAGCGCTGCGTCAGGGCGCTGGTGATCGCCTGGCCGTAGCGCGAGGCCGGGAGGACGAGCGGGATGTCGGTGTACTCCAGGTGGGTGCTGGCGCGCGGCACGTAGACCAGCGAGTCGATGCCCGCCCGCTGCCAGCGGTCGAAGCCGGTGGCCTTCTCGCGGTCGGGGTCGGGGCCGTTCGGGCTCGGCTCGGGGATGAAGGAATTGCCGCCCGAGAGCACGGCCGGCGTCACGGTGAAGCCGTACTCGGACTGGATCGCCAGCGCCGGCACCTTCGGGACGACGCGCCCGGTCACCGTCGGCACCGGGACGCCGTCCACCGTGCCGAGCTTGTCGAGGGCGACCACGGTGGCGATGCGGTCGTCGTAGCCCTGCACGCGGCTGATCGCGAGCGCGCCCATCGAGTGCCCGACCACCGCGATGCGCGCGGTGCGGCCGGGGGCGGTGGGGTGCGGCAGCGGGGAGCGGTCCCACAGGCGCCACCACGGGTTGTGGTCGTCGACCGTGGTGCCCGCGGCGCCCGGGTTGGGGTAGGGGCGGGACGGCGTCGAGGTCAGGAAGTCCAGCGCGTCGACGGTGCCGGTGGTGAAGTTCGACAGCTGCTGGAACGGCACGCCCGGGCAGGGCAGCACCTGGCGGGTGCCGAGGTCGGCGTCGCCCTCGGTGCCGCCGAAGGGGTTGCAGAAGGGGAACACCTCGCCGGAGGTGTGCGGCAGGGTCTCGCTGATGCCCTCGCCCTGCACGTCGTAGAGCAGCACGAGGTGGCCGCGCTCGGCGAGGTCCTCGGCGAGCCACTGGTACATGCCCTGCGAGCCGCCCACCGAGCCCGGGGTGATCACCACGGCCGGGTAGGGCGCCCGCAGGCGGCGTCCGGTGTAGGGGTCGACCGCGTCGGGCAGGGGCGCGTAGAGGGTGCCGGCCAGCTTGGCGCCGAAACGGTTGGTGAAGGCGACCGTGCGGGTGCGGCCGCGGGTGCCGTCCCAGCCCGCGCGCAGCGGGTTGCCGACGTTCCATCCCGGCACCGCTAGCGCCGGGGTGAGCGCGAGGCGCAGCGGGTCGACCGCTTGCGCCATCAGTTGGGCCGCGGTCACCAGCGAGCTCTGCTGCACCAGCGCCGGCAGGTACGCGGGGTTGCGCAGCTGCCCGCCCGGACCGGTGATGCGGCCGTAGGCGTCGGCGATGTTGGCCAGGTCGTCGGTGGGGGAGACCGGCTTCGGATCACCCGGCGCGGCCTGGGCGGCGGGCAGGCCGATGAGGCTCAGCAGCAGGACGACGACGCCGCAGCGGCGGAGGGAACGCATGGGCGATTCCTACGGCATCGGGCGGCGGCCGGGTGCGGCCTCGCTCTTCGTCTCACCGCTCGGTCGCCGTGAGTCGCTCGCGCAGTCCGCGCGCGAGTCCCGCCACGGTGAGCACGTCGATGAGCTCCCCGCCGGTCGTGACCAGCAGGCGGCGCTTCACGGGGCCGAGGCGGAGTCGCAGGTGGAGCCGCGTGCCGTCGTCCTCGGGTTCGAGCACCAGGGCCCACGTCAGGTGCAGGTGGCCGCGCTGCGAGGTGTGCACGAGGTGGTGAGGGCGTTCGATCGCAGCGACGGTGAACGTGGCGTCGCGCCCGCCGTAGTCGGCGATGACATCGCCCACCCCCAGCGACTGCCACCGCGCATCGATCCCTCGCGCTCCGCGACGGTCGCGGGGAAGCAGCCGTTCCAGCCGCCTGGGCAGGTACCACCCCGCACGCCGCTTGCCGAGCTGGACCAGCCAGGGCCACACCTGATCCGGCGGCGCGGGCAGGCTGAACGCCCGATCCATCACCACGTCGGCGTCCGGGAGGAGGTCGTCGCCCGGCAGGCTGCGGGCGATCTCCGCCTCGTCGGCGCGGACCCCGTTGCCGATCACGAGGCGGCCGCTCGGTCGGCGATGGCGGTGAGCTTCGCGCAGTACGCGCTCCAGTCGTAGCCGGCCTCGGGGATGTTCGGGAAGGTCGGGTTGAGGCCGATCTGCCCGTCGATCAGCTCCCGGACGACGTCGGCCTGACCCGCGTGCCGGGCGAGGTCGTCGACCACCCGCACGAGCATGTGGTGCAGCGTCACCTGGTTCTCCGCCGGGTCGCCCCACCAGGGCGGTGCGCCGACGGCGTCCAGGCCGAGGTCGGCGATCGTCGCATCGGCGAAGGTCTGCACGCGAGCGTAGAAGTCGCGCAGCTCGGCCACCGACTCCTGCTCGGTGAGGTACCAGTCGGCCTGCGGATCGTCGTCGTAGGTGGTCAGCGGCACGAAGCAGGCGTCGTCCGGGGTCGGCCATTCGCGGCCGAAAGTGAGCCCGAAGTAGCCGATCTCCACGTTCGCGCAGTGCTTGACGATGCCGGCCAGGCTCAGACCGGTCGGGGTGCGCGGCAGCCGGGCGTCGCGCTCGCAGACGCCGTCCAGCTTCCACAGCAGCGCCTCGCGATCGCGGGCGAGGTAGCGCTGGAGGGTGGCGAGCGGTTCGTCGGGTGCCGAGATCTGCGGAGTCACCGAGTCAGTCTCATCCATGGATGGCGTTCGGTTCGAGCACCGTGCGGCGCAGGAACGCCACCTGCGCGGCCAGGACGGCGTCGTCGTCGCTCGTGAACGGCGCGAAGTGGTCGCCGGGGAACTCGTGGAGTTCTCCGCGCGGAGCCCGGTCGGCGAGCCGTCCGACGGCGACGGGGTCGACGCTGGCGTCGTCCGTGCAGCGCCCGACCCACAGCGGGACGCCGATGCGGCCGGCGCGGTTGACCGGCCGGAAGAGGGCGACGGTGAGGAAGAGCGCCGGCGAGATGAGATTGACCCAGCGGGATTCCGCGGTGGTCGAGGCGGCGAACCCCGCGGCCTCGCCGGGATGCGTCATCGCGCCGTGCGAACCAGGCGGGCCGGTGACCGGGATCAGCGTGTGCCGCCCGAGGAGGTCGGCCACGGCGCGCGGGATGATCCACGCCGAGAGGCGCAGGGGAGTGGCCCTGACCCGCGCCCAGCCGTCGACGAACGGGCATAGCACCATCGCCGCCGCCACACCGAGCCCACGGGCGAGCAGCGCGGCGATGTGGCCGCCGGAGAACGAGAAGCCCCACAGCACGATGCGTTGCGGGTCGACCTCGGCACGCGAACGCGCGTATGCGACGGCGTTGCGCCAGTCGGCGCGCTGCCGTCGGGCGCGGAACCGCTGACGGGGCTCGCCCCCGGAGTCGCCCAGGTGCCGGTGGTCGAAGACGAGCACGTGCGCACCCGCGGCCGCGAACGCCTCGGCGTAGCGGGCCAACCCGTCGCCTCGGGTCATGGAGAAGCCGTGCGCCATCACCACGCACGGACGCCGTCCGCCTGCGGGCTCCTGGGTCGCGGGATACCACCAAGCCGCGCAGGCGGCGTCCCCGGAGATGAAGGAGACGTCCCGGCGGCCGGTGCCCGCTCCGCTGCTCGCCATCGCTGCGACCTCGCCGTCCGCGCCGGTCGGACGCCGGAGCGTTCGCACCCTAGCCGCGCCGCGGCGCCGCGGGGAGGCCCCTCACGCCTCCAGCAGGGACGCCGGCCGCTCGCGCGTCATCCGGATCGCCGCCCGCGTGGCGAGCATCGTCGGGGTGTCGAGGGCGGCGTAGCAGAGCACGCGGGCATCGCCGCGCAGGAAGAGCACTCCGGCCGATCCGAGGATCGTCAGGAACTCCAGGTCGAAGAGCATGATCGCGACAGCCGGATCGACGGTGGCCAGCGGCAGCACCACCATCGCCCCGAGCGCGAGGAGGAACAGACGTCGCATGAGGTCGAGGCTACGTCGCGATGGCGGGAACGGCAGCACCCTCAACCGACCCTCGCGGCGACCGTCAGTCGCCTCGCCCGAGCCCCAGGCTCAGCGTCGCCAGCCCCTCGACCTCGGTGAAGCCCAGGCCCCGATACAGCGCCAGCGCCGCGCTGTTGTCCGGCTCGGTGATGAGCGATACCCGGATCGCGCCCGCGCTCCGGGCGGCGTCACGGACGGCGACTACGAGGTCGCGGGCGATGCCGGCCCGCCGGGCCTCCGGGACGACGTAGAGGTCCCGCAGTTGCCAGAAGGTGCCCAGGGCGAGGGACGCCGGCGTGGTCACCGCCGTCGCGACCCCGACCGGCTCCGTGGTGTCGCCGGCTCGAGGACGCGCGACGAAGACGATCAAGCGGAGAGCGTCGACCATCTCGCTCATCCAGGCCAGGGTCCGGTCGAGGTCGGTCGGCTGACCGTAGTACGAGCGGTAGCGGTCGAAGACCTCGGCAGCGGCCGCGAGGTCACCGGGCCCGTCGCAGCGGTGGATCGTGACGGCGTCGGGCGTCATCGATCGATCGGTCACGCGGCTCCCGCCCTCCTGCCGTGGTCACCCGCATCCTCACATCCCCGGCGCCACCTCGAACAGGCAGTCGCCGCAGACGCCCGCGCCGGGCACCCGGTAGAAGAGGCAGCAGGTCGCCTGACGCCGGGCCTGGCCTCCTCGAAACTCGAGGTGCCCGGCGAGTGGATCCTCTGCCAGCAGGTGGGCGCACCAGGCAGTGGCGGGCGGCAGCGCGTGCACCCGGGGGACGGCGTGCAGCGATGCCGCGACGTTGGCCCACAGCATGCGACTGCTCGCCCGGAGGTGCTCGATCACCGGTGCGAGCACCTGCATTGTGCTGTCGCGAACTCGCGCCGGGTCGGCCCGCATCGGCGTCAACGAGCGCACCCCGAGTTCGAGTGCACCGTCGACATGCCGCGCCATCAGGCTGCTGGCCTCGGGCGCGATCCCGTGGGTGACGGCCGGTACGAGCACCGCCGACCACCACCGCGACGCGAGGCCCATCACGGCCGCCGACTCGGCGACCCGCGTCGGCGGACCTCCCAGCCGGCGCTGGATCGCCGCGAGGTAGTCATCGAGGTCGAGCTCGGCGAGCGGCGTGAAGTCGGCCCCGGCTGCGAGGACGTCGTTCAGAGGCTCGCCGCCAGCTCGCGTCGGGCCGTCTGCTCGGCTGCCGCCGCGGCCAGCGGACGCACCGCGCCCACCAGGCCGACGCCGATGACCGTCCACAGCGTGGCGAGGGTCAGCAGCGAGGCGCGTCGGAAGTACCAGAGCGTGTCGGCCGGGAAGTCGCCGATCTCGTTGACGGTGGGGAACACCTGGCCCGCCACGAGCATGACGACGCCGTACGCCGCGGCGGCGCCCACGACGGCCCAGAACGCGCTGACGCGCTCCCAGACCCGCGCGGCCACGACGACCACGACGACCGCGGCGACGACCGAGACCAGCAGGAAGCCGAAGTAGTCGCCAGTACGGGCGCCGATCGTGTCGGCGCGACCGACGGCGGGCGGCGTCGCCGGGTACTTCAGGAACGGCACCAGGCCGAAGGCCAGGAAGCCCACGACCGCCACGGTCGCCGTCGACTGGGGCACCGTGAGGCGTCCGAGTCGGCCGACCGCGCCGGCAGCGATGAGCGCCACGATGCCGCCGAGGGCCGCGCCGACGGTCACCGTGCCGGTGAGCAGCCCCCACGTGCGCTGGTCGTGCCGGCTGACGACGGCCTCCTCGCCGTGGGAGTGATCGCCAGTCTCCTCACCGGACGTCGTGTCGTGGTGGTGCCGCGGGTCGGTGCTGGTGGTGGTGACGGTGGAGGTGGCGCTCGTGGCGGCACCGGACTCTTCGAGCTCGATCGCGGTCTGCACATGCGGCTCCCCGGCGACGTAGGCGACCACGAAGGTCGCCACGCCGGCGAGGAGCCCGATCAGCAGGCCGCGGACGAGGAAGGCTCGGGGACTCATCCGCTCTCCCCGCTCAGTGGCAGGGGAAGCCGAGGAGGTGACGTCCGTCGTGGACCCACTCGTGCACCGCGGTGCCTGCCGGGATCGAGACGGCGCCCTGGTCGGCGCTGATGAAGAAGAGCGCGAGCAGGGCGATGAGGCCGAACAGCACGGCCCAGGGAGCCAGGTCCCGGAGCGGGATGGCGGGAACGGCGACCTCGGGGGTCGTGGAAATGGCGTGCTCAGACACGATGCCTCCTCAGGGATGACTGCGTCCCTGGTCGATGGATGGATGAGCCGGCCGTCGGGTCTGGCTTCGTCGCATCCTGGGTCGGAGGCGGCGTCACAGTAGCGCGACTGCGCCGGATTCTCACCGGCTTCCTCGGGTCAGCGCGCTCACCCTAGGCCATCGGGAGGGTGATGTCTCCGGGCTGTCCGGGACGCCGGTGGTGACGTGGCTCGCCTCGCGCGGACGGGGCCCTCAACGCCGTGCGACAAGGAGCTTGAGGTCAGGTGCGGGGTGGCCGGGGCCTCGCGTACTTGGGCAATCGATAGCTGCCGCGACCACCGCCCTGCAATTGAGTGATCGACGGCGGTCACGTGCACGTTCGCCAATGCGACTCTCATTGACGTAGGGGCTACGCCCAGCGATTGCCCCATCGGAGTATCGGGTGAGCCGCGACGCCGCCGGATGCATAAAGAGCCATGGCGACGTGCGGACCTCGCTCGAGTTCGAGCTTCATTTTCGCCCGGAGATCAAGATCAAATTCGAGCCAAGCCTCCTGATTGATGTACCAGTAAAAATTACCATGGCGCATCCAGTGCAGTGCGTATTTGATTGCTTCTTCCGGGTCATTGGAAAATTCCCAGCGCATGCGATCTACCACCGCCGTCGCCGCATTCGTTGACGCGAAGCAGAGGCTTGACCCCTGGCCGCCATACAGAAGCGATACGACAAACGGAGCCGGCTGGGCGGCGTCAAGTTGTGGGAAATCGGGAACATGGCCGGCGTCTGCAAGGAGTAGGAAATGGCCAGCGCTAGAAGGAATGAGAACCGACCCGATGGCCGCTGCCTCGGGGTGATCTGCGTCTTTCATTCCGTAACGGATACAGCGACGCAAGGTTTCGAAATCGCGAACTGTTCGATCAATCTCAGCGGCTGCCTGGCTCCACACTGCCCTCTTGTGCTCAATAGTCTTCTTTGCTGCAGTCGTCAGACGCAGGCGTTCAAGATGTCCATCCGGTCCAGTGGCGTCGATCACCTGCCGAAGAACTGTGCAGCGCAAAGACTGTTCGCGCCAAAACGCGTCAGCGACTCGCATAAGTTGCGATTGAGGATAGATTGGCGAGTCGAATTCCATCGTACCCTCCCAAGGGAAGAGCGATTTCTCATGTTCATCGCAATATCCGAAGAACACGGGACGCGTCTTTCCCGTCATGATTTCGAACGAACCTGTCTGGGAGTTGTCGAGGTGTGGAGTAATGATGGAGTTCCGTGCCGCCAGTCGCTTCAGTGAAGAGTCCGGGATGACATGGGATTCTATGGGATTTCGGGCGCACGAATCCGCCAAACACTGCCCGGCCTGCTGCTGCTGCTCCTTGGGTACCGATATCGAGTTGAGGATGGCGTGTAGGTTTGGCGACCATTCCGCGAGGGACGGGTCATCCGCGAGTTCGCGCCTCAATCGATGGAGCATGTTGGACGAGCCAATGTTAGTCATTTGCTTCTGCAATCGGATAGGCAGCCGAGACTTTTAGGTGAATCGGCCTGGGTTTCGTGCCGTTCTTGAAGCAAGGATAGAACCTGACGAAGCCGAATATTCTCCCGACATGCGCGAGCGTGCGTTGCGGGGTGCTCGATGAAACCCTGCCGGAGAAACCGACCCTGATCTCAGCGGCTCGCGATGTCGCCGGGCTGTTGTGCAGGAGCCCTGAAATGCTGCGGGTACGGCGGCGCCGGCGTGAGATCGAATTCGGGCAGCCCAACCGACGAGAAGCGCGCGACGCGAAGGCAGGGCCGGTAACTCCTCGAGCAACTCACCTAGACGGTCGGGTGTGGGAATGCCTCGATTGCGGAGCGGCGGGCATCGGACATTGGTCGCCGACTAGAGCCGACGGTGACTCGGCGGGTGGGGTTCTCGGGTGTGCAGAGGCCGCGCGCAACGCGAAGCGGTGCCTGGAGGGGCACTCTCCCCAACCGCCCGCTCACTAGCTGGCGTCAGGCGCCCGAACCGAGAAGCTTGTTCAAGATGCGAGTCCGAATGCTGGTGTTCCGTCGCTCAAGGCGATCAACCTCATCGGCGAGCGCGCTCCTCTGAGCTATCGCAGCGTCTATCTCGCTCCGGGTTGATGATGGCGCCGAGTCGGGCGGCTCACCTGCTAGTTGACGCTCTAGGTCCATCAGGTCTTCATCGACTGTCTTGATTCTCTCGTGCAGATCTTCCAGTTTGAATCTCGTGGCCACGGCCTCAGCCGAGTACTTCATGGTGAATACGTCAGCCCAAACCAGCGGCACGCTCAGTAGTGCTGCCCACCACCAGCCGCCGCCGGCGAAACCGAAAGATGCTGAAACAGGAAGAAGCGATGTGGCCAGTGTGACCCTGAACGACATCTCGGCAGACTTTCGTTCGCGCTCTTCGACGCGTGACATCAGGAAGGCTCCGTGCTGTGGCGAGGGCACGGTGTGGATCCCACCCCCTTGGCCCCATGCGCGTGTGAGAACTTTGCGATCATCCGGAATCGTCCGGACCTCATACTCCTCGTAGTCCTTCAGAATTTGGCGCGCCTCAGCAATCAACGAATCCCAGTCAGGATGGTGGGCCCTTTGGGATATCCATGCCGTCAGGCGCTGAAAGAATGAGTTCCACATAAGGGATCCCACCATTGAGGCAACGAACGTATAAATGGCGATCCTTCCGGCATCGCCGAGATCGTCGAACGCGATTAGCAGTCGGCGTCCGAGCTCATCATCGGCAACTCGGCGTTGGACAGAGGGCCCGCATAGGACCCAAAGCGAGATCAGGGTGGCGTAGCCGACAGTCAAGGGGTTTCGCAGCTCTCGAGCTGAAGAGAGGAGTGCCGTTAGCACCTGCTACTCGCCTTTCATTTGGAGTTGGGCCCAAGAGGGTGCGTGCCACACAAGACAGCACCCTCTACCTACATGGCGACGATGACTAGAGGTGAGTGCTCCGTGTCTGAACCAGTTGTGCGGCTCGGACCCGCTGTCCCGGACAAGCGGGAGAACGGCTCGCACGCTCTGCGGCACGCCTGCGCGTCCCTCTGGCTCGAGCACGGCGTCAGCATGAGGCGGTGTCGGAGCATCTCGGGCACTCCGACACCGGCTTCAACTTGAGGACCTACACCCATGTCATGCCGACATCGGGCGACAGGGCGCGCAAAGCACTCGACGCGGCGGTCGGATGGGCCGGAGGCCCTCCCGACGCCGCGTCGAGCGCTGGCGCACAGTCGGCGCACGAGACGCCGGACAGTGGTGGAAACTAATGGCAAGCTTCGAACGGTGTTTCCGCAGGTCAGAGGGCCTGTGGCTGCATCGCCGCTGGTCAGCTAACCGGGCTGATCAGATGTCGTAATAGTGACTGACTGACCCATGTTGACCTGCGCAAATGTCGAGATGTCCCGGCCGTTTGTACCGGGCTTGTAACAACATAGCGCCGTCGCCGAGTGGTTGGAGCCCGGCCCGCGACCCGGCCTTGAAGCTGTGGGCGCGCCCCTCCTCGGCCGAATGCGCCTGATCGAAGTGAGCCACCTCGACGGCCACGAAGAGTGCTGTGGCTCGGGCGACGATCCGCTGCTGGGGGTCGGCTACCTCTGCTTCGACAAAGCGTTTGCGTCCCTTCGTCTCCATGGCCTTGCCGGCAAGTTCGTACTGCACACCGAGCAAGACCGGCGACAGGTACTCGATCGTCAGGGAGCGGGTCACGGCAGGCTGGCCCGTCAGGTAGAGCAGGAAGCCGAGCAAGTCATCGAGGACTGTTGCCACGGCGCCACCGTGCGCG
This sequence comes from Nocardioides fonticola, assembly GCF_039536805.1. Classification (NCBI taxonomy): domain Bacteria; kingdom Bacillati; phylum Actinomycetota; class Actinomycetes; order Propionibacteriales; family Nocardioidaceae; genus Nocardioides; species Nocardioides fonticola. The sequence goes on along the minus strand of NZ_BAAAZH010000001.1, from coordinate 17,480 downwards.
ATTCCCGGCGCCCCGACGTGGCGGTCATCGAAGACATGTGAGGCAACCACCCCGTCTGCGCCACGAACGGCGCATCGAGAAGGAAACAGCACGCGGCCTGGTCCAGCTGGAGGAGCTCTTGCGAGGTCAGACGCGATCAACGATGGAGGAATCGTCGCTGCCGAAGGCAATCAGGGGAAGCAAGATCCATCGCCGCCGAGCCCCCCACAAGGATCCCCCATAGGAGAGCAACGCTCTCACGCGCGACCATGCCGAGCGGGGGAGCAGGCTCGGACGCGGGTATTCCCCGGTCCCACCCTGAGCGCCGCTCCAGCCAGCCGATTCCGGTGGCCCCTGTCGGCGGCCGTCGTAGCCGGCCAAGCGCTGTCTGATAGCCGCGATTCCGCAGTCCCCGCGCGGTGTCGCTTCCGCAGACGTCCCTGGGGGCATTGCCCAATGGGCAATCTTGCTCAATGGGCACTCGCGCTGGGAAACTCAATCCATGACCGAACCCGGGCTTCGAGAACGCAAGCGAGAGGCGACTGCCCAGGCACTCGCGCAGGCGGCGTTCGAGCTGGCGCGAGAGCACGGAGTCGACGGGTTCGTGATCGATGATGTCGCCCGCCGCGCTGGATACTCGCGTAGGACCTTCGCCAACCACTTCAGTTGCAAGGAAGAGGCCATCGCGATGGTCGCGTTCCGCGGCGTCAGTGAGGCGACAATCGCGCTCGGCGACTTGGCTGCGGACCTGCCCCTCCTGGACGCCTTGCACGAGGTCTTGAAGGCGCAACTGACGACGGAGGCGTTCGTACAGATGCGCGAACTGGTCGTGCTGTCGGGCCGGTATCCCACTCTCGAACCGTACGTGTTTTCCCTTCAACACCGGATGCGTGACGCGGCCCAGGAGACCCTGCGCACAGCGGCCCGGGATCGCCATCCCGGCATCTACGCGCCGTTGCTGTTTGGCGCCGTCTACGGGGCGATCTCAGCGGCCCTGGAGGGAGCCCTGGACGTGCATGTCGCCGACGGTGCCTCAAGCGCCCAACCGGGGTCGATCGACTACGAGGAGTTCCTCGAACTCGCCTTTGGCTACCTGCGGTCAGGCTTCTAGCGGCGCCGTCGCCGCGATGCTCACGGAAAGGGCACCAGATGTCCACGCTTCTCTACCGGCTGGGTCACCGAGCGTTCGATCGACCTTGGTTCGTTTTGGCGGGCTGGCTCGTCGCGATCGGCATCGTCATCGCGGGTATCGCCCTCAACGGTGTCAGCGTGAGTTCGGGCTTCAAGGTGGACGGGACCGAGGCGCAGACAGTACTCGACCGCGTCACGGCTGAACTGCCGGAGGTGTCGGGTGGTCAAGCCAGTGTGGTGTTTGTCGTGCCCGAGGGACAGCGTATTGATACCCCAGATCGGGTCGAGGCGATGGCCCGGGCCATTGATGCCGTCTTTGGGTTGGATCAGGTCGCCGCTCCCCCGAAACTGGAACCCGCCGCCGGCGGTCCGAGCCGCGTACCGGAGAACGCCCAGCCCTTCCGGCCACTGATGTACGACGGGGCCCCGGTGCCCGGGGCGCTCCTCTCCGCCCGCGGTGACACGGTCTTGTTCCAGTTCCAGTTCAAGGTCCCCACCACGTCACTGGCGAACAGTGACGTGACCGCGGTCCTGGACGCGGTGGAACGCAGCGAGACCGGTACCGGGATCACGGCCTTGCCCAGCGACTCGCTCAAAGCGCTCGAGGTACCCGTCGGCGCAGGGGAAGTCATCGGTCTCACGGTGGCCGGGATCGTGCTCGTGCTGACACTGGGCTCGGTGGTCGCTGCTGGGCTGCCTTTGGTCAACGCGCTTGTCGGGGTCGGTATCGGTGTGGGCGGCGCCTATGCTCTCTCGACGGTTCTATCGATGAGTTCAGCAACCCCGGTTCTCGGACTCATGGTTGGCCTCGCGGTCGGGATCGACTGCGCGTGCTGCCTAGTGACTCCCTCAAGGCGATCGAGATCCCAGTCGGCTCGGCCGAAGTCGCCGGCCTGGCAGTAGCAGCGGTCGTGCTGGTGCTGACCCTCGGCTCCCTGGTTGCCGCCGGCCTGCCGTTGATCACCGCGCTGGTGGGCGTCTGGATCGGCGTCGGTACGGCCTTCGCGTTGTCGACGTCGGTGGAGATGAACAACGCCACCCCGATGCTGGCGTTGATGGTCGGCCTGGCCGTGGGGATCGACTACGCGCTCTTCGTGGTCAACCGGCAGCGGAGGCTGATCATCGACCGTGGCCTGGAGGCCCGCGAGGCCGCCGGCCGGGCGGTGGGGACCGCCGGCAGCGCGGTGTTCTTCGCCGGCCTGACCGTGCTCGTGGCGCTGGTCGCGCTGACGGTCATCGGGATCTCCCTGCTCACCACGATGGCGCTGGTGGCGGCGAGCACGGTGCTGCTGGCGGTCCTGGTCGCGCTGACCCTGCTTCCGGCCCTGCTCGGCCTCATCGGCGAGCGGATCGTCTCGACCAAGACCCGCCAGAAGCGACAAGCCAAGAGCGAGGAGGAGTCCCACAGCGTCGCCGACCACTGGGCCAAGGCCATGGTGCGGTTCCGCTGGCCGGTGATCCTCGGCGTCGTCGCCGTCCTCGGACTGGGTGCAGTCCCCGCGGCAAGCATGGACTTGGGCCTGCCGACCGGGGCGACCGCCAACACCGACACCGCCGCCCGGCAGAGCTACGAGGCCATCACCCGGGGCTTCGGCGAGGGCTTCAACGGCCCGCTGCTGGTGACCGTCGAGTCCGCGAGCGGCGCTGCAGTCGACCCGCAAACCCTCGGCGCAGTCACTCAGCTGCTGCAACAGCGCAACGACGTCGTGGCCGCGGTGCCGGTCGGCACCAGCAAGGACGGCGCCATGGCCGTTCTCAGCGTCATCCCGACCTCCGGACCTGACGACGACGCCACCGCCGACCTGGTGCAGGCGCTCCGAGCTCCGAGCTCCTCCATCGCGCAGGAGTACGACGTCGTGGTGGGTGTCACCGGATTCACCGCGATCGGCATCGACATGTCCGACCGGCTCGCCGAGGTCGTGCCGGTCTACCTGGCCATCATCGTGGGCCTGTCGCTGCTGATCCTGCTGGTGGTCTTCAGGTCCATCGTCGTGCCCATCCAGGCCACCGTCGGGTTCTTGCTCAGCATCCTGGCCACCTTCGGGGTGACCACCGCGGTGTTCTCCTGGGGGTGGGCCGGGTGGCTGGTGGGCATCGACACCGGCGGGCCGTTGATGAGCTTCATCCCGGTCATCGTCACCGGCATCCTCTACGGCCTGGCGATGGACTACCAGGTGTTCCTGGTCTCCTCGATGCGCGAGTCCTACGTGCACGGCTACCACGGCCCGGCGAGCGTGGTGCACGGCTTCGACCAGGCCAGCCGGGTGGTCGTCGCGGCCGCGGTGATCATGGTGTCGGTCTTCGCCGGCTTCATCTTCACCCACGACGTGATGATCAAGCAGATGGGCTTCGCGCTCGCGATCGGCATTCTCATCGACGCGTTCTTGGTGCGGATCACCCTGACCCCGGCGCTGATGGCGCTGTTCGGCGATAAGGCTTGGTGGCTCCCTCGCTGGCTGGACCGAATCCTGCCCGACCTCGACGTCGAGGGGGACCGACTCCTCCAGATGCTCACCCGACGGGAGGACGGCGAGCAATCACCGCGTCCAGACGCCGTCGGCCCGAAGTAGGCCGTCCCCCGATGCGGAACAGTTGCACCAACCAGCGGGTCGGGTATCAGGTGGGCCAGGAGCGTTTGGCCGCCCGGGTGGTCGCGTGGCAGGAGGTGACAGGGGGGACTCACCGCCGCCCTCTGACCGCCGCCGATCATCTGCCTACAGGACGCGGGGGCCGGGTCCCCGCTATGGCTGTCGCCGTCTCCGGCGGTGGCCCTTGGCCGCACTCGGCAACTCCTCGCCGTCGAGGGCGTTGCTCGATGCTGGGATCTGACGCTGCAAGAACTCCTCGATGGCACGCAGACCGCGGGCAGCCTCCCTGTCGATTCGGCGTTGCTCGCGCCGGCGGACCCAGTCGTGATCCCACTCCTCCCAGGCGCGGGCACCTCCGTACCCCACGCACCAGCAAGCGCCGCACGCGACCAAGCCGCCGTAGAGGAACCAGGCTCCAAGCCACAGCGCGTCAGTCAGCTCCTTTGCGAGCGCCTGCCATGCATGTGTCGAATTCACAGGACACCTCCGTCGGGCAAACAAACCGGGACCGCCGCCATCAATGCGGCGTTGCCTGCTCCGTCCAGGCGTGGGGAGGGGAGCGGGCCGTCCGGAAACAAGGGCCCCGGCTCGTGCCGGGCGCTCGCACTTGCAGTCGGGCTCGAGCTCTACGTGAGAGGTGACTACAGGTCGTAGTGTTGACTGCTTACCCATGCCGACCTGCGCGAACTCCGATTCGGTCTGGCTGTTCCCGTGTATAACAGCCCAGCGATTGTCGGCCGTCCATGGCTTCAATTGCACGGTTGGTCCAGCGCGACGCCGGGCTGCGTTGCGATGAGGTCGACGCGGTCCAAGGTCTTAAAGGTTGCGGTTGCCGCTGGCGTGCGTCAGAGGGGGTGACCACTCGCCTCCGCATCCGTCCGGATGCGGCTACCCGCTCGGCGGAAGGCGACCGGTGACTGCCCCGTCCAGCGTTTGAAGGCATGAGAGAAGTTGGCCAGGTCGCTGTAACCGAGGTCGATGGCGATCTGGCTGACGGGAAGCGACGGGTCAAGGAGGCGCACGATGGCACGTTCGCGGAGAACCGCCTCTCGCAACTCGCGAAAAGTCGTGCCCTCGGCGTCGAGGCGCCGCTTCACTGTGCTGACCGACATGCCCAGCATGGCCGCGACCTCATCGCGGCCACTGTGAGCAGGATTCTCCTCGATCGCCCGCCTGATGGTCTCGGAGATGCTGGTGGGTTCCCTATCTCGCTCGAGCGTGCGGCGCAGCTCAGTGATGGCGAGGCGATAGGCGACCGGGTCCGGGAATCGGCAAGGTGCTGAGAGGGACTCGACGGGCACATCGATGAACGACGTGTGTGCGCCGAACACCAAGCGTCCGGCCACCGCGTCGGGCCTCAGCGCCGGAGTCCTGGGGGCCTCCCAGGCGAGATGCAGCGTCACGGCGGGTAATCCTCCGGCCAGCATGTCGAGCAGCCGTAGCAGAGCTGCTCCACCGTATGCGATGACGAGGCAGTTGAGAGCGGGGTCGTCGGTCTGCCCGGCGAGACCCACTGTCAAACTTGTCGGACTCTGGTGGAAGTGCGGCCGAAGGCTTCCTGAGATGACCGGTAGATAGCCGAGGAGGTCGAAGACCTCGGCCACGGAAGCGGCACTGATCAGGGGCAGACTCAAGGGGCCGAAGGACGTCAGCTGCGCCTGTTCGGCGAAGGCGAGCCCGAAGCGGGTCGCGCTCTCGGGATCAAGGTCGGCGAACACCTCGCGGAACCATCGGATCGGCACCTGCCGGTCGCGCCTGACCAGTTCGAGTTCCGACCAGCCCTCGCGGCGCACAAGACGTCGGAAGTGAGCGACCGCATCGGGTTCAAGGGCATCACTATTCAGCAGTTGGACAAACGCGAGCGGAGGGACACCGGCTTCCTCTTGCCTCAACTACGTCGTCTCCTGAGCCGAATTCACAAAAAGCTGACGCGGGTGACCATAGCCACTAACTCGAATCGGCCACAACACTGGAACCAGTTTTCGAGTGAGGAGTTCCGCGATGTCAGTAGTCACCTTCATCTCTCACGACGGAGAGAAGTACGAGGCCCCGCTGGAGGACGGCGAGTCCCTCATGCAGATCGCTGTGAGCAACATGGTCCCCGGCATCGACGGCGACTGCGGCGGGGAGGCGGCATGCGGCACCTGTCACGTGATCGTGGACGACTCGTGGGCCGACGCGGTCGGACGGTCGACCTCCGTCGAGGAGGAGATGCTGGCGATGAACCCTGAGCGCGAGCCGACCTCGCGGCTGTCCTGCCAGATGACGATGAGCGAGAACTGTGACGGCTTGGTGGTCCGGCTCCCAGAATTCCAGATGTGATCAGCGAAAGGACATCGACACCATGGCGACACTGACGGTCGTGACCGACGCCCTGACCGAGCGAGCGCAATCATTGGTCCCGATGGAGCTGCAGATCCGCGGCGCCCACCTGTACGACAGGGCCCGCCGCTTCGTGACGCGGACCAACGGGCAGAAGATCTTCGTCGAGCGGCCCATCCCGCCCGTGGAGGAGGTCGCTCTAGCCGACATCGACCTGAGCAACCCGTTCCTATACCGGCAGGGCAAGTGGCAGTCGTACTTCGAGCGGGTGCGGAACGAGGCGCCCGTCCACTTTCAGGCCAACAGCCCATTCGGTCCGTTCTGGTCGGTGACTCGACACGCGGACATCATCGCGGTCGACAAGGACCACGAGACCTTCTCGGCTGAGCCGTTCATCATCATCGGTGAACCTCCGCGGTTCATGGACGTGGCCATGTTCATCGCCATGGATCCGCCCAAGCACGACAGGCAGCGTGCAGCCGTGCAAGGCGTCGTGGCTCCCAAGAACCTCCGCGAGATGGAGACGCTGATCCGATCGCGCGTCAGGGAGGTCCTCGACGACCTTCCCGTGGGCGAGCCTTTCAACTGGGTGGATCTCGTCTCCGTCGAGCTGACGGCGCGGATGCTGGCGACGCTGCTGGACTTCCCCTACGAACAGCGACGCAAGCTCGTGGAGTGGTCAGACCTTGCCAGCTCCATGGAGCAGGCCAACGGTGGACCCTCCGACAACGACACGATCTTCCGAGGCTTCGTCGACGCGGCGCGCGGCCTCAGCGCCCTGTGGCGCGACAAGGAGGCGCGCCTCGCTGCCGGCGAAGAGCCAGGCTTCGACCTGATCACGATGCTGCAGAGCAACGAGGACACCAAGGACCTGATCGACCGCCCGATGGAGTTCCTCGGCAACCTCGTCCTGCTGATCGTGGGAGGCAATGACACCACGAGGAACTCCATGAGCGGCGGGGTGCTCGCGCTGAACCAGTTCCCGGACCAGTTCGAGAAGCTCAAGGCGAACCCCGAACTCATCCCGAACGCGGTCTCGGAGATCATCCGGTGGCAGACCCCGCTCGCCTACATGCGCCGAGTGGCCAAGAAGGACACGATCCTCAACGGCCAGTTCATCCGCAAAGGTGACAAGGTCATCATGTGGTACGCCTCGGGCAACCGGGACGAGCGCGTCTTCGACCGACCCGATGACCTCATCATCGACCGCAGCAACGCACGCAACCACATCTCCTTCGGATTCGGTGTCCACCGGTGCATGGGCAATCGGCTCGCAGAGATGCAGCTGCGCATCCTCTGGGAGGAGCTGCTCCCTCGCTTCGAGAAGATCGAGGTCGTTGGCGAGCCTGAGTACGTCCAGTCCAACTTCGTGCGCGGGATCAGCAAGTTGATGGTCGAGCTGACGCCCAAGACCGTCGGGTGACCCGGGGCAGGGCTCTCGTCGTGGGAGCCAGTCACGCGGGCGCCCAGGTGGCGGCCAGCCTGCGGCAGGAGGGCTGGGACGGAGAGGTCGTCCTGGTCGGGGACGAAGCGGCGCTGCCCTACCAGCGCCCTCCGCTCTCCAAGGCGTACCTCGTAGGCAGGAGCAGCCGGGAGGAGCTCGCGATTCGCAAGACGGCGTTCTACGCCAAGCAGGAGATCCGACTGGTGCGAGCAACCGTCACCAGCATCGATCGTGCCGCCGGATGCGTCGTGACGAGCGAGGGCGAGACACTGGCGTACGACGGTCTGGCGCTGTGCACGGGCGGCCGCGCACGCAGGCTGTTCCTGCCCGGCAGCGACCTTCCGGGGATTCACTACCTCCGGACCTTTGCCGACGTCGAGACGATCCGCGAATCGGCCTTGCCCGGTCGCCACGCCGTCATCATCGGCGGCGGCTACATCGGTTTGGAGACAGCCGCGTCCCTGCGGGCGCTGGGCCTGGAAGTGACCGTCCTGGAGGCTGCCGAACGCGTGCTCGAGAGGGTCACTGCACCCGAGGTGTCGACCTTCTACGAGCGGGTGCACAGAGAGGCAGGTGTAGACATCCGGACGCGTGCTCTCGTGGAGAGTCTGGTCGGCGACCTGCGCGTCAGAGAGGCGATCCTGGCCGGGGGTGAGCGGATCCCGACCGATCTCGTGATCGTGGGCGTCGGACTGGTCCCCAGCACCGAGCTCGCTGTCGACGCGGGACTGGAGGTGGAGGACGGGATCGTCATCGACGACCACGCTCGCACCAGCGACGGCCGGATCGTGGCCGCGGGGGACTGTGCCAGCCATCGGATGGCTCGCTACGACCGACTCGTCAGGCTGGAATCCGTGCCGAGCGCCGCCGAGCAGGCGAAAACTGCGGCGGCCACGCTGTGTGGCCGAGAACGACCCATCGCGGCCCTGCCCTGGTTCTGGTCCGACCAGTACGATCTCAAGCTGCAGATCGCCGGCTTGAACACCGGGTACGACGAGGTCGTGATCAACGGCGACCCAGCCGGTGACCGCGACTTCTCCTGCTACTACCTCCAGCGGGGCCGGTTGATCGCCGCGGACTGCGTGAACCGGCCTCGAGACTTCGTGTGGGCCAAGCAAGCGCTCAGCAAGGGGCTCGAGGTCGACCGAGAGCAGCTTGAAGATCTCGTTGCGTCCTGATCCGTCTCGCAGCACACGCGTCGTGTGAGCGAATCCTCCCTCCTCACCGTTGCCCGACCACCCAGTCGAACGTCGAGCTGGCCGCTCATGGAAAGGGAATTCAATGACGAACCTCCTCTCGTCGGCGTTGCCGAAGCGGCGCGATCGACTCTCGTCGGTGCTCCTGGCGCCGCTACCGGCTCGGGTGGACGCGGCCCTGCGTGGGGCAAGTGACCAGTGGCCGGTCCATGATCTCGCCCCGGCTCCGGCAGGTTCTTGCCTCAAGCCGGTTCAAGGGACCTCCGGCCTTCCACTTCTCGGCCACACCTTGGACTACATCCGGTTCGGGTCGGACTTCACGCGTGCCAGGTACGAGCGACTTGGCCCGGTCTCCTGGATGGGCGCCTTCGGCACCAAGATGGTGGTCGTAGCCGGCCCGGATGCCACACAGGAGGCGCTGACCACCAAGGCGAAGTCCTTTTCCCAGGACGGGTGGACCTATCTCATCGACGCCTTCTTCCACCGAGGTCTGATGCTGATGAGCTTCGACGAACACAAGATGCACCGACGCATCATGCAGGAGGCGTTCACCCGTGATCGGCTCGCCGGATACGTCAACCAGCTCGGACCGACGTTGGAGGCCAACATCCCCGCGTGGACCACAGGCAAGTCCACGCGCATCTACCCGCTGCTGAAGAGTCTGACTCTCGACATCGCCACGGAGGTCTTCATGGCAGGGCGGGGCGGGAGCGAGGACACCGACGCCATCAACGACGCCTTCGTGGCCACCGTCCGCGCAGCGAGCTCGATCGTCCGCGTACCGCTGCCGGGGACCCGCTGGCGAGCCGGGGTCCGTGGGCGGGCCTTGCTGGAGGCCTACTTTGCGCGGCACCTGCCCGCGGCCCGCAACGGCCAAGGCGGCGACCTGTTTGCCGGCCTGTGTCATGCGCGGACGGCTGAAGGCGACGCCTTCACCGACGAGGACGTCATCAACCACATGATCTTCTTGATGATGGCGGCCCACGACACCTCGACCATCACCACTGCGGCCGCCGCCTACTTCCTCGCCAAGCACCCGGCGTGGCAGGAACGGGCTCGGGCCGAGTCCGACCAACTCGGTGAACGGACCCCGGACATCGACGACCTGGAGTCGCTGGCGACTCTCGACCTGGTGATCAAGGAGACCCTGCGCCTGGTCGCGCCAGTGCCGATCGTGATGCGCAAGACGGCCGCGGACGTCGAGATCGCAGGACACCACATTCCGGCGGACACCCTGGTGGCCGTGGCTCCGGCGGTCAATCACTTCGACGAGTCGTACTGGACCGACCCCGACACCTTTGACCCTGCCCGCTTCAGCGAGCCGCGGCGCGAGGACCAGCAGCACCGCTTCGGGTGGATCCCGTTTGGCGGTGGGGTGCACAAGTGCATCGGTCTTCAGTTCGGGACCCTTGAGGTCAAGGCAATCCTGCACCAGATGCTGCGCAACTACACCTGGACGGTCCCGGACAACTATGAAGCTAGGTGGGACAACACCTCGCTACCGATTCCCGTCGATGGGCTGCCGATCACACTGGAGCGCAGGTGAGTCAGGCGCCGGTGTCGTTCCTGGAGGCGACCGAGTTCCTCGACATCGAGCATGATGCCGTCCGCACGTTCGCCGCGGCCGCGATCGGTGATGCGAGTACCGACAAGGAGAAGGCGATACGGCTCTTCACCGCCGTACGCGACCGAGTCTGGTACGACCCGTACTCCGTTTCGGACGATCCGGCCCATTACCGGGCGAGCTTCGTCCTCCAGGCCGGCCGCGCCTACTGCGTTCCGAAGGCGGTGCTATTGACCGCGGTTTGCCGTTCGGCAGGGATTCCGGCGCGGCTGGGCTTCGCCGATGTCCGCAATCATTTGCAGACCGACGCATTGCGAGCGCGCATGGGCGGCACCGACCTGTTCGTCTATCACGGATACAGCAGCCTCTACGTCGACGGTAGGTGGCTCAAGGCGACCCCGGCGTTCAACACCGAGTTGTGTGCGCGTTTCGGTGTTCCTCCAGTGGAATTCGACGGCGAACACGACGCACTGATGCACGCCTTCACTGCGGACGGCACCCAACACATGGAGTACATCCGCGAGCGTGGTGTCTTCGACGACCTGCCCTTGGCCGCCATCCTGGCCGAACTTCGGGACACGTATGGACCGATGGTGGATACCTCCGCGCATCCGGTCGATGACGCCTTCGCCACGCAACCCATAAGCCAGACCGGGCCCGATGGAGCTTCCCGCGGGTCCCACTGCCCCCAGGAGGCCCGATGAGCACGACGACCACAGCAGCCACCCTGGAGGTGCGGAACCCCTCCGACGGCCGGCTGGTCAGGACCGTCCCTGTGGACGATCGGGAGGCCGTGAACCGTATCGCGGCCGAGCTCCGCCTCGCCCAACGCGCATGGGCCGAGGCTGGGCCGCGGCAGCGTGCGCGGTGGATGCGTCGGTGGCGCGACTGGATCCTGGCTCACACCGATGAGCTCACCGATTTGTTGCAGGCCGAGACGGGCAAGGTGCGCCCTGACGCACTCGTGGAGACCACTGCGTCGTGCGAATTCATCACCTACTACGCCGACCATGCCGCGGACTTTCTCGCCGATGAGAAGGTCCGGTCCTCGGGTCTGCTGAGCCTGCCGAAGCGGCTGTCCAAGACCTACCAGCCCTACCCCCTCGTCGGCCTTGTCACCCCGTGGAACTTTCCGATCACCCTCTTCCTCATGGACGCAGCACCCGCCTTGGCTGCCGGCTGTGCAGTCCTGGCTAAGTCCTCGGAAGAGACTCCGCTGACCTGCGCGCGGGTCATCGAGGGTTGGCAAGAGATCGGCGCCCCACCGGTTCTGGCACATGTCGTGGGCGCCGGCGATACCGGTGCAGCGGTGGTCGACGCCGCTGACTTTGTGCAGTTCACCGGTTCCACTGTCACTGGTCGTGCGGTCGCCGTCCGCTGTGCTGAGCAGTTGAAGCCGCTAAGTCTGGAGCTGGGCGGCAAGGACCCGGCGATCGTGCTCGAGGACGCCGATCTTGCTCGTGCGGTGGAGGGTGTCGCGTGGGGCGGCCTGTTCAACGCAGGGCAGGTCTGCATCTCCGTCGAGCGGGTCTACGTGGTGGCAGAGATCTACGACGAGTTCGTGTCTCGCCTGGCCCAGCGGGTGCAAGCCCTGACCCAAGGTGCGACGCCAGGAGACGACGTCGGCGCGATGGTCACCGCGAGGCAGGTCGACATCGCGGATCGCCACGTCAGCGAGGCAGTCGCGGCCGGTGCCAAGGTCCTGGCCGGCGGCATCCGGGGCGCGGCCGGGAACTACTACGCGCCGACCGTCCTGGTCGACGTGGATCACACGATGGACTGCATGACCGAGGAGACCTTCGGCCCCACGATCCCGGTGATGTGCGTCGCCGACGAAGACGAAGCCATCCGACTGGCCAACGACTCGCCCTACGGATTGTCGGCGACGGTGTGGACGCGCGACCACGCCCGCGGGCGGCGCGTCGCACGACGCTTGGATGCGGGTGCGGTCAACATCAACGACGTCTTCAGCAACCTCTTCGCCATGACGCTGCCCCACAGTGGCTGGAAGGCCTCGGGGATCGGCGCCCGGCTCGGAGGAGCCTACGGGCTGCACAAGTATTGCCGGGTCCGAGCGGTGACCGAGCCGCGGCTCCCCGTGCTGGCACGAGAACTCACGTGGTACCCGTACTCCTCCCGGCGTACGGCCATCGCCGGAAAGGTGTTGCGCGCGGCCGCCGGGCGCGGCTTGCGTCAGCGCCTCGGCATGAACAAGGAGCACAGCAAGTGACGACGCCCACCACACCTATGGCAGCCAAGACGATCGCGATCACCGGCGGAGCCCGCGGCATTGGGTACCAGACCGCTAAGGAGCTGATCCGACGAGGCCACCGTGTCGCGATCGGTGACGTCGACGAGACACGTGCCAAGGAGGCCGCAGACGAGCTTGGGGTGACTGTCGTCACTCGTCTCGACGTCACCGACCCGGACTCCTTTCGGGCCTTCCTCGACATGGTCGAAAAGCAGCTCGGTCCTCTCGACGTGCTGATCAACAACGCGGGCATCATGCCCACCGGACACGCACACGAGGAGGACGACGCCGTGACTCGCCGGCAGGTTGAGATCAACGTCCTCGGAGTGATCTTCGGGACCAAGCTCGCCTTGCAGCGCATGCTGCCGCGCCGTACCGGACACATCATCAACACCGCGTCGCTGGCCGGCGAGCTCGCGGTGCCGGGCCTTGCAACCTACTGTGGCACCAAATTCGCCGTCATCGGGTTCACCGAGGCAGCCCGACAGGAATATCGCAAGTCTGGGGTCCAACTGTCCACCGTTCGACCGACCTTTACCAACACCGAGCTCGTCGCCGGAACGGCCGGAGCCAAGGGACTGCGCAACGCCGAACCCCAGGAGATCGCTCGGGCGACGGCCGACCTGATCGAGCGCCCCCGTCCGTTCGTACGCGTCACCCGCCTCGCCGGCGGCATGGTCGCGGCGATGAAGTTCGTGCCCGGACGGGTGGCAGCCGGGCTTGGCTCGGCCCTGGGCACGGACTCGGTGTTCCTCGACGACGTCGACATGGGTGCCCGCCAGGCCTACCTGGATCGAATCCGGAACAACTAACCCCCATCTCCGAACCATCCGGCCACACGAGAAGGACATCAAATGCACCAAAGGACCCTGATCCAGGACTACCCCCATCGGATGGGGGGGCACTGCGGTTCGGGTGCGATGCGGGATCTTCTGCACTGGCACGGTCTGGGGTGGGACGGACCGCCCGATGAGGGCCTGGTGTTCGCGCTCGGCGGCGCATTGGGGCTGTCCTACCTCCGAACGAGCGAACTCGTTCCCCCGCTGTATCTGGTGGGACGAGGCGCCGACTTCGAAGTCGACTTGCCTGTACGCCTCGGCGGTCTGGTGCAGGTTCTCACCACCGACGATCCCGATGAGGGATGGTCGTGGGTTCGCGACGACGTCGACGCCGGCCGACCCAGCCTCGTGTGGGGTGACATCGCCGAACTGCCGTACCTGCGGGTCCAGCTCCAAATGAGCCGCCACGACATTGTGGTGATCGGCTACGACGACGCCAAGCAGATCGCCTTCGTCGTGGACAACGACCGCGCCGAGGTGCAGGAGGTCCCACTCGAAGCGTTGGCTCGGGCACGGGCCTCAACGGCCTTCCCGCAGCCGACGCGCCATTGCACGTACCGCATCACCTGGCCCCGCTCGCTCCCCGCGATTGAGGATGTGGCTGCAGGCGCCTTCAGTCAGTCTGCGGTCAACATGCGCGATCCGTCGCAGCACGGCATCGCCGATCCCACAACGGCGGCGGTCGGCGCCGAGGGTTTGGCAGCGGTCGCTGAGTTGGCCGACGACGTCGAGACCTGGGCCGATCTTCCCGACGACGAACTTGAGATCCTCCTGTTCAGCCTCGGCGCCTTCATCGAGAAGGCAGGCACTGGTGGCGGGCTCTTCCGACGCCTGCTCGCCGATGGGTGCGCGGAGGTCGCACGGCTGACCGGCGACCCCGCGACCGCAGAGCTTGCGGTCGCCGCCGCCCGTTGTGCGCAGACCTGGACCGCCACCGCACGCGCCGCGATCCAACGCGAAGCCCCTATTCGAGCTCGGGTCGACACGGTGGCCTCGATGGCGAGTCAGCTGCCGGAGGTCGAATTGCGTCTGGTCGAGTCCCTGGAACGTGCCGCACGTTCGTTGAACACCACAGATCGCTGATCGGCGCTGTTTCCGGACGCGTAGCGAACGCTCCGGATCGCTGTCCGTTCGAATGTACTCACGATGAAGGAATGTCATGCAGAGCACGATGATGAATGTCCCGTTGACGACCACGGCGATTCTGCGCCACGGCTCGAGCGTCCATGGCTCAGCGACCGTGCGGACCCTGCAGCCCGACGGGTCCGTGAGGGTGGGCACGTTCGCTGAGGTCGGCCGCAGGGCTGCACAGTTGGCCAACGCGTTGCGAGGCTGTGGGATCACGGGCGATGAGCGCATCGCGACCTTCATGTGGAACAACCAGGAGCACGCGGAAGCCTACTTGGCGGTGCCCTCCATGGGAGCGGTGCTGCACACCTTGAACCTTCGCCTCACCTCGGAGCAACTCGTCTATATCGGCAACCACGCCCAGGATCAGGTCGTGATCGTCGATGGCAGTCTGGTGCCCCTGCTGGCTCCCGTGTTGCCGCAGATCAGCAGCGTGCACACCGTAGTGGTGACCGGTGGCGCCGATCTCGCCCCTCTGCGCCGCGAGGGGGTCACCGTCGTGGGCTACGAGGAGTTCATCGCTGCTCAGCCCGAGACCTTTGACTGGCCAGACCTCGATGAGCATTCGGCAGCGGCCATGTGCTACACCTCCGGCACCACCGGCAACCCCAAGGGCGTGGCCTACAGCCACCGGTCGACCTACCTGCACTCTATGGCGGCCTGCGCCGCCGACGGCCTCGGAATCGGCTGTGGTGACCGGATCCTCGCGATCGTGCCAATGTTCCACGCCAACGCCTGGGGCCTGGTTTACGCGGCATTCATGGCAGGTGCCGACCTGCTGATGCCTGAGCGGTTCTTGCAGGCCGAACCGCTGGTGCGACTGATTGATGCAGAGCGGCCGACGATCGCCGGTGCGGTCCCGACGATCTGGAACGACGTCTTGAACTACCTGGAATCGAACCCGGGCCACGACGTTTCTTCGCTCGACCTGGTTGCCTGCGGTGGCTCAGCGGTGCCTCTGCACCTGATGCAGAGCTTCGAGGAAAAGTACGGGGTCCAGATCCTCCAGGCGTGGGGGATGACCGAGACCTCGCCGTTGGCCGCCGTTGCGCGACCTTCTGCGTCCCTCGACGAGCAGGAGCGGTGGCGTCTGCGTGCCACCCAGGGCCGTCCGGTGGCTGGGGTGGAGTTGAGGATTGTCGACGACGCCGGCCATGAGCTTCCTCACGACGGCGAGGCGGTGGGGGAGCTGCAGGTGCGCGGGCCGTGGATCACCGGTGCCTATTTTGGTGAGGAGGACCACGGGGAGAAGTTCCACGACGGCTGGCTCCGCACCGGTGATGTCGGTCGCATCGATTCACGGAGCTTCGTCACGCTGACCGACCGGACTAAGGATGTGATCAAGTCCGGTGGAGAGTGGATCTCCTCTGTTGAGCTCGAGTTGCTGCTTGCCGGCCATCCTGACGTTCTGGAGGCTTCCGTGATCGGGGTCCCGGACGTGAAGTGGCAAGAACGGCCCCTGGCTGTGGTCGTCGTCCGCGAGGGCAGAGAGCCCACGCCGAGTCAGCTCCGCGAGTTCCTCGAGGACAAGGTGGCCAAGTGGTGGCTGCCCGAACGCTGGTGCTTCGTCGCCGAGGTGCCCAAGACCTCGGTCGGCAAGTTCGACAAGAAGCGCCTGCGCTCCCTGCATGCCGACGGCGAGCTGGCCGTCATCGAGATCTGAGAAACCTTGGCCCATTCGGAGAGCGCGAGACTGGACGGCAGAAGAGGAGTGATACGCGTGGCGGCAGTGTTCGACAATGGCGACCGGCAGGTGCCCGCCGGCGGCGGCGAAGGGAATCTGCCCGGTGACGTGGGAGTGATCTCGCGGTGGACGGAGCACCTCGCAGGTCAGGACACGGTGGAGATCGGCCAGAGGCTGCCACCCCATTCCCCGGACTGCGCCGGGTGCGGGCCCCGCAATCCCGCCGGCCTGGATCTGCAGGTCGTGCGCACCGCGACGGGCGTCGAGGCGGTCCACCGCTTCTCCGATGCTCAAGTGGGTGCCCCTGGCATTGCGCACGGCGGAGCGGTCGCCCTCGCTTTTGACGACCTCTTCGGATTCGCCCTCTACACGGTCGGTTCGCTCGCCGTCACGCGCAGCCTCACCATCGAGTACCACGCCCCGTTCCGGCTACACCGTCCCTACACATTCTCCGCACAGGTCGCCCAGCGCGAAGGACGTCGACTGCTACTCCATGCTGACGCCTGGGACGACGCCGGCCAGAAGGCGGGGTCGGCCGCGGCCACCTTCGTGGTGGTCGGTCCTGGACATTTTGCCGCGGGCGCCGAACAAGGGATGGGTCGGAGCGATTGAGGATCGTTGAGGCGACATCCCGAGGTTCGCGGGGCTATGCCGGCTGGTCATCTGCGCTGAGGACCGATCGCGAACGCCACCGCGAGTTCGCGGAGGACGGCTGGCGGATGCGACTGGGAGAGCGCCGCCCGTGCGGTACGGCTACTGCGGCCGGGATTGGCATCGAGGAGCGGGGGCTGACCGACTCAGGTCTGCACTCATTCCCGAGGGCAGGCTCTTGTGCAGGATTTGCGGTGCGCCGCATGACGGCGACATCGGAGATGATCACATGACCGGCACCGACGTGAGCACCGACTACCTCTGGACCCAGCCCATGGCGGGAATTCGGTGATGTCGCCGGGAACGCGACCTGACTGGGGCGTGGCGTGGTGGGTGGCCTTCTTGGTCTGCAAGCCCGTGCTGATTCTGGTGCGACGTCGGGACTGGCGTGGACTTGACCAGATCCCACCAAGCGGCGGGGTGGTGCTTGCCGCGAACCACGTGTCTCATGTGGACCCATTGCTCATCGCCGAGATGGTGCTCGCGCAAGGCAGGACGCCGGCATTTCTGGCCAAGAGCAGTCTGTTCGGAGAGGGCATTGTCGGGCGGTGGTTCCGAGCCGCCGGGCACGTGGAGGTGGATCGCTCGCATGGCGGCGACGGATTCGGCGCCGCCTTGACTGCGCTTCGCGGCGGTGCACGGGACTGCCCCGAGTTTGGTTGACGCCTGACCTGTGAGGATCGCTCCTCGCTGGAAGGATGTC